>CADEGZ010000052.1:3213-15144 GCA_902827015.1 uncultured Pseudomonadota bacterium
GCTTTTTTGCTAAGTCAAAAGCTTCATTTGCTATTTTTAACTCTTCATCAAGATGGTTTAACAATACTTGGGATGATTTGATAGTTTCATCGAACTTTGCATTTATCTCTTCTAAATACTGCCTCTCAGACTCAATTTCTTTATTTTTTTCCGAAGCAATTACTTCAGCTCTATCAACCTTACCTCTGGTATTTAAATCAAAGAGTGGCAGACTAATTCCCACCCCTACTGCATAATTTTGCCTTTGTACTAAACGCGACCTTTGCATATATCCAGTACTTGCAACAGCGGTAATTTCAGGATAATAGCCCGCTTTTTCTTGCTTTAATTTTTCTTCAGCAACCCTCGCATTTGCAAGTGCTCGTGTAAACAATGGGCTTGACTCTATTCCATTATTTTCATGCAATGAATGGGAAATTTTATTAGGTAAGGCAGGACAACTAAAGTTATCCTCAGAAACTCCCATAATAACTGAAAGTTCATTGATAGACTGCTTTAACCGTTCTGCAAAAAAAACTTTATACGAAGTTGCTTCTTCTGTTTGCGCTTTTGATAAATACCGTTCTACTATAGAACGTTGTCCGGTATTAACAAAACTTTCAACTTCTTTTGTGATGATTCCAGATTCACCTTCTAAATATGTCCATAGCTCCCGTTGAGTTTTAAAAAAGGCACATTCATAAAATTTTTTTAACGCAAGTTGTTTTATTTCGTACAGTGTAACTTTGGTTTCTTGTTCACTTAATTCAGTCTCATATTTCGAGGCTTTAACCGCGTGAAAAGTTCGACCAAAATCCCAAATGGTTTGTTTTGCCACAAATCCAGCACCAACACCAGATCGATAAGGAGAACCCATTAAGCCACCAACACCCGTTAGCCCAGATGAACCTGGAAACCCTTGACTATAAATAGATTCTGCATTAATAGTTGGGAAATAATTTGACTTAGCAATATCAATGCCTTTTTCTGCGGCAATCTCACGAAGTTTAGCCGCTGATAACCTAGGGCTATTCATTTCTGCTAACCGTATCACTTCTTCCAAGGAAATTTCTCGGACACTACTTGCCCATATATTAGGCACGTTCAATGAAATAATCAGTATTAATAAGATCCTCATCAAGTCAATCTCTCTTTTTCCTGGTACTTTTTACAAATAAACTGTAAAGAATAGGAACAATGAATAATGTTAAAAGGGTTGATAAAAGTTGTCCGCCAATAACTGCCCGACCCAACGGAATATTTGCTTGTGCGCCCTGTCCAAAACCAATTGCCATTGGCACCAGCCCCAATATACTAGCCAAAGAGGTCATAAGGATAGGACGTAACCGCGCTTTAGCGCCCAAAATAATACCACCCATTACATCTGCGGATTGCTTGGCATGGTGTGTCATGAACTCAATTAATAAAACACCATTGGCTACGGCAATACCAATCATAAAAATTGCTCCAATCGCAGCTTGTATGCTAAAATACGTTTCTGTTGCTATTAACATAAAAACAATCCCAACAAGTCCCAATGGAACTGTTGTCATAATAATCATTGGTAAGGCAAAAGAGCGGAATTGGATCACTAAAATCAAATAAACCAAGACTGCAGCTAAAATAAATCCTCCACCCAAAGAACTTACTGAATCTTGCATTTCTGAAAATTCTCCAAGTACTTTGACCGAATAAGCTTCAGGGATCTGAAATTCCTTAATAACACGCAATACTTCATTCGACAATCCACCAATATCCCGATCTTGAACATCTAATAAAATATTAATCACTGGTTTAAAATTAACATGGTTTACTTGACTCTGCCCCATTATCTTTTTAATAGTTGCAATATGGCTTAATGGCAGTACTCGGTTTCTAGCTTCTGCTCTAACAGGAATATCGGCCAATTGTTCAAAACTGGTAATTTCAGATTCAGAAAACTGTACTCCCATCAAATAATCAATGCCTGTTTTAGGATCAACCCAGATATTATTGGAATCAAAACTGGCACTACCACTAACTGCGCTTGCTACATTCTTAACGACCTCATCAGTTAAAATACCCAAATCCATTGCTTTTTTTCTATCAATATCTAAGAAAATCATTGGCACATCAAAACGTTGCTGAATATTAACATCTACAGCGCCTTGAAGCTTTTTAATCTTCTCTTTAAGTTCAAGCGCAATTGAATAAGATTTTTTAATATCAGGACCTTCAATTTGTACATCAATAGGCGTTTTAGCACCCTGGTTTAAGGCCGAAGTTAAAAGGCCTCCTAACTGTACACCCATTTCAATATTTGGATATTCCTTTTGAATATGTTCCCGAATAATTTTTGCATAATATTGAGAGGTATGATGCCTATCATCTGTTAATTCAATATTAAAAAAGATATCTTGAGTTCCAACATTCGGAGTAAACGCTGCTGGAAATCCATAATAAACCCCGATATTGGTAATGATAGTAGTTAAATCGTGGGGCTCTATCCATTCACGAAGATTATTTTCAATCTTTTTTGCAAAGTCGGTGGTTTTTTCAATTCGTGTTCCAGATCCTAAACGTACAGTTAAAACGAAGCTTCCAGAATCTGCGCGTGGAAAAAGTTCTGTTCCAATTAAAGGTATTAATAATATTCCAACTACAAATAAGGCAACAACTCCAGAAAGAATAGATTTACGATAAATTAAAGAAAATCCAAGAAGCTTCCCATAAAACTCGGTTAATTGTAGCATTTTATCTTGTGCCCAAACAAAAAACCGTGGAATTGTATCTCTAGCTACGGGTTGCAAACAGCGAGAAGCAAAAAGAGGCATTACTGTCATTGCAGCCAAATAAGAACCTACCATAACAAACATCACAGACTTAGCCAAAGCACTAAACAAAATCTTTACTATACCCGTTAAAAAAACCACTGGAAAAAGCACAATGAGCGTTGCTAAAGTAGAAGCTAAAACCGGTTTGGCGACTTCGGCGGCACCTTCAAGAGCAGCTTGTCGGCTAGATTTTCCTAACTCGAGTTTTTTACTAATATTTTCTAGAACAACAATTGAGTTATCAACAAGTACACCAATTGATAGTGCAAGCCCACCTAAAGTCATTGCATTGATCGTTTGATTCGATATTCTAAGCCCTATAAATGTAAATAACAAGGCAATAGGAAAAGAAAGTAATATACCAAAAGTTGAACGTGGGTTTCCAAGAAATAAAAAAATCATTAATGCAGCTAATCCACCACCTAATAATGCTTCTTCAGCAATGCTATCAATAGCTTGACGTATAAATGAGGACTGATCCGCTACAAGTGCAAGTTTAGTTTTATTGAGACCTTTCTCAAGTTTGCTAATAACTTCTTTTACCTCATCTACCACACGAATTGAATTACCTCCAGGTTGACGATACACCGGAACATAAACTTGCTCTTGACTATCTATTAAAACAATATTGGTTTGAATTTGCCCAGAATCTTTTGCATAGCCAATGTCTTTTAAATAAACAGGAACGCCATATTCCAAACGTAATGGAAATTCATTCATCTCAGAAACTTTATCAACCAGTCCATTACTTAAAATCTGGTAATCATAGTTTCCAATTTTAACATCTCCAGGAGGAATAAAAGTATTCAGGCGCGAAACGGTGTCAAGAACATTTAAAGGAGAAAAGTTATAATTTCTTAGCTTTTGCGGATCAAGATAAATGATTATTTCTCGTGGTGTCCCACCCATGACAGTGGGGGCCATAGCGCCCGGTATAGCTTGTATAGCATTACGCACATCATAACGTGCTGTATCATAAACATGTTCTATAGATTCGTTTTTACCTTCTACCTTAACAGCGACCAATGCCAAGGGTACAGCTGCCATGGGATCAAAAGGGAGTATAAGTGGAGGTTGCGTCCCTGGCGGTAATTTCCTTAATACTGACATCACCAATGAAGTCGTTTGAGTAATAGCGGTATTAAGATCTACATCAGGATTAAAGAAGTTTTTTACAATACTTACACCAACTATAGATTTGGATTCTTGTCGCTTGATCCCAATTGCTTGTCCAGTGTAACGTTCAAAACGTGCAGTGAGATTTTCTTCTACCTCTTTTACAGGCATCCCGGCATAAAATGAAAGTATTTGTACAGCAGGTAAATTTGCCGTTGGCAACAAATCTTTAGGTAATTGAAACAGTGATAAAGTACCTAAAATAATAACAAATAAACAAATTACAATAATCAAATGCGGATTACGAATGGCAATCCTAACTAATTTATTTGTTTTATAACCTTTCATAGCAAACAATAAATATAGTGATATAAAAAATAAAAATTACGGTGAAAAGCAATCTATTTATTTATATTAGCTTAGATTTATATTAAGGAATTATTAAAAATTAAGGGGAAGCTACACGTTTATTGCATTAGCCTTGGGGTCCTGTTACTCAGAACCCCACTACGTATGCCATACGCTTTGCCGCGTACAGTTACTATCAAATAGCTTATTACCTTAAAGCAGCAGGTATTGTCATATTTGCATGATGATCCACCGCCAAATTCTGGGGCACCCTTTGCACACCAGTCAAAGCAGCATAATTATCTCTCCAAGCACTATAACCTACCAGTAATGCTGCTCCTTTGCCTTGTGGAGTCCCTCTTAATTGAAGCACTGTATCATCATATGATGATGTCTGTGCCGTGGGTAACGTACAATCTGCAATTTCCATGTCAAGATCAATGCTAGCTTGCAAAACTTCTAGATTAAATTCATAGAATGCACTTTCATCAAGCTTCCCGACCTCAAAAGAATTCTCTAGTTCTTGCAAATGATACCGATGTTCTTCTAACCCAAAAGTATAACCTTCTCGATCTTTAGGAGGTAATACCTTAATTTTCTGTTCAAACCTATTTAAATGTTCTTCTATCTTGGCAATTTTCCTTTGAAAATCGTCCCTGCTTAAAGAAGGAATATGTTGTTTTTTAGCCATCTCATCAGAACGAAAACCAAATAAGCTTTTAGCCCAATGGTAGGTATTTTGCACCAAACGTACAGCTACAGCACCTAACATAATATTTCCATCTAAACTTTCTAGAGGACGTGCAGGTAAAGTGGGCATATAAACAAATGTAGTATTTGCTCCTTTATGTTGTTGATAAAAATCTTCAACAATAGGCAAAGGATGGCTTATTGTTCCATCAGAAATCATATTACTAGGATTAAATGGCTTAAAAAATACTAAAGTTTGATAGCCTGGACCAGAACATTTTAAGGCAGGAACACTATTGCTCTCTTCAGTACCATAAACAATTGGTTGAGGAGTTAAAATAACATCTCTTGATGTTTTAACTGTTTGCCTTATAGATGAGTCTAAAGGGTTGGAATTACTGCGCAGCATGGGTAACATTTGTCTAAACAAGTCTAAACCTGTATAACCCAATGCAGTGATAAAAGAAAAGGGGCTACTTAGCCTTGAAGCTGAAGAAGTTTGCATTTCCGCTTGAGAAACTAGCGGTACATCATCTTCTTCTATAGATAATAGTTTTCGCCCACCACCACGACGCGAGTCGGCTATACCATAAGAATCTGCTTCCATAACAGATTACTCAGCGCCTAAAGCATCAAAAGTTACTTCGTAATAACGTTGCTGTGCTGTATATCCTAAGTCATAGCGGGCTCTACTTTGAAGACTTTGATGTAGTGCCACATCTCGATTTGTTATTACCTTGGTTAATTCGGTAACGTAATAATTAATTGTTTCACGAATCGTTGTAAGAAAATCTTTTTCAGCTATTGTTAATACATGCTGTTGATCAAAACCAACCGCCATTGCCCTAATATGCTCCAAACTTCTTTGCTTTTCAGAGGGATCGATTTTATCGTTAGCAACAATCGAATGAGCCTTTATTAACATTGCATCCAGCTGATCGTTAATGCTTGCTAAAGGCACTCGGCTGCCATCATTAACACTTACAACCAATTGCTTTCCTTGCATTTCTATCTCAAATTCATCATTTTCTTGAAACGGAATAAGTATACCAGGTGCTTGTGCATTTCCATTCAAAGTAAGCGGAATACTAAAGTGTGTGGTATCCCCCACTCTTACAAGAAAATCTAATACTTGTTGTTCATATTGAATCGAATCTAAATAATGATAGATTTGATCAAAATCTTTAGGTGATTGTAGATGAGTAAACGGTGTTCCAGCTTGTACAGCTAATAAACTTAAAGCTTCATAATCGTAAGAACCAAATCCCATCGTAAAAAGTTGCGGTACTTTTAAACCCATGTTTTTAAATTCTTGGAGTTTTTTAGAAACACGCGCTAATGCTACTGATCTCTCACCCGATCCGTTATCGTTTCCATCTGTAAAAAGTACTACTGGAGTAATAAAATTTTGAGGTGTTTTTTCTTGTAGTAACAGATCTAATTCATCCTCGACAGTCCCAAATAACCGTGTGCCACCGAGTGCTCTAGTATCTTTTATAAACGGTCTAATGGCCCAAGATTCAGAGATAGTAAACGTTTGTGCACGTTCAACTTTGTCACTAAAGAAAACGATTCTTATCTTCGCCTTATCATCAAATGTTCTAAGTTTTTCTATAAATTGAATAACATGATCCCCAAGATTTTGCAGGTGCCCGTCCATACTGCCACTTGCATCAATAATCACCGTATATCGATGAGGCATTTTGATAATTTTTTTATCACTGAAAAATAAGGGCCTTGCTACCAATTCATTTGTTTTTTCACTTTCTTTATAAACTTTTAGTAAAGTTCCGCCCTGAGTAAGTTGTTGTACATAATTTAATAAGTGTTTTTTATCTATATCCACAGTATGCTGAAGTGTCCCCTGGATGGCCTGGACTTCAATTTGAGGTGGAAAAATAAAACGATGCAATAAACCATAGTTAAAATAGAGCATAACCTGTTTATGATTGCTTTGTTCTATAACCCCAAAACACTGCTGCACCAAGCCTCTAAAAGTCATCCTTTCATTTGAATCCAAATCTTCTACGTCTTTTGACAAAGGCGCATTTTCACCTAACCAAATTTTTCTTAGTGTTAAAATATCAACATCGTTAAACCTTGCGATTAGTGCTTCAAGAATACTGTGCCATAATTTAGCAGTTTGCTTTCCCTTTGCTGCCTTTGAATATAAAACCTGTTCTTTTGAATAAGCACCTGCATGTGAATCAAATAACGCATCAAGATTTAATGCAATTTCTCTAAATGTCTCCTCCCCAAAAAGCTTTCTAAATACTCCTATTCCTTGTTCCACTGTATCACCCAGTAAGGGGGGAGAAACCAAAGCTTCGCTAATTCCGGTATGATCTTCAACTAAGGTAGTGGCAGACATCCCGGTTATGGTATAGGGCAATTTTTGAAAAAAAGTTTGTGGGGTTCTTAATGTATCCTGAAGAAGTCTTTGAATTGTTCGAGAATCTTTTTCATTGGTTTTAAGGATAATTCTATCGTCTGTCACTTCTAGTTCATAATCTATTCCATGTGTTCCTAAAAGTGTTTCTATTACAGCTCGCCAATTTCTATTATCTAAAATATAGCGCATTATTATTTCTCCTTCCTTCATTATAAATCATAAAAGTTAGATAAATTATTTTTCTTTATCAAACTGATCTCATTTACTCTACCATTGGTTTATTCTAAAAAAAAGTTTTATTTTTATAGTTTTAATTAGAAGCTATGTAAGACTTGCGTATTTATACGGTAGGTATAAATTGTTAATTAAATATTTAAGATAAATATTCCTACCAAGCTAATTGTGATGCCCTTAAAAGAGATTACTGCAACCTAAATCATTAGTAATCAAAATAGCCAACATATTACTTAAAAAACTAACTATGACTCTCATAAATATTATAACTCCGTGATTATGCACCGTTTTTAGGTTTTTTAACCTATATAAATGCTATTGACCAACTTAAAAAACAGTGTATAATAGTCGATAATTGCACAAGGCTTAACGTCATTTACTTAGGACTTTTATAAACAAATGACTACACCAACTATCTACAAAAGTCTTTATAAAAAACCTACCACGGTAAGATTTTCTATCCCCCTCAAAAAAGGTGAATATTATGAAGGCCTTATGCGTTCTTTCCAAGCCAAAATTAAACCAGATCTCTATTTTCTTCATCAAAACAAAGAAACTGGTAAATATTATTTTACAAATTCTAAAGGTGATCTTGTTCCCACAACCAAGCTTCCTCCAGTCTGTGCATTTGTGATATTAGAACGTGAAGATGGTTATTTAGAGCCTATTTTAGGAAAAGGAAATCATGCTATTATTTCTGGCGGTGCAAACGAAGTGCGTGGTGTTGGTGACATATACTTTGATAAAAAGATAATAGATGCATTACCTGTAGGTACAATTTATTTTGATATTAAAAAAATAACCAAAAAAATGACAGATCAATCTGGTGGGTATCATGTTGATCACACGCATCCATTCTTACAAGAAATAAGAAATTCTACTAAGGCCGCCATGAAAGCTTGCGGTTTTCCAACAGAGAAACTTGAATATTTTACAGAGCCAGATTTCAGATCTCTATGCGCTCCCTCTACAGAAGAAGCAATACTCAAAATTTTCGAAGCATTCCATCAAGATAGTAGAACTGCGTTGCCAACGCCAAATGCCGTGGATCTAAAAACACCTCAAAAACCACTTTTATTCAGCGATCCTCTTGCAAAAGAAAGCGACTCCCATCGATCTGAAAAGCTCGAGGCAGAGAATGCTCTTCTTATTCAACAACTGCTCGAAATCGAACCCAGTAGTGGAGCAGCTCCCGCCGCTTAAAAGTTTACTTCTCAGACATGAAGGGTATAAATCTAAATTATGGTTGCTCCACTCATATAAGGAAGTAATACTTCTGGAACATGGATCCGGCCTTCAGCATCTTGATAATTTTCCATCACTGCAATTAAGGTTCTTCCCACTGCCAAACCCGATCCATTTAAGGTATGTAAATATTGGGGAGTATGTGTTACAGGATGACGAAAACGCGCTTGCATTCTTCTTGCTTGAAAATCTTCTGTATTGCTACAAGAAGAAATTTCTCGATACCGATTTTGCCCTGGTAACCAAACTTCTAAATCATAAGTTTTAGCAGCGCAAAAACCCAGATCCCCTGTACAAAGAGTTACGACACGATAAGGCAACTTAAGTTTTTGCAATACAGCTTCGGCATGTCTTATCATAGATTCTAATGCTTCGTAAGAATCCTGGGGATCAACCAATTGCACCATCTCAACCTTATCAAACTGGTGCTGTCGCAACATACCGCGCATATCTTTGCCATAAGTACCCGCTTCTTTCCTAAAACAAGGGCTATAACATACATACCTTAAAGGAAGATGCTCTGCTTCAACAATTTGCTCTCTCACCAAGTTTGTAACCGCAACCTCAGAAGTAGGTATTAACCATAAGTTGCCTTCTTTAAGCGCAAATTGATCTTCAGCAAGTTTAGGTAATTGTCCGGTACCATATAAGCAATGCTCCGAAACTAAATAAGGAACATAAACTTCTTGATAGCCATGCTCTTTAATATGCAGATCTAACATAAATTGCGCCAAGGCACGATGTAACCTCGCAAGCTTATCATGTAAAACCACAAATCGCGCACCCGAAAGCTTAGTTGCAGCCTCAAAATCTAAGCTTGCTCCTCCTAAAGACACATGATCTTGTGGAACAAAAGAAAACTCTGTTGGCACACCCCAACGTCTAATTTCTACATTATCTTCTTCATTTTTACCTTCTGGAACACTATCATGAGGAATATTCGGTAACATTGCATAAATAGCTTGTAATTCATTTTGGATCTGTTCCAAAGCCTCCTCTGTAGATTTCAATACATCACCTAAACGAGCAACGTCTGCCAATAAAGGCTCGATCTCTTGTCCTGCAGCTTTTGCTTTGCCTATGCTTTTTGAACGTTGATTACGTTCTTCCTGCAGCTTTTGAGTTTCTATTTGTAATGCCTTACGTTTGGTTTCTAAACGTTGAAGTTTCTCAACATCCAATACAACTCCACGTTTAGCCAATTGAGCTCTTATAAATTCCAAATTTTCTCGAAATAGTTTCGGATCCAGCATAAAATCACCCTATATACCCTTCACACTTGAATTTTAGGCATTGTTGCAACACTCGTTCGCGTCCTCATGTACTAATCTGTACACTCCGGGCGCTCTCTCGTGTTGCGCCTAGCCTAAAATCCGATTGTGAAGGGTATACTCTTCAATCGTTTTCCAGCACATCAACACCTAGAGGAGGAGTAAATTGAAATTGCCGAGCAGAGATCTTTTCATTTATTTTAATATTTTTAAAAATAAGTTGAGAATATTGCCCAAGTTGATCTAACAACTGCATTTCTTTTATTACCCCTGCTTTAAACCCAATTTTAATCCATTGAAAAGATCCTTCTTCTTTTTTAGGCTTTAATTCAAAGCAAACTTCGCTTTCTTCCAAACACTTTCCTTTGTTTAATGGTAACCGAGTAACATTAAAATCTTTCTCTAAAGCATTAGTATCACCAGTTAAGAAAAAAATAGGTGCACGAATTTGCCCTTCATTGAGTTTCTGTACACTCACCTGTTCTAAGTCTTTATCAAAGTCCCAAACCTTTTTACCATCGGCTATTATTAACCTTGGTACTGATCCCAATACTTCCCAACGAAATTGCGCGGGCTTTTTAAGCAATACTCTTCCAGATAAACTTTGTAATAACTTACCTCGCTCATTCCTAACCGTTTGTTGAAAAGTTGCTTGTAAACTTAAAACAGGTTCCAACAAGGCCTTTAATGTCACACCATCTTCAGTTGTCTTAGCAAATGCAGGACCCATGCCCCCTGTGCAGCACAAAAGGTATACAACTAATAAATTTCTTATTTTAAACATCAGAACAACTATCCTACAAACTTTTTGATAAAGGTAGATAAAGGTAAAAGATGTGTTTTATCTTTGCGGTCTTTATCGTATTTCTGAGAAAATTTCTGCATGGCTTCTGCATTATAGGTTGTCATACCCTTCCCACGTTCGAGTCTAGCAGCTAACATAGCACCTTCTAAAAAATTATCTATCCAATACAACTCAATTTCATCTGCATACTGAAAATAAATTGGAAAGCGCTCAGGAAAAATTTTTCCTTTATTAATAATATCTTGAGGATCTATGATCTGTATAAAACTCTGATTTTTAAAACGATGCTGAAGAGCCCTAATTCTTTCTTCCTCTGTGGAATAACATAACAATAAAACAATTTTATAGCCATTCTCTTTCAGTTTTTTATACAATGTTTCCACATGCTCACTGGTTGAAGTTGTACCATGCGCAATGTTTTCTCCATTTAAAAATGCTTCATTTAAAAGAACAGAAGTAATATAATTTGAAGCCGGGCGCCATTTATTATATGCTTTATGTAAAAGGCTTTCCCAATCAGAGCGAGTATGAACCTTTTTCTGGCTAATTTTACCATTCGAAAACTCCTGCGAATAAGTATTAATCATAAATCGCAACGCTCTTTGATCAGGATCGAGATAAACAAAATTTGTTTTCTTATCAAGGTAGTTTTCAAAGGTTGTGGATTTACTTGCTCCTGGGCCACCTGCTGTTGCAACATAGATCCGTTCATTGGTAACCGCTGGTATAATATTCCTAAAACAAAGTTTTCTTATATTATCTAAATCATCTTTAATAAGGGCTACTTCTGCTGGAGAATATTCTGACAAAAATTTCTGTACATAATCGTTATTTAATAATTCTTGAGGGGCAGCAACCACCAACTGGCAAAGGCCTAAAAACAATAAACTTGCCAAATAGAAAGAAAACCGATGTTTAATGCCCTTTAACACTACTCTTTTCCTTAAATTTCCAAGTAAGGAGGAAATTAGGTAATGGAATAACCCCGTTAACAATTAATACACCACTTAATATTAAACAAGCTGCGATACTAAAGTA
>CADEGZ010000053.1 GCA_902827015.1 uncultured Pseudomonadota bacterium
CAATCGGTCGATAAAAGTTCCTTAACCATTTCTATGGGCAAATCAGGATTATCTAGGGCGCACCTTCCTATTTTTGCCCAAAACTCAACCTGCCCCTGGATAGAACGATGTTCCAGCTTTGCTGCTTTCTTTGCAGCCTTATACTCTCTGTCGCTTATTCTGATAGGCATACTCATAAGAAAACCTCAATTGTCGCAATGCTCTACAACTGTAGTATAGCATGTTAAAATAAAGAATGGTAGCACCTTACCCAATATTAGAGAGGTTGAGCAGCCGCTAATTCTGGTCCAGGTGCGAGGAATGAAAATAATGTTTTGATTTTATTAAGTTTATTGTCATTTCTTCAAAAAAACTATTTTATTTCAACTGGTTATGCCTATGTCTTGGCGTTGTTGCGTAAATCAAGCCATTAAAATATTGGCTCCCAATGACGTTTTTTTAAGCAGCTTTTTCTGATTTTGGCATGCCTAATTTGAGTCATTCTGTTAAGGATTTTGGCCATGAGGTACGCTTCTGTTTGCTGATTCTCAAATTTCCTACTACGTAGAACACCACCTAACATACTTTTTAATCGGAACATATGCGTCTCAACTAATAAACGCCTATCTATGATAACCAGAAATTTGTTTCCACATCACTGTGCCTCCTGCTTGCCAAATATCCTTGAGCAGCCGATTCCTTAGCTCTTCTCCTTTGGAAGGTTCCTTTTTCACTAAGCTCGTTCCGCCCCAAATAGGATTAGAGGTGTACCATCCACATCTGCTATTGCATTTTAGACAGCATTTATAAGAATATGCTCCGTCTGCATAAACCTTGCCAATATTTTTTTGATTCGATAAAAGTGCTGCAATGACTTGGCCATCAGTTATTGATGCCTCTGTTAATTCTATAGCGGCCACTTCCTGTGAATTTGGATCGACTGCAACATGATATTTACGCCAAGTTCTTCTTTTTTGTTTACCATGGGTGCGCATCTTCCATTCACCTTCTCCAAAAATTTTTAACCCTGTTGAGTCAATAACAAGGTCGGTCAGCTTTTTATTCTTTTTCTTTAGTTTCATTAATTGCACATTGAACGTAGATGCCCTGAGACTTAATTGTGAATAATGTGAAACTTGCAATTTTAATCCTAGAAGAAAAACAAGACCTTCTAAAAAGCCTTGCGTTGCTCTTAACGGAAAACGAAACAAGGTACGAAGCGTTAATGCTAACTCAATGTAGCTGCTGTTGTAGGTAAAAGGACGGCCACGCTTTTTGCGATGGGAGGGTGTTTGATACCAGTTTTTGACAGCATCCTCTGAGAACCAGAGGATTAAATTGTCTCGGTTAACCAAACTACAGTTGTAATTCTTCCAATTATGAATACGATAGGTTATCTTCTTTGCCATAAGCGGGACTTCCTTGTTTGGATAGGTCTTCGTAAACCCCATCCTACAGCAAGTTTCCGCTTATCGCCCTCATCTTTCTCCAGTATTTACGCAACAACGCCTATTAATAATGGTAAGACCATGATTAAAGAGAAATTTTGTAAATTACATGCAGATTTTGAACCTTATCGAAATCAGAGGGAATGGTGTTTGAGAAAAAAACAATCGATTATTTCAGTACAAATGCCAACTTCGCTGGATATTAAAGCATTTTTGTTAGCCATTGCTGAAGTGATGCATAAGGGGCCGTATTATGTGCATTCTTCACGCGCTTTCTTAAGGGTGGAGATATACCGCCTATTAAGGGGATCAGAAGTGAAAATGATCATTATTGATGAATTGCACAATATATTAGCGGGTAGTTCACGTCAGCAATTAGAATTTTTGAATTTATTAAGGCATATGGGAAACGAATTACAAGTGCTCCTGATCTGTTTTGGCACTAAGGATGCATACTTTGCCATCAAATGTGATCCTCAATTGGAGAATCGCTTTGAATCTTTAATATTGCCTTTGTGGGAAGAAGGAGGAGATCTGGGCAGCTTACTTGAAAGCTTTGTAGCACTTTTGCCTTTGGAAAAGTATTCTAAGCTTGCAGATCCTAAAATTATAAAATTTCTATTGAGGAAGTCTGAGGGGTCTATTGAGGAGATAGCGGCAATATTAAAAATGGCAGCAACTTGTGCAATCTAGTCCCAAACTGAGTAAATTGATTTAAAACTATTGGAAAATATGAATTATTTATCGCCCACTTGAGCGAACAAAGCTTTTTGAACGAGCCATCTTTTTTTTGAATCGGTGCAAGGATCTTTAAGCCAGTGCAATCGTCTTCGATAAATGACATTACGACAGAATCATAAATATAATGAATAATATAATATGTAAATTACAGGTTACATGTAGTTACACTGAAGAATCCCCACGAAATATGAAATTTTTTTCTTATAAATCATAATATTAATATTGAAATGCATAGAACCCTGTGATCTAATTTGTTTATCTCGAACATTTTAGAAGGAAAGGATCCTATGCAAGTAAAACAATTTTTACACAATTTTGTTACAAAATCACTCCCTGAAATGCATGCTACAAGGCTTAATGCTTTAAATAGCACGGTTTCTAGCTTGTTAGATCAAGGTAAATTAACCCTAACTGGATTAGGACGTAACATGAGCGGTTCATCTGATGTTAAACACAAAATAAAGCGTGTCGACCGATTGCTTGGCAACGATAAAATATTCGCTGAAAAATTTTATGTCTATAAACAAATCGCCAACAATATTCTTAAAAATTTTTCAGGAGTGGTGATCATTGTCGACTGGTCTGGCTGTTGTTCTCAGCAGCGCTGGATACTGCAAGCGTCATTGGCAATGAGCGAACGTAGTATTCCAATATACAGCGAAATTCACCCACTGGACAAGATCACTAATTCAAAGGTGGAAAGGATTTTTTAGAAAAATTGTATGAAATTATACCAAAAAATATTAATGTAATTGTTGTGACAGATGCTGGATTCAGAACACCCTGGTTTAAAGCGGTAAGACAGTTAGGTTGGCATTTTGTCGGGTGTTTGAAGATTATGTTTCAATTGAATTTTGGTGATGGTGTTTGGTACAAAACAACAGATTTTAAGGAAAAAATTTAGCAACCCCGATTTTTTTGGGTGATGCAGAACTTGGCAAAACTGTCAAATTGATAAATGCAAATATCTATGCTTATAAAAATGCGTACAAAGGGAGAAAAAAGAAGCATCGCAAGTATTATAATGATGGGCATCCTGATAGGAACGGCAAATTTAGTAAATCTAGTCGTGAACCATGGATTCTAGCAACATCTTTACCGGATGATTTGAAAATGGCTCGTAGAGTAATAAATATTTACCTCTCTAGAATGCAAATAGAACAAAATTTTAGAGACCTTAAAAATCAGCGTTGGGGTTTTGGTTTGAGAGATAGTAGAACGGAAAATATAAAGCGCCTAGAGATATTGCTACTAATAGGGTTTATTGGGTCAGCGGTTTTGTGGTTGATAGGAATTGTAGCTGAAGCCAATAAACTACATTACAGTTTTCAGGCGAATACTAAACGGAACAGTAGAACCTTATCGCTATTTAGCCTTGGGTGGCAAATTCTAAAGCATGGCCTGAATGGGCGGTGCAAACTACAATTAGAAACTGCCCCTATAACCAATTAGAACTTTGCCATAAGGAGATGATTGGATAATTTTTGTGGGGATCCTTCAGTGTAGTTACATACTGTGTAGACTGAAAGAAAGTTGACGTTTATGATAATTGTTTAGTTTTGTCAAAACCTTTGCTAATTTAAGTTCGCTTTTTAATTATTTAGTTGAAATGGATTATCTGTCTCGTAATCCTTTTAAAGCTGTACAGCGTCAAATTAAACAGGGTGGTTGGAAACAAGAACAATGTTGGCAGGCGGAATCGTATTTTAGGGTTGGAAGAATGGCAAGCCGTTCAAGATGCGTTGAATGAGTTGCCACAAAATGATTTATATGAGTGTCAAGAGAAGATGCGGCTATAGTTTTTACTAGCACTTTTATTTTTTGCAGGGTTGCGGGTTCAAGAATTAACCAGCCATACGATGGCGACATTTAAAAAGATTTTTGATCAACGCCAACAAAAAGATCGCTGGTGGCTCATTATCAAAGGAAAAGGGGATAAGCTTAGAAAAATTCCAGTTAATCAATCTTTATTAGAGGCTTTGATTAATTATAGAAGAATACTAGGATTAGCAGATTTTCCTAATGTGAGTGAGAGGGAGCCTTTAGTTCGTTCTTTTAGGAAGAACCAAAGCATTACGGCCAGCAGGATCAATCAGCTTTTAAAAGTACTTTGCCATCAAGCTGCTGTAAAGTTAGAAAAAGTTGACCCGGAAAAGGCTCTCAAGCTTAGAAAAGTATCAGCGCATTGGTTTAGACATTTATCATTCTCGATGCAAGACTTAGTTGATGTTAAGAAGCAGCATATTAAAGAAAATGCAGGTCACAGCAGTGAACGGACCACCGAAATTTATGTGCATGCCATAGATAATTTAAGACATGAAGAAACGGAAAAGTTAACCTGGAAAATAAGTGAGACTTACAATAGAATGCTTAGAACTCCAATAGTTAGTTAAATGGTAATCGCTATATTTGGGGTATAAAGGAACCAGCCTTGGTTGTATGGTTATCTCAAAGAATTGCAAGATAGGGTCAACGTTTTTAAAAAGAAGTTTAACCAAATCCGCATGACAAATATTATAGCAAATAAGGGTGAGTGTTGTTTTACTTACTAGCGACTTTCTAGCTTGATGATAAACACGGATTTAGATAAAATAAGCAGGATGGATAAATTCGTGCTTTTACCTAGAAGGACTATAAAGTGGCCTTAATTAGAAAGGTGGATAGAACCCAAATAGGCTGTAATCGTTGTTTTGAGACTTCATAAAGGGATTTAATATGCTTAATTTAGATAATAGAAGACCTCAAGATCAGAGACCATTGACGTTATCTAATGGAAATAATGGTTCAATAATAAGAATTGATAGTGATGGGAATTGTTTGTTTAAAGCAGTTGTAGAAAGTTATAAATACTTGGGAATACTGATTCCAGCTTATTTAACTGATCATCTGTTATTAAGAGCTAAAATTATTCAAGAGTTAAGGAAACCTGAAAACCTGCAAGTAATTAATTCAACGTTAAGTGACGAGAAGGGTGTAGAAATAGATGCTATTACTGATGTTGATAGAGAAGAGTATTTTACTAAAATGGCCAAGCCAACCACGTGGGGCGGTACACCAGAACTTTATGCAATTGCTAAAATTCTTCAAATGCGGATCGTTGTACATCAAGCTGGGAGTATTATCAAAATTCCTCATGGAACAGAATATGATGCATGGCCAGAACGTATTGAATTAGTTCATGAACTAGTTAATGCTGGATTAGGGCAAGATAATGATGGTTCATTAAAATCTGATAACCATTATAATTTGGCGCTGCCCACAGCATTGGCAAAGCAAATTATTAATAATTATCATAATGAAATAGTTTTTGCTTTTAAAACAGGGATGCAAAAATGTCCTTATCCAGATTCAAAAGATAAAGAATTTGAAAACTTTAGAAATTTCTTTTTTTCTTTACATCGTTTTCATTTGTCAGCGAAAGATAAAAAGCCTGATATGAGTTTAAGAGATAAGTCTGCATATCATTTAGAAATGTTATGGAGCCATTTATTAAAAGAATTCATGTCACCTATGTGGTCATATGATGATCGCGGATATAATAGCGAAGTTGGTAAAAGATATTGGCAATCAGGCATGGTAGATACCAGAAGATTGAAAGTTCTTATTAAAGAGGCAATTCAAAGAGATGAACTAAAAAGCTTCTTTAAGGCTTATCCGTATGTTAAAGATTTAATTGTTATTGATGAATATTTAAATACGCAGAGCCCTTCTGCTGAAGAACATGCTATATTTCGTGATTTGGTGTATTTTGTATATTTACCAGTTTTAAACCAATATGACCAGCTTCAGCTTTCTCTTGTGTTAAGAGAACATTTGAAATTAATGCTAGAACGCTCTGATTTTGACGTAGAATTTTATAAAAAATATATGAAAGGTGCAGAAGCTAATCTTAGGGAAAGAAGGTATAAATCGGGATCAGATTTAGTTTTTTTATCATTATTTATTGGAACTAACATTTCATATGACTTACGTATGTCACCAGGATTTAGAAAATTTAACTGGGACGCTTTTGATGGGTTATATAGAAGTATATTTAAAAATCGAGATGCTATAGATGCTGTTAGGTTACGTGCAGTAACTGAAGGATTAGAAAAATATATAGATGATTTAATATTGTTCCAGTTAGGAAAGATTAAAGAAGATGCTATTAGAACTGTAACAGTTGATGAGGTTGCGTTAGTAAACGTTGCTGAGAATGTAGCGCCTGCTTTTCAAATCATAGAAGATTACCTAGGTATTTTGGATCAAATAAATGAAGATTGTGAAACTTCTAGATTTGCTATCTTAAGAGCTATTACTGCTATTGGCGAAGCGATACATTCAATAAGCCTATTACTTCCTGAAGAACAAAGGAAGGATTTTAAAGTCATTACCGATCTTAGGGATCATATTATTCATTCATCAACTTTGGATGCGTTTAATTATGTAAATATGCTTGTAAATGACTTAGACACTCAGATGCTATTAGTTACATGTTTAGTTGAATTAAGAGATTTAAGAGGATTTTTTGCAAATCTTCAAGGCTGGTTTACTAGTGGAAGGCAAGTGGAAAACTTGCCCAAAGCCCCATCCCTACAAGGGTTAACTTTATTTGAGCAAGAATTTTCAGTGGCAAGAAGCAAAGATGATCGAGATGAACAAATGCCTGTTGCTCAAAGGATGGCTTTGCTTGCGTTATTGCCTGGTGATGATAATATTGCTAATCCAAATTTGGATAAAATGAGGGCTTTTGTAACTCAAGGAGCAAGTTTAAATAGGGAAGATTTTAAAGAAGCCTGTTCTGATCTTAGTGCAAGTGATGCTAAAAAACTTCATGAAAAAATTATAGAATTAAAAAAAATAACTGCGTTAAAAAAAGCTATTACTGAACAGAATGTAGATTTTGATAGGGTTAATCTAAATGTTGCTAAGAATCATAAAAAAAGATTGGAGCAGATTAAACAACAAAAAGATAATGCAGCGTTAGAAGCTTTTCTTAACGAACATGAGCAGACAATTGGTCTTACTCAAGAGTTCTTAACAAATTTTGTGGATTCAATCAAAATAATCGATACTAAGCCCTTCAAAGAACAACTTAGAAAGTTTGCTACAGAAGGAATAGGGGAGCTGAAAAAAGATGAATTTGAAAAGGCAATCAAAGTTGTATTCAGAGATAATTCTGAACATCAAGAATTATGGAAAATGTCTTATGAAATGCTGACGAGAAGGCATATAAATTCTCTTAAGAGGTATCAAATTGTTCAACTAAACCATACATTAGAAAATATTGAGCGTTTAAGACAGGAGCTTGGCCGCATATTTGATGGTAAATATGTTAATACCCGATCTAATCCTATAATATCCATAGCTTGCGAAATGCTTTATGGATTCTGCCTGGAAGGCTTTAAGAGAATTAAGAAGTTCTTAGGTAGTATGTATGATTATCAAGACCAAACTCTTTATTTTTTTATTCCTAATCATCCGCTAGAGAAAGCAGAAACATTGTTAAAACATGCTATTGAAATGCGTAATGAAATGTTTCATTTTGAAAGAACGTTTAGAATGGGAGAAAATCTGACATTTGTAAGAATGATTTGGTTTTCCAGTATTCAGCAATTAACTTTTGGCACTTATTTTCCAGATGCTATTGTGATAGCACCTTCTGGTACAAGGATAGAATCAAGTGTGAGCAATCCTTCTGTTCAAGAATTGCAACGCCTTCGAGATTTAATGATAAAGGATTTGCCAAGAGATGAACATTCCTTGAATATGTATGAAGCTGAGGTAAAAGAGCTAGTATGTAAAGCTCGGATTGTTTCAGATACGAACAGGTTTATGAATGTAGTGATTCCTTTTTCTCAAGCAATGCGTACAAATGATAAGCTAAAAAGCGATCCTAATTCTGCACGGATAGTTTCAAGTCTATTTGCAAATCTTGATATTCAATATATACAATTGGATACTTGCTTAGCTATATTTAATAAGGCTGCTCAAGAAAGGGTAGTTAAAGCCGCGGATGTTAAAGCTCTAATTTTTAGTCCCCAGCAGCAAAGTTTTGCAAAACAAGTTATGGATGATTTAGAAAAGAAGGGGGATCATCCAAAACCGGGTGGTAATTGAGTAGTTTAAATCAATATTGGACTACCATTTTAAAATGGCGGTGTGATTCAGGGTTATGAGAATATCCCCCATATTTGCGTGCTCTCCAACATTAGTTGAACATTGCCACTTTTTTGTGTCTATCCTGGCACGGAGGGGTCTATAGGGGAAAATCATTAAAGTTGGCGTGTATTGTTATTACACTTGTTTATACTTTTAGTGTTTTATTTTCGCATTTTTTATTATAAAATAAAGATGGTTTTTTATATGTAAGAAAACGCCCAGAAAACTATTTAGATGATTTGCTTAAAAGTTTAAATTAAGGAATTTAAAGGAATTAAACAGTAAGCGTAACATGTTAACCTTATTTAATAAAAAAAGAAAAAGCATTGATAAGATAACCGAAACTGGATTAAAATTATTATTTGCAAATAGAATGGGTCTATATACCGTAACACCGGGCCTATTAAGATGACCTAAGCTTGCAGTAAAGATCACGGATCCTGTACTCAAAGCTATCGAAAAGTTAGGACACACTTGTGTCTTTATCAATATTTTATTCTTCATTTCTCTTAAAATTTAGAAAAAGGCCAAAATTTATAGAATATTTGCTTACTAATTTCAGCTAATCCTAGATAAGAAATTACTATCGTGGATAATGTAATTAAGAAATTCCAAGGAAGAGGAGTAAAGTTAAAATAGGCACCTAATAGGGTAAATGGCAAAAGCACCCCGATAGTTGTTACCATAATTGCACTTAGTAGGAGCAAAGGATGAGGCCTGTTTTTGAATGGATTTTTATGGGTACGAATAACCAAAATAACTAGGACTTGGGTTGCGAGAGATTCTACAAACCACCCTGTATGAAAGAGTGATTCGCTTGCGTGGAATTGATAAAAAAGGATATAAAATACAAAGAAATCAAAAACAGAACTTAACGATCCTAGAATGACTGCAAAATTTTAAACAAATTTAATATTAAAATGGATGGGGCGTGAAATAAAGCTTTTATCAGCATGATCAAATGGAATGGCTATCTCTGAGAGATCATAAAGGAAGTTATTAAGTAATATTTGGGTGGGGAGCATAGGTAAAAATGGTAGGAATAAAGAGGCGCCTACCATACTGATTGCATTTCCCAAATTTGAGCTAGTGCCCATCATGGCATATTTTAAAATATTAGCAAATGTCTTTCTACCTACTAAGATCCCTTGATGTAAAATATTTAAGTTTTGTTGCAATAAAATAAAATGAGCAGCATCTCTAGCTACAGCAGTGGCATTATGGACCGAGATGCTAACATTTGCCGCTCGTAATGCTGCCACATTATTGACCCTATCTCCCATAAATCCAATCACGTGGCCGTGATTTTGTAATTGCACAACGATCCTTCTTTTTTGCTCGGGTGTGACTCGGCAAAATAGATTTGCATCTTTCATTGCGTAAAAAAGCTCTTTGTCGGTCATGGATTCTATTTCAGGACCTAACAGAGTGTTCTGAACAGACACACTGAGCTGTTCACAGATATATCTGGTTACATGCTCATTATCACCTGTTATAATTTTTAAATTTATATTGTCCCCTAAAAGGGATTGCAAAGTGTTGGTCACCCCTTTTTTTAATGAATCCGAAAAAACGACAAAGCCAGAAAAAACTAAATTTTCTTCATCCTGCAAAGTGATTTGTTTTTGGGAAGATACAGAACGCCAAGCAACCCTAAGAATTCTTTTTCCAACTTTACTAAGTGTTTCAAACTGCAAGATAATATTTTTTTTGATCTCTTCATTTAATGCAATGACCTTGGATCTATTCGGGCTTGAAATAAAGTTGCACATGGTTAGGATATTTTCTACAGGGCCTTTGACTATTATAAAGCTTTCTTTTTTATTACTGACCAATACGGAGACGCGGCGGCGTTCGAAATCGAATGGTAATTCATCTATTTTTTCCCACTTGTTATCATGATGAAAATTATAGTTTTTAAGGATTGCCTCCCTAAAAGGATTTTTAGATCCTGTCTCGAAATAACTATTAAGATAAGCAAGAAAAAATGTATGTTCACTGGTTTGGCCTTGAGCATCTAAACATTTTTCAAGTTGAATTTCTCCTTCTGTTAAGGTTCCAGTCTTATCCGTACATAGAGTATCCATGCAACCTAGGTCGTAAATCGAAGATACTTTTTTAACAATAACTTTTTGTTGTGCCATAGCTATAGCGCCACGCGCTAAGGATATAGAAATGATAATAGGTAAAAATTCAGGAGTAATGCCGATACCTAAAGCAATTGCAAAAAGGCAGGTATCTAGCCAAGGTCTTTCAAAGTAGAGGTTAATAATAATCGTTGCCAGCACTAGAAAAATCATTAAATGCATTAAAAATAATCCGAGCTGTTGCGTATTGATTTGAAAGGAAGAAGCTTGGGGTTTTTCTTTTAATACTTGAGATAGAGTACCTAATAGAGTGTCTCGCCCTGTCTTACAAATAATAATACGGCCCCATCCATTACCGCGGTACCCATCAATACTGTTTGAGGAGATTCTTCGGGTTTCTTTACGGATGGAATATCAGCAACACAATGCTTTTCAACAGGGAAACTTTCCCCTGTGAATGTGGATTGATCAATAAAAAAATCCTTCGCTTTCAAAAGAAGCCCATCTCCGGGAACCAAATCACCGGCGGTTAATTCAACAATATCCCCTGGAACAAGTTTGCTCGTGGGAATTTCTTTTTTTCTATTGTTTCGCCACACCAGAGCTCGGAGGGCCACGGAATGTTGTAACGTGATTGCTGCTCGATTTGCCCTATATTCTTGAAGAACATCAACTCCCGAGCTTACTAAGATTATCATAATAATAAGAGAACTTTGGATGTTGCCAATCATGGCTACAAGGGTTGCTGCCAATAGTAATAAAAGAATTAAAGGATCCTTAAATCGATCTAAGAAAAGAGATATTAATCTCAGTTTAAGAGCTATTGTAATTGTATTTGGACCATGTATTTTTAAAAGATGGGCCGCATGTTCCATGGTAATACCATCAAGACAACTACCAAGTTTCGCTATTAGAGCTTCAGGTTTTTGTTGCCAAAAAGGAATTGAAATTTTTGTCTCAGTCTTTATCATATTTTCAGTAAGATCCTTATTAATTGTCATATATTATAAAAAATGATAACCAAAGCACTCTGTTACAAAAAAATGCAAATATATTTTTCTGCAAAGCTATGTATTGCTTCGAATTTGCTGACCAACAAAGTATGTTTCTCATAAGGTTTTTTTGATGCAAATGTTATCTGATCGATTTGCTTATAAACATAAAGATTATAAATTAAAAGAAGATGTTTTTACAACAGATAAGTAATAACCAATAATAAAACTATGATCTGGTAGTTTCCCTAGATCATATAAATAGCTAATGACATTCTGATGTTTAATAGTGTATTATTATAATAAAAGTTTGGTATAATGCAATGAAATAAAAAGGGAGTGACCTATGCGAATTTTTGATTTGATGACTAAAAACCCTCATATCATACATGGAAATACAACTTTAGTAGAAGTAGCCAAAAAAATGGAGGAGTTAAAGTGCGGAATTTTCCCAATAGGAGATCCAGATCATCTTCCTCATGTACATATAATTGGTATCGTTACAGATCGAGATATTGTAATACGTGCTGTTGCTAAAAACATGGATATTAATAAAACGCTTGTTAAAGATATTATGACAAAAAATATGGTATTTTGTGAAGAGGCGGATTTTTTGCAAAGTGCGATCCATCAAATGAATAAACATAATATTCGACGTGTTTTAGTAAAGAATAAGAATAAACAATTATCTGGAATATTATCGTTAGGAGACATTATTCGACGAACATCAGATAAAACAATGCTAACTACTTTATTAAAAGAAACAGTTGTTGCATAAGTATGTCAAAGTAAATAAATACTCTCTTCTTTTGCTTTAGGAAATTCTATTCTCTAACCTATTCCGTGATGAAAGTGCCATTGTAATATAAGAAAGTCCGACAGAAAATAAATCTATTCCTATAAAGGTTCCTAAAATGAAAAGGCTGGATTGTGGCCATTCAACCACGATTAAGATCCCGAGAATTAAAGTTATCGCACCATTGATAAAACCCAATTCCCAACCTGGGAGCTTAAAAAATAAAGAATAAGCGATGCGCATACTTCCCAAAAACACATATAAAAATGCCAATAACAAAGTTAATGAAATAGAAATTGTAAGGAGATTTTTGATAAACAGTGTACCAATCAATAAATACAGAGTGCCTATAGCAAGATGGAAGAAAAAATTTTGCCACTTTCCCCACCAAAATGTAAGCGTATCCACAATAATCGTTACGCCGCCCATAAAAATCAATCCTCCAAGGAAGGTAATTGAAATTAAAGTGGAAAATGTGGAATAAAATATAGATAATATCCCTAAAACAAGAAGTATAAAGGCCCCAGATAAAAAACCATCGATTATTCTTAATGAACCCGGTTTCCATCACTATACCCATTTGTAGTTTCTGCGTCATAATTAATCACTCCCAATTTTTAAAAGGTTTTCACTCCTCTGCCTTTAAGCATACTCCTTCCTCCTTAGGAAATAAACAATGAGTGCAGTTCATGTGTTAAAACAGTTCCAATTTTAATTCTTGTTCCGAAAGATGTGAATAATCTTTTAAATGGTGAAGTTTAATAGGATTTTTTACATGGCTAGAAGTGTGCGTATTTATAAGACCATAAAAATGTGGCTCTGAGATAATAATAAGGTTTACATAATCATGTGACATTAGCTTCTCCTTGACTAAAAAACATAATCAAAAATAATAGATCAAACCAATATTAATAGGATGGTTACGAATACTTTTATTCACATAATTTAGCTTTTCAGTTTGAAAATATCGATAATCCGTATTTATCGCTAGTTGCTCACTAATATCAAATGTAACGCCTATAATAGCTTGGTAAGAAAAACTTAACCGCTGAATAATCCATTTTGGTACTATTGATTTTGGCGAAAGTTCTAATGCTCGCAAACCCCACGCCCGCTCCAACATAAGGTGAGGAAATCCCTGACGCTGGAATGTGATAATAAAGGTTTCCCAAACTTGAAAAAATACACATATGTCCTGTAACCTTCGATACAGTATTTCTCAGTTGCTTTCTTTTCTATCCTGATGTAAGACGGCTCAAATTCCACTCTGAAATTACAAAATCGATGATCAACCGCTGCTCTAACATTAGGACCTATTCTAAAAGAAGATTGTGGTAAGCCTAGTTTGTTCTTTCCAATTCTGAGTTTTGGATACGCCTAGACCTAAAGAAAGATAAGCGCCTTCCTTCATAGTTTCAGCGTTGACTGTACCTGACACTAGAATAATAGGCACCAATAATAATGATTGCTTTAATTTATTCATGTTTATCCTCCAATGAAATGTCAATAAGTAAATATGTTTTTAATTTTCAAATGCTTAATGCATTTAGCCTTTACTTATTTGGCCTGTTATCGTGTTTTACAGATGAGTTCTACTATTAAGGAATAACACGTTTCCTGTGAAATAGCCCCTCTTCCCAACAATACAATGACCACTTTGTAAAATAATACCACAAATTTATAAAAATTGAGAGGAATATTAGGTAATTTTAGGCTTAATTTACACAAAAATGCTAGAAATTTAGAATCTAACAAGTATCCTATTCTTTTATTCTTTGGAAAAAACTTCCGCAAATGGGTTGGCCTTGCTTTTCAATAGAGATTGGGTCTTTTTGAAACATATCAAAAACCAACTCAAATTTGTTTTTGGCTCCACTAGCGGTAAATCTTTGCATATCTTGCACCTTAACGGCTTGGTGTTACGGAACATGCGATGAATCACCATTTATACATTTTTAAGCAAGTTGCATAAAAAAATCAGAATAAAATATAATATTAAATAAGATATTAAAGGGAGGGGTTTTTATGGAAATTAAAGAAGAACTTTACTCTAAAATAAAAGCAAAACTAGAATTTGAACCCGGTATTGATGAAACAAAAATTACCACTGGAATTCATAATGATATAGTAACCTTAGGCGGCGTGGTGGGGACTTATGCCGAAAAGCTAGCCGCCGAACGTGCCGCTTATAGTGTGTATGGTGTTAAAGCGGTTGCTAATGAGATTGAAGTTAATGTTGCAGAGAGATTTCGGCACTCTGATGTGGAAATTGCTAAAGCAGCTTTAGATTCTTTGCAATGGAATGTCGATGTTCCTTATGAAAAGATCCAAGTAACGGTTGAAAAAGGCCATATTACTTTAAGAGGTGAGGTGGATTGGTGGTTTCAACGAAAAAGTGCTGAAGATGCGGTTAGGAGTCTATCAGGCGTTATTAGCCTTAATAATCAAATTACTATTGGTACTAGAGTTACGCTACAATTAGTTAAAGAAAAAATTATTAAGGAGTTTGAACGTAACGCCGCACTTGATGCAAAAAGAATCAAAGTTGAATGTCTTGGAAATAAAGTTATTTTAACAGGCTCAGTCCGTTCTTGGGCTGAAAAGCAAGAAGCTGCTCAAGCTTGCTGGGCAATTCCTGGGATTACCGAAGTCGACAATCATCTAGTTATTTATTAATGGAGGAATTGTATGAAACCTTTAATTAGATACAATCCCAAAGGACTATTACGAGACTTGCGTAATGAAATCAATAGGTTATTTCATCAAAATTTAATTATTCCTGATATAGATACTTCAAATGTGATAGATAGTCAATGGTCACCGTGGATAGACGTTAAAGAAGAATCA
>CADEGZ010000054.1 GCA_902827015.1 uncultured Pseudomonadota bacterium
TGGCTGCCGCAGCCGTTAACTTATCTATATCTTCCATCGATGTACTGCCTACTTCTAAGTGTTCAGATACCTCTAGTATTACTTTTGCATCATTCTCACCTACTTTATTAAGTGCGTATTCTACATCTTCCCCATTTTTTTGTATGGTACCAAGAGGCTTACCATCTTCTGAAGTAACTTCTAATTTATTACCTTTAGGCTCGGATATTTGCCAACCTGCGCCATGTTGTTCACTGGCTGCTTCCAGTTTTTCCTTAAGAGCTCCCAAAGATAAATCATCTTCGTCAGTCGCAGCTGCAGTAGTTCTAGATTTCAGCGTGGTTGATGGTGATGGCTGATCAGCGACGAGTTCCGCTTCTTCTGATTTTTTCGCTCTAAATCTTAAGGCTGTGTGCGGAACTGAAGGTGGTGACAGTGAGTTTCCGGTGTCAGAGAGGCCACGCTGCTGGGCACCAAGAGCAGTCAACTGAGAGCTCTGGCTTTGAGGATCGCTTTCTCCACCTTCACTTTCTAAACTTGCTTCAAGATCAGCATCATCCTCAGTGTCATCTGAATGGTCTAAACCAGAAGATTCCGGCTTAAAAAGATTCGCGTATTCTTGTTTATTAGTAACTTCCGAAAAGTTTTCGTGTGCTTCATGCGCTAGATTTTTAAGGTCATCAAGTCTTGTAGTCTTAATTTTCGAAATCTTTTCAGCTTGTTTATACAACTCATTTGGTTTGGTTTCTGAAAGATTTATAATTGCTATTAAATATTTCTTAAGCTGTTCTTCAGTTGGTTCTTTTGAAGGTTTAGCACTAAGCGCTACATGAGCGTCTAATTTCATAACAGCCTGAATTGCCTCAATTCCTCTCTTATCAGGAGTACTTGCAGATGCTTTAGCTTTAGCATTTGCTACTACCCCTTCAAAAAACTCCTTTGGAAACATTGGAGGTGCTTTAGGGGCCTTAGGTTGCTGATTCGGATCTGCTTGCGGTGCAACCTTCTTGAGCTGAATACCTTTACGAATATCACCCAGCAATGCATCTCTCGATGGTTGAACATTATCTGTTCGCGGTGCAACCTTCTTGAGCTGAGTACCTTTACGAATATCACCCAGCAATGCGCCTCTCGATGGTTGAACATTAGCAACATTAATATCAGGGGGAAATGGTGGTGCCAATGGTACTGTGGGAGCTTTAGGTTTAGACGCATTCTCCTCCGCTTGTTTTGCCAATTGTTGTATTTGTACCAATTTTCCTTTTAATTTCTCTTTATCGCCTTTATCACTAGGAGGACCATCATGATAAGCACCTAATGCATCTAACATCTTAATGAAATTGTCTTTACCTGTCGCAAGTTGCCTCAATTTATCTCGCTCGCTCTTATCTTTTAAATTTTCATCGTCATTGTCAATCCAACTATCAAATGAATTAATTGCTTCTTGTAAAATATCGGCGGAATCATCTCCCCCACCTTCCCTAAAATGCTTTTCTTGAACTTTGTAATATCGGCTGCCTTCGCTGCTAGCAGGATGAGGATCGTCTACTCCAGATTCAGCCTTTGTAATATTTTCTTTTAACTGTTGGTTCGCGGCCATAATAGTTGAGCGCACGTTACTGATAAATCTTCTTTTTTCATCAAGATCATCTAACTTATTAAAAGTTGCCACCAATTGCCCTTGTATACGTTGCGACAAACTTTCCATTTCCTTAGCCAACGCGCCACGAAGTTGCACGGCATTTAATTTTCCTAAATTTAAACTGGGAAGAGTGTCTTGGTGATTACTTAAGAATTTTTGAGCTTTAGCTTTTTTTGATGCCAAAGAAACAACGTACTGATTGATGGCTGCAAGGGCCTGTTCGCTTGTCAGCGTTTTTGATGATTCTTGGCTAACTTTTTCACGGCCTCTCCTCCTCGGAGAGTCTGGCTGTTGAGGTTGAGCTGGCAAAGCTGATTTAATAAATTCCCCGATTTCTCCTCCAGGTAGTGTAGCTGTAACTGCTTGCAATTTTCCTTGTAATTGGGCATTACTCGTAACCCATTCTTTTAATATGCCCTGCGCTGCTTCATCTTTGCTTTTTACAGCCACTTCTACAAGATCTTGAAAGTGCTCAACAGTCATTGCATCTAAAGAGTAATTATCTTCAAATAATTCTCCTCCGATTCCAGCTATATCCTTTGCTTTTATAAGAGCCAATATACTAGAATAATTGTCAGAAGCAAAAGCCATATAATCCCTCTTTTATCTTTATCTATTAAATTAGAGGGGTTCCTTTATAATAAGTTCCGTTGTGTAGACACACTTATTTTAAAAAGACATCGAAGAATTAAAAAATAGAATTTTTAGTTTGCTTAAATGTATTATCCCAGTAAAATCAGGCTATTATAAACCTTATACTAAGAGGCCAAAGAAAGGAGATTCCAATGGAATAACAAGCTGAAAAGATTAATTTTCTTTTCGCTTTAGTTTAATAAAAAAATTATCTACAAAATTACACAGCATGGACTCTTCTTTGGAGCTTCATCTGAATTTAAGTCTTGGACAGACGTTACTGCATGACCATTCATGCCATTTGTTGGCTGAACTATTACCATTCCATTTGAAGAAGTCACGACCAAAGGTTGAACAGAAGAACTACTAAATACCAATGGTTGTCGCTCTATTTCTCGTTCCACTACATATTCAACAAATTCTCTGTGATATTTCTCAAAAAGTTTGGATTGAGTAAAGTAATATACTAATTGTTCTCTAAGATCTTGTTCTGGCTTAATAACGCTCGTACTCATAGTATACAAAACTAACGCTAACGCATTCTTAGCGAGTTTTTCTGCATGCTTTTCATTTTTAATAATATCTGTTTTAAATAAATGCATACAACTCTCGGTAATTTCTATTGCCATTCTATCACAGATTTCTTCTACCCTTACAAAAGCAAATAACCGTGCAGTTGCCTTGTTAAGTTTATCTGCATGCCAATCAAAACCTGTTTCTACACCTCTAGCAATTAATTTAATAATCCCCCCAAACATAGGAACATGATCGCCTATTACTTCTATAGCGCCAGTTAAAATAGATTCTCCTAGTCCACTTGCCCGTTCAACTTTCCCACTGGAAAGCACTATACTTGCAGCCACATTTGCCCGTAAACCTAAATCCACTGCAACACAAAATGTTTCAGCAAGTTTATAAACTTTAATTCCTTCCCGGCGTGATCTCCAGAGAATTTCTTCTTGGCTTGCTAATATTGCAGGTTGCGCACTGTAAGCAAGTGATTGTACGGCCATCCCATTCATCTCGACTCGATGATCTAAATAATATAATCCTCTATCTATTCTGTCCGTTTCATCTCGTACCTTTCTTTCTATTCTCTCGTGGCCCATTGCAACATCATCTTCAACCTTTTTACTTAAGACTTCCACAGTCTCTCTTTCTCTTTCTGATAATTGTTGCTGAAAACCCAATATTACTTTTTTAGAAGGATTAGTATCGTAGTAAACAATTATATCAATCGGGGCACAATCACGCGCTCGGTTATGGAGCTTCATACTATATTTTAAGATGCCATTACCTTCATCCCCTAAATATCGAACCTGCTCTTCTTCATCTCCTTGCGGATAACGTGCATATTTTACTGGATTTTCGACAAAAGCTAAGGCTGAACGATCAGTCCCACTGGCAGGAAGAGTGGGATTAGCACCTTTGCTCAGCAACAACCCAAGAATCTCAGGTTTACCCAAATAGAGTGCTTGTAAAGGTTTACTCAGAGATCCTTGAAAGGGAATTCCTTTTTCTGGAACACCACCGTACTCATCGAGTTCTTTGGCATATTTCCCTTTTTGATGGAAAAAATCAGATAATTCTTGTTTTAAACCAGCGTTATTTCCGTGAGTTCTAGGATCCTCTGTATTAAAACTGGAATATTCAAGAATAGCGTAACTATCCATGCCTTCCAAAGCTGCCGATAAAAGAGTAAAACCATAATATGCTTTTGCCGCATCCGGCCGCGGATCATAATCTAACAACATTTGAAGATAACGTTCATGTCCATTGGAAGCTGCTGATGCTAAAGGGCCCCATTTATGAAAACTTATTTTTTTAATATCAAACGTAGGATGTTTTAAAAGTTTCTCGAAAGCATAGTCATTAACATAAACTATCGCAGCTTGAATTGGCAGGTTATTATTTTCATCTGTGTAATTGACATCAATTCCTTCTTCAATATACATGCTAAAGTTTTCACGATTATCAAGACGGATCGATCTCAAAAATTTAGCCGCACGCCTCTTAATTCGAGCTAAATCTTCGCCTACCTCTACTTCGCTGCCACTCATTTTAATTCCCCTTAAATTATCCCATCTCTTATGAAAATACATCTCTGTCTATATTGCCTGGGAATCCCAGTGTAAAATTAATTATTGAAAATTTCAATGGCAAAAGAGTAATTAAATATTTAACTAGAAAAAGTGTAATTTCCTTTTATTTGGAACTAGAGATTACCTATAAAACTTTAATAATTTGTTTTTATTATAAATTTCGAATCTAAAAAAATATCAGAAATTTAGTTGGCTTATTTTTAACATTAACATATTGATGGACTTCCCTTTAGAGAATCCAAGCTGGAATCCTTTAACTTCTTGCAAAATTAAGTTTTCAAACTACTTTTATTGTTTTATCGAAACTTTAATTCAATCATGATTATTCCCGGCAAATTGTTTTAGGTAATTAGGGCGTTTTGTAGCCATGGTTGGTGGAAATGCTTATACCTTTTAACATAATTCTCTGAATACTCCCACCTTAATGTAATTTTTTCGGTTCTATAAAGAATTGAGTGGATCATTAAAATTCTTGTCACATAATTCCTTCTTTCCTTTAACTACAATAATTGAGTGGCAGAAAAAGGCGCAAAAACTTTATTAAGCCTTCCGACCAGTACTGTATCTCTCCCAGAGATTTCCCAAATTTGGCTATCACAAATTTCCAAATCTAAATCGAAGCTATATTTTGTCCAATCACCATCATTCTTTCTAATTTCGTTCCCTTTTTCTATGAATTCTTCCCTATTTCTGCAACCACACACAAAAAAGCTAATAACGCCCCTCATCTTAGGTGTAATTTTTTTTAAAAGATCCCATTCTATTTCATAATAGCCATATTTTTCCAAGGAAGAATCTATATCACTCCATAATGCTTCACCTAAATCACCACTCGAATCAACATCAACAATAAACCAGTGATATCTTTTACCTGCCTCATCGCCAATGATTTCAATGATTTTTTCTAGCCCAAACTCTCTAGATCCCATTTCTGCCCCCTTCTCTTGCATATTTACTTCCCAGCTTATATAAGCCTACACGATTTAGACTTAGATTTTTCAAACTCTTCCCTATCCCTAAACATTTTTTTAACCGATTCGGGCACTGACTTAAAAGAATTATCAAGTGGTTGCCCAATCTCCTCACGTTTAGGCGTTCCTCCAGTTTTGTTTGGCAAATATCGATGCTGGTGAGGATTAACATGATCCCCTCTTTTATGATTAGTAAAATCAACGTCTTTGATTGGCTTATTATCAGGGCCAAATTCCCGAGCTTGAGGATAAATGTACCCTGATCTACCTTTTTTAATACCAACTTGCGTATGCCATGTTCCTACTGCCTCTGGATCAGGAATAGGGATTTTATGTTTTGTATCTCTAGGCAAACCTCTTTGAGGAAACCATTTTCCATACTCAACAACGGCATTGCCCCCTAATGCTGGTAACGATTCTTCGAAGTTTGCCTTCAGCTCTTTTTTACCCCACGGTCTTTGGGTTCCAACTTCAAAAGCATTAAACTGAAAGATAACAGGGCTTCTAAAGTCGTGGGTATGAACAAACTGGCGTGTTCCTCTAGCGGCAAATTCCAACCCTTGAACACCCATTTTAGTTGCAGCCTTTGAAACCCCCATCATGAGTTTTGCACCACCAACTGCACCACTACCCAGCGTTCCAATTTCTAGTGCAGAGCGCAAGGGGTTTCCTAGCATTCCTGCAGTAAAATAATCCCCTTTGGCATATTTTTCTTCTGCACGACTTAGTCTTTCTCCCAAACTGTGAACGTAATTTCTGCCGATCCTGGCAACATTATCCCATCCGCCAATTGACTCCGCATGATCAAGATATGCTTTAAACGCAGCATCTTGCCTAAAACACGGCTGCTCAAGTTCTTCGGCAATCACGGCAGAATGTGCTAACCCCATTGCAAACTCTACCCCTAATTGTACAGTGTCCGCCACAGCCCCTAATGTAAGCGCCGCTTGCCCACGTGGATTCGAAAACACATCTTCAGCTTGCTCTGTTAAAAGCATGGCTGAATTAAACTGCTCAAGCGGCGAGCGTTTTGCAGGCTTTGTGCTTTTGCCTGATACAGCCCTTGCTTTCGCCAATTCCCGATTAGCTGCTAAAAAGTCCACAGATTTATTTTGCTTTTTCGGTAAAAATCTCCCTGCAAAAAACTTTTTATGATTGGGGTTAATGCTAATTAAAATATCATCTGCCATACCAGCTGCATCTCTACCAGTAGTAGAGTTTACACCAAAAAATTCTTGTATTTCTTTTAGCTTTTGTTTTTGAGATAAACTGTTGTTTGTAGGTAAATTCTTACCATTGCTATTATCAGCATCCCCTAATATCAATGGTTGTTTTATTATGGAGGGTTCTTCATTTTGTACGTGTGTGTTCCGTGATTCTGTATTTTGCCCTGCTACCGGCCTGTTTTTTTGCGTTTCAACAATGGATCCTCTTACGCTATTTCCCAACGTTTCTCCTGAATCTTGTACTACTGACTCTAACACTCCAATAGAACCAGCCATCAACGCCATTCCCAAATCTCCGCCCTTAAGCACTGTAGCCAATGCGCTCTTCATAAACGCTCGTTCATAAGGTGTTAAACTGCTAAACTCTTGAGTCACTCCCTGACACGCTATCGATATCAACATATTCTCAAACACTTTACCGCCGTTTAATTCAGCACTTAATGCGCCAGTAACTCCAGTTTGTATAAATCCCTGCACCCTATGTGCTTCCTTAAGAAATCCTACTTTACTCATTACTTGTCCCAACACATTCCCTACCCCAGCAAAAAACGCTCCTTGAAACGTTCCTTTGACTATGTTTCCTTTCGTAATCACTGAAGATGTAGCCCCAAACGCTGCGCCTCTTATAATATTCGGTAATAGCGCGTTAGCTGCGCCCGGAATTAACATACTTACAAATGCTCCTGCAGCAATTCCAGCTATAGACCCAAACCTTCGTCTAAATGCTTTGTTATCCGCATGTCTCCTTGCATTTGTCTCCGCTTCTTCCCAATTCGCCAATTCTCTTTCATAAGTCTTGTATCCTGCTTCTACATAAGGATTAGCCCTAACGGCTTCTCTCCAATACTCTATATCTTTAAAATTTTGTTGTGGATGACTTAGCCCCCAAAATCTTTGCTGTAATTCTCTAAACCTAGGAACTTCCGCTAATAACATACCTCGTTCCCGTTCCATTTCTTTTAGCATATTTCCACGTCCTAACTCTTCCATTAGGCTATAGAAATATTCTAACTGAGCATCTGGATTGTTCCACCAATCGTCGCTTTTACTTCCATCATATACAAGCAAATCTTCTATAATTTTCTCTTTGTAGACTTCTTCTACCCCTTCTCTGAAAGGAGATAATCCAGGATTTTGCGCTAACCATCCATATATGTGATTAATTCTATTCATCCCCCCAAAAATCCTGCCTTGTCTTTTCTGTAATCCTGCTTCTACCGCATTACGAAAAAGAGAAGGCGAGGGGTTATCCTCCAACCATAACACTAATTCCGGGGTACTATACGTTGCGACATGATGTTCTCCAGAACGATGCAGTTCATGCTGCTCCCCTCTATACACTTGCTCTACACTAGCACGAAAAGGCGAGGGAGCAGGGTTTGCAAGTAACCAATAATACAATTCAGGCTGGGTGTAACTTCTTGCAAACATCCAGCCGCTTTCACGCTGTTTACGCTCATATATCTTATTGACTTCTTTTAAAAAAGCTGAATATTGCGGATTTTCTATTCTCCATTGCGTAAGATATCCTAAATCATAATGCTCTCCATGTGCTCTACCATTAATCTGTAATTGGTATATCTCTAACTCTAACGCTCGCGCTTTCGCTTGGCGTTCAGCTATGCTCTCGCTCATAACCTGAGTCTTTAAAGCTTCAATATGCTCAGAAATTGCATGTGCGTTCCCTTGTAAAAAGTCCGCAGTAGATTTACTATGTTGCGATTGCGCATCTAATTCCGACAATAGCTTATAATCATATGCGTCGAAATCTCTTAATTCTCCAGAGTATGTAAACATCACTTGCCACCTTTACTTGCTAATTGGCAGCTATCATTCCAGTTTTGATGAAATTGCTTTTTAACTTTATCCTTGCCCGTTACTTTGTCTATTATTTTACGAAGCGCTTTACTAAAACCCATGATTATTTTCCCTATAATAATATTTCTAACTACTCCAAATCTTATGAATTATTAAAATTTAAACTTTCTAAAAATTACCAGATAATATCTCGCGCTATCCATCCGATATTTAGCGGATAAAGCTTTCTTGTTACAAGGATCACCAATTTATGAATCGTAGAGAGGCTTATGGAAAGCTAATGCAAATCCATGAAGGCGGATATACTCATACCAATAGTGCAATCTGTACCTACCAATAGATACAGATTTTAAAATTTTTGTGGCTTTACACAGAACAATTTTTTTAGGGAATTATAGGTTGTCTCTTTACTACAATTTCTGGCAAGATAAAAAGCCAATTTTTTAACTAGAACTGCACTAAGGAGTTTATATTGTGTAACGATATTACGATAGAGAATACTTTCATATAAGTCATGTAAATAATCGTTTTTTATGTTTAATATATTCCGGGATCCCTCCTTTTAAAGTGCAAGCTGCAAATGATGAAGCTAAAATATTTACTAACGCTTTTGAATTCCAAGGGAACCAGTAAAGCCTTCATGCCTCTATATGTTTGCCATACATTAGACTCAAAAAATTATGCGCCTGAACAATCTTTAAGCTCATCGCATACATTACGTCCAATACCTTTTGATTCAAACGTTCAGCTAACCGGACAAGACTCACGTATTCAGCTGAATGAACAAGAAGTTGCAAGACCCTCTCGTATGCTACGTTCAGCATCTTTTTAGGAAACAATGTATTCCCGTTGAATAATGATGTTAAAGGTAATAATTTTTTTGAAATATTCAATAATTTTGTGATACAGTCTATGTAGTTGCAGGTCGAATGTACGGAAAGTCAAAAAGGAGAATCGTATGCCAAATTTAGATTGGGAGAAATATTACAAACCAAAACATAAATTTAATATTACTTGGACTCAAAATAGAGAAACACATACCTCTGGTTCAATACGTACTACATATGAAAATCGAACTGTTGGTGGCACTATGTTTACCGGAATGTCAATACCCGTCCCAAAAGTTGAAGGGGAAATTTCAAGTCACGCTGTTGTTGCTTCTTATACAATTAAAATAGCCTACGATGGGCCAGTTAATATAGGGGATCGACAAGTACGTGAAAAGCAGATCCCTAATTACTGGAACTATGCCAACGTATTTGAAGAAGCCACTAAAAATACCGACATCTCCCCAGATAACACTTGTTGCCATACACCATATTCTACCTTTCTTGTTGACTGTATTACTAACTTGTCCTGTTTGTGTGGATTGTGTTGTTGTGTGGGTCCTTGTTTTCAAAAACCACACATTAAACGCAGACAAGCAGAATATAACAACGAAGTGGATACACTAGCCCATAAATATATGAGCATTGAGATCGCTAATTTACTCAAGGAAGCGGACGAAGCAGTTGATCCACGTGTGGTAGCAGCACAACACTCTATGACCTCGACTACTGTTGGCAGCGGTGGTGTACAGTTAAGTGCAGAGCAATTTCAAACATTATTGGCAGCAGCGTCAAACAACCCAAGAAGTGTTTCTGTATCAATGGATCCACATAGCAGCGCGCCACTGCTCATGCAATATCAGCCAACCTATGATAGTGGATTGCCGCTTGGTTATGTCCCAAGACCACTACAAATACAAGCAGTAACTACTGCACCTAGCGTGCCCGTGAAACTTTCAATGGGATAGGACAAGTTGATAAGGAAAGGATCTATAAACCAACGTTGGGATTTAAAATTTCACCTTTAAATGCTCCAGCTAAAAGTGCTAGACGTTGGTTGGATCCTTTTGTTCCATCTCGATTTAAGTTATCTAAAACCCAGGTGATCAGATCCACACTTTGCTGACACAAAATAACCATATCGCAGCCAGCATCTAAGGCCAACTGTGCCCGAATAACAAAATCTCCCCCAATAGCTGCTCCCTGCATTGAAAGACAATCGCTGATAATTGCTCCTTCGAATTTCAATTCTTTTCTTAAGATATCTTGTAACCAACGATGTGAAAATCCCGCAGGCACATTATCTATTGCTGGATAAGTAATATGAGCGGGCATAATCGCACCTAAAAAAGGTGCTAAACGACAAAACGGAATTAAATCATCTGCTAATAACTCTTCTATACTACGAGGATCTAAAGGTTGTGCAATGTGAGAATCCAAAGACGAACTTCCATGTCCTGGAAAGTGTTTGCCTGTTGCACACATACCAGCGATATTCATGCCTTCAATAAATGCCTTGGCTACTTCGGTTACAACAATTGGATCTCGATCAAAAGCCCTATCCCCAATGACTTCGCTGATCTCTTTATTCAAATCTAAAACCGGTGCAAAACTTAAATCTATTCCACAATCTAAAAGCTCTGCGGCCATGACAGTCCCCGCATTTCGAGCAAGTTGTAAGGCTTTAAGTAGATCCTGGTAATACAAAAGACCATATTCTTTTGCAGCTGGCAATTTTGTAAAGCCTTCTTTGAATTGCCATATTCTACCGCCTTCATGATCAACTGCAATCAACAACGGTTTTTGCGCAGCTCCTCTGATTTCTGTGATCAACTTTTTTAATTGTTCTAAGTTTTGATAATTTTTTGCAAATAAAATGACTCCACCAAGGCGTGGATGGGTTAAAAGTATTCGTTCTCTAGTTGTTAGCTCTATACCACTTAAATCGACCATGACTGGGCCATAGTGCTGCATTGCTTGTCTCCTAAAGGTTTGATAATCTGCTTAATTATTCCATGATTATAGGTGTATTCTCTCAACAAAAGAGATAGTTAGTAAAATGTCATACAATTTAAATACTTTTCAAGGCCTTGTTGCCACATTACAAGATTTTTGGGACAAACAAGGCTGTGTGGTCTTGCAACCCTACGATATGGAAGTAGGCGCTGGTACCTTTCATCCAGAAACTTTTTTAAGAGCCATTGGGCCGGAACCTTGGAATGCTGCTCACGTACAGGCTTCTCGCCGCCCAGCCGATGGGCGTTACGGAGAACATCCAAACCGAGGACAACATTTTTTTCAATATCAGGTTGTTTTAAAACCTTCACCACTTAATATTCAAGAGCTTTATTTAGACTCTTTACGCGCCATGGGTATTGATCCATTAGTGCACGATATTCGTTTTGTGGAAGACAACTGGGAATCGCCCACACTTGGTGCTTGGGGACTTGGCTGGGAAGTTTGGCTAAATGGTATGGAAATCACGCAATTTACTTATTTTCAACAAGTTGGCGGTTTGGAATGTAAGCCCGTAATGGGAGAAATTGCTTATGGGATTGAACGCCTGGCAATGGTTGTTCAAGGGATCTCTCATACTCAAAATTTGATCTGGACTAAAGGGCCATTAGGAACCGTTACTTATGGCGATATATTCAAACAGTACGAAGCAGAAATGTCTGCTTATAATTTTGAAAAAGCCGATGTTAAACACTTGTTTGAAGAATTCGATGCCTTTGAAGAACAAGCCTCTCAATTAATAGAAGCCAATCTGCCACTCCCAGCGTATGAGATGGTATTAAAGACTTCTCATTTATTTAATTTATTAGATGCACGTCGTGCCATTTCTGTTTCAGAAAGACAGCGTTTTATTTTACGCGTTCGTACCTTGGCAATGAAAGTGGCGGGAGCTTACTACCAAGCCAGAGAACAATTGGGATTTCCTATGTTGAAATCCAAAACGATGGGAGCATAAATGAACGATTCTATGCAAACAGAAGACTTATTAATAGAAATTGGCTGCGAAGAGCTCCCTGCTAAAAACTTAAAAAAAATAGAAATCGCTTTTATAGAACATATCACTAATGCATTAAAGGCTCATGATCTTTCTTTTAAAGACATCCAAGGGTTTTCAACACCAAGAAGGTTAGCAGCACGGATTGTAGCACTTACAACACATCAACCTTCCCGATCTACCCTAAAACGTGGTCCAGCTAAAGCGGCCGCTTTTGATGAAGAAGGAAATCCAACCAAAGCTGCCTTAGGCTTTGCAGAATCCTGCGGAGTTGATTATGGCGCGCTTTCTATACAAGAAACCGACAAAGGTGCTTGGCTGGTTTTTGAACAGACCTCACCCGGTGAAGCTGCCACACAACTAATACCTCCAATAGTCACGGAAATCTTAAAATCGCTCCCAGTTGGCAGACGCATGCGTTGGGGCGATCTGAACGACAATTTTGCACGACCTATTCATTGGATTGTGCTTTTGCTGGGTAACACTACTATAGAGACTGAAATTTTTGGGATCCAAACCAGCAATTTAAGCTACGGCCACCGCTTTCATCACCCTCATGCAATTCCTATTTCGTCGCCTGAGGTATATGAAGAACTTTTATCTACTAAAGGTTTGGTGATTGCGGATTTTAATAAGCGTCGTACTGCTATTGTTTCAATGATAGAACAAACACTACAGCCCTATCATCACCAAGCTATGCTAAATCTAGAGTTACTAGATGAAGTAACGGGGCTAGTGGAATGGCCCGTCGTTTTATTGGGGGAATTTAATAACACATTTTTAGAAATCCCCAAAGAAGTGTTAATTACTTCTATGCAAACACATCAAAAATGTTTTGCGGTTGTTGATGCAACACATACGCTACTTAATAAATTTTTAATTACCAGCAACATTCAAAGTGTTATTCCAGCCAGTGTGGTTGCTGGAAATGAATGGGTTATGCACGCAAGACTTGCTGATGCTGCTTTTTATTATAAAAAAGATAAAGAAACTTCATTGGAATATCGGCGGGAAGGGTTAAAACAAGTTCGATTTCAGCAAGGGCTTGGTTCGCTTTGGGATAAATCGGAGCGTATTGCAAGATTAGCAAAGATAATTGCCGAAAAAATAACAGCAAATCCAACACATGTTGAACGTGCAGCCTTACTTTGTAAGACCGATCTACTTACGCAAATGGTTGGTGAATTTCCAGAATTACAAGGAATAATGGGGCGTTATTATGCACTTCACAACGGGGAGCCACCTGAAGTTGCCACAACCATTGAAGAACACTATCACCCTAGGTTCTCGCAAGACAGTCTCCCCTCCACATTAGAAGGATGCGCGGTTGCAATTGCCGATCGCATTGACTCTTTATTAGGTCTTTTTGGCCTTGGGCAAAGACCCAGTGGTGATAAAGATCCTTTTGCGCTACGACGTCAATCCCTTGGAATTTTAAGGATCTTAATTGAAAAACAACTCGATTTGGATTTGCGCTTCTTGTTAGAAACTGCCAAAGAACCTTATCAGGATATTCTAGTAGAAGGGAACGCTTTAGAAGAGGTTTTAGATTTTTGTTTTGAACGGCTACGCGCATGGTACCAAGATCAAGGGATCTCAACGCGCATCTTTGAAGCAGTACTTGCCAAACGGCCTACCAATCCTCTAGATTTTCATCGTCGCATTCAAGGTGTTAGCCACTTTATGGGGCTAAAAGAAACCGAAACACTGGCAGCTGCAAATAAACGTGTGCAAAATATTCTTGCTAAAAATGAAGCGTTAATGCCTGAAGATCCTACTGTTGAAACAGTATTATTAATCGAGGAAGCAGAAAAAACACTTGAAAAACAATTGTTTAATAAAGAAAAAGAAATTGCTCCTCTATTAAAAACTGGAAACTACACAGATGCTCTAAAAATGCTCTCTTCTCTTGCAGGACCTATTGATCAATTTTTCACCAAAGTCATGGTAATGGTAGACAACCCTGAAATACGCAATAATCGCCTAAAATTACTGAATCGACTGCGAGTATTGTTTTTAGAAATCGCGGATATTTCATTATTATGATCCCCTTGATTATTTTAGATCGGGATGGGGTTATTAATTACGATTCCCCTGACTATATCAAGTCCCCAGAAGAATGGCAGCCTATTCCTGGCAGTTTAGAAGCCATTGTTAAATTAAATAAAGCGGGCTTTAAAGTGGCTGTGGCAACCAACCAATCAGGGATCGGTCGGGGATTTTATACTGTTTCAACGCTTCTACAGATCCACCAGAAAATGCAAGAAGCGCTTTCTATCATAGGAGGACATATCGACATAATTTCAATTTGCCCTCATCATCCAGATGAAAATTGTATATGTCGAAAACCAAAGCCAGGGCTTATCTATAAAATTGCCGAACATTTTAATATCGATCTGAGTCAGGCAAAAATTCCTGCCATTGGAGATTCCTTACGCGATCTTAAAGCTGCTAAAATGGCTGGTT
>CADEGZ010000055.1 GCA_902827015.1 uncultured Pseudomonadota bacterium
ATGAAGCAGCGCATTATCAAGTATTACTCACCGCTAAACAAAATGCTTTAGATGCCTCCATGGCAGCAGCACAGCTTCGATTTGATGCGCATAACTTCAATGCGGAGCCTGATCCAACAATTCGTCGTCAAACAATTGTTACTGAAAGGGACAACATAGGCGGTTTACACATCGCGGACATACATGAAACGCAAGCTTACAGTACCCTCTTAACGCAAGCAATTGCTAATATTGATGCCGCTGCTTTAGTCCAACAACAGCTTGCAGAGCAATTAAGACTGCAACAAGAAGCATTGGCAGCACATCAAGCACAACAGGCTCTCCTGCAACAACAGCAACTCCCGTCACCATCGGTCATGATAATCCAATATGGATCTGAGATAGCAGCAGCTATGGCTGTAGTGAATACACAACAGCCAATCACTCACGAACACAGGCAACTGGTTGCTAAACACATTTGCGGATTTTGAAAAACTGTAATTTAAAAAGCCCACAAAAGGCCCAACCCATAGAAGGTTGTGCCTTTGGGCTTGATTTCAGGAAGACGCAGCCCAGGTAAATTATCGTTTGAAGAAATTACGAATCTGTTGGTATCTGACCAACCCACCGTACCACGAAGCCCTAAGTGATCTCCTAGCATGTACTGTAATCCTCCAGCAAGGCGCATTACCCTTTTATCTCCACTTAAAGTTCGCACCGTAGAAGCAGGCTGATTAGCCATAGAAACTGTTTGGCGCTGCGCTGTGCCTTTTATAAATGCAACCCCTACAGATCCAAATAATTGTGCTGGTGATGCTTCATAAAAAGAGTAAAAACCCACCACATCTACATGTGGGCCTTTCATTTTTATTTTACTTCTAAAAATCACTGGCGAAACAACTGCCAACACAGGCGTACCAGCAGACACATCGCCAGTTGTTAAAGTTGTTAAACGATTTCTAGTTACAGTGCTTTCGTAGCCCATTTCCAAGGCAAGGTATTCATTGAACTTTAGACCAACATAACCATTACCTTGAGGAGAATTGTGTCTTAAAAGGTTATCGCCATACCCTCCTTTAAAATCCATACGACGAACTTGCGCATCTGCCCCTATATAAAGATTAAACTTCTGCTCTCCAGAATCACTCGCAAAGGCAGGTGAATGCGAAGCTAAACCAAGGACTGGTACAAACAATAACGCTGCTTTCTTCATAAACATCCCTCCTTCAACCTATACCCATTAAGTCATCACTGCTTAGAGCTTGAAATCACAAAAATTAGTCTATCCTCTTCTTTCATTGTAGAATTAAAAGAGAATGAAAGCCAAATAAAACATTTAAGATCTGTCACATCACTAAACAAGCCAATCCCTAGCTTTAAGGAATTCTGCTAATTTCGCTTCCTCGCTGTGGGCTTCTGGTTGCCAATTATATTGCCAATGCACTTCTGGTGGTAGCGACATCAAAATAGATTCCGCACGACCATTAGACTGTAACCCAAATAAAGTTCCCCTATCATAAACCAGGTTAAATTCTACATAACGTCCACGGCGATAGAGCTGAAAAGCGCGTTCGCGCTCCCCAAAGGGCAGGTTTTTTCGTTTTGCAACAATAGGACGATATGCTTGGATAAAGTGATCTCCAACAGATCGCATAAAAGAAAAACAGTGTTCAAATGGCCATTCATTGAAATCATCAAAAAATAATCCGCCGATCCCCCGTGCTTCTTCACGATGCTTAATATAAAAATAGTTATCGCACCATTTTTTTAAACGAGGATAAACTTGCACTCCAAATGGTCTACAAGCATCTTCGGCTTTTTTGTGCCAATGAACACAATCTTCCAAAAAAGGATAGTAAGGCGTTAGATCGATGCCTCCACCAAACCACCAAATAGGATTGGTTTTTTGATCTTCTGCTAAGAAAAAACGAACATTCGCATGAGCAGTGGGTACATACGGGTTGCGTGGATGAATAACAACCGATACTCCCATTGCCTGAAAATGACGCCCGGCCAATTCTGGGCGTTGATGTGTTGCAGAAGAAGGTAAAGCAGTACCAAAAACATGCGAAAAGTTAACGCCCCCTCTTTCAATGATAGCGCCTTCTGTTAATACTCTGGTGCAGCCACCACCACCTTCCTCTCTTACCCAATGATCAACATCAAAAGTCGCTGTACCATCTTCTTCAGATAATTGTTGGCAAAGATCTGATTGTAAATTTAAAAGGTATTGCCGGACTTCTTTAATTGCTGGAGTATCCACTGGCTTTACCCCTCCGTATGACTAGAAACCTCATATTGCTCTGTAAAATCACATGTCTTTTGAGGACAAGCCTTTTCTGTACCGCGACGTTTCGTGGTTTTAATGGTTAAAATAGGCCAATGGCATTTAGGACAAGCTTCATGGATCGGTGGATTATTAACTGCATATTTACAGTCGGGGTACTGATTACAAGAGTAAAAAAATGTACCATAGCGAGATTTTCTTTTAACCAAGCTCCCCTTTTGGCATTGAGGACAACTAACAGCCGTATCTTCAGGTTTTTCTAAGGACTCAATATGTTTACATTTTGGATATTGACTACACCCAATAAATTTACCATAACGCCCTTGTTTAATAACCAATTCACTTTCACATTGAGGACAACGACGTCCCTCCACAATTTGTGGTTGCTGCAAAGAAGCTTCTCTATCTTCTTGAAGATTTCTCGTATAATCACATTCCGGATAACCCGTACACCCTATAAAGCGCCCACGTTTACCTAAACGAATGGATAATTCTTTATTACATTTAGGACATTTCTCATCTAAAGCCTCGTGCGTTACGTCTTTGCGTTTTACCGTTTCTTCAGTAGTATGAACTAACTGTATAAATGGCTTCCAAAAATTTCCCATAAGAGGAATCCATTGTTTTTCACCACGAGAAACTGCATCTAACTCATCTTCCAACCGAGCGGTAAAATCATAATCCACATATTGATTAAAATATTGAGTTAAAAATTTATTAACGATCCTACCGACATCTGTTGGTTTAAAACGACGACTTTCTAGTACAACATAGGTACGTTGCTGCAACGTTGAAATAATAGAAGCATAAGTAGAAGGACGCCCAATACCATACTCTTCTAACGTCTTAACTAAAGAGGCTTCGGTATAGCGAGGGGGTGGTTCTGTAAAATGTTGTTCCGCACGCATTGCCAGTAGATCTACCCATTCTCCTTCACTCATTGGAGGTAATATATGTTCACCTTCTTCTTTTTCTGCCCCACTATGTTGCTGATCATCCACCCCTTCTAAGTAGATCTGCATAAAGCCAGGAGAAGAAACTGTTGAGCCATTTGCTCTAAAACGATTGCCCTCTCCACAAGATAAATCTATCGCGACTGAATCAATAACCGCGTGCATCATCTGGCAAGCAATGGTACGTTTCCAAATTAAATTGTAAAGCTTATACTGATCATTTGTTAATGCCTCTTTAATATTTTCTGGCAACATTTGGGCCACGGTAGGACGAATGGCTTCGTGTGCTTCTTGAGCATTTTTAGATTTAGTCTTATAAAGACGCGGTGTTGGTGGCAAAGTTTCTTTTCCAAAACGTGCCACAATTAAATCTCGTATTTCTGTAATCGCTTCATTGGATAAATTAAGTGAATCGGTACGCATATAAGTAATAAGACCGGCAGCACCTTCTCCTACGTCTATACCTTCATAAAGCTGCTGAGCAACACGCATGGTTTTTTGAGCCGAAAACCCTAATTTTCGAGAAGCTTCTTGTTGCAATGTCGAGGTGGTAAAGGGAGCGGCTGGATTGCGCTTTCTCTGGCTTTTGGTGATCTTCTCTACCTTAAGTTTTCCTTTCGCTAAGGTATTAAGCGCTTCTTCTATTGCTTTTGCATCAGCGACGTTGGTAATGGAAAACTGTTCTAATTTTTTGCCTTGATATTCCAATAATTTTGCTGAAAATGGTTGCTTTTTAGCCTTAAGATCTGCTTCGATTGTCCAATATTCTTGGGTTTTAAATTTTTCTATCTCTTCTTCTCTTTCCACAATCATACGAAGCGCTGGGCTTTGTACACGCCCTGCCGATAAACCGCGGCGGATTTTTTTCCATAATAATGGCGATAAATTAAATCCAACAAGATAATCTAAAGCGCGACGTGCTTGCTGAGCATTCACCAAATCCATTGATAATGTTCTTGGTTTTTGTATTGCTGCTTGAACAGCCGTTTTTGTAATTTCATGAAACACAACACGATGCACAGGCTTCCCTTCTAAGGCTTTTTTGTTTTTAACCAACTCATATAAATGCCAAGAAATAGCTTCTCCTTCTCGATCAGGATCTGTTGCAAGATATAAGGCGCTTGAATTTTTTAACTGCGTACAAATTTCATCAACATGTTTAGCATTTTTTTCAATGATCTGATACTTCATCGCAAAATCATGTTCCGTATCAACGGCACCTTCTTTTGGAACCAAATCACGGACATGTCCATACGAAGCAAGAATATCAAAATCCTTACCTAAATATTTCTTTAATGTTTTAGCCTTTGCTGGCGATTCTACAATAACAAGGTTTTTACTCATCTTTTACTATCTACCATATTGTTCAAGCCAATAAGCGCGTATAGCCTCCCGGAACGGATTTAACATATCCCTTAAGTTCTAATTCTAACAACATGCCAGATACCTTTCTGGCCGTTAATCCGCTGCTATTGATCACACTATCAATAGGAGTACATTCATATCCAATCTGAGTCAATAATGCCACATAGCTACTTTCCAATTTAGAGGGAATTTCTTTCTGTCGAGTTTCTTCTCCTTTAGACCCAAACCCTGTCCCATACTTCATAAACCCCTGTAACTCTTCTAACACATCTTCAGCCGTTTCTACCAATTTAGCACCTTCGCGGATCAATGCATGACAACCTTTTGCTAAAGGGTTATGAATAGAGCCAGGAATAGCAAAAACTTCCCGGCCCTGTTCTAAAGCCAGTTTAGCAGTAATAAGAGACCCACTATTTAACGCCGCTTCAACCACCAATGTTCCCACGCTTAATCCACTAATAATTCGATTTCTCTTAGGGAAATGGGCGGGTGCTGGTGGAATACCGATTGGAAATTCACAAACCAAAGCCCCTGCTTTCTCCAAAATTTCCTGTGCTAATTTCTGGTGTGCAGCTGGATAAATACGGTCTAATCCATGCCCCAAAACCCCAATAGTACTACCTTCACCTAATAATGCCCCTTTATGAGCGGCCCCATCAATGCCAATAGCCAACCCGCTGGTAATTGTAAAACCCATACATGAAAAGTGACGCGCAAATTTCATTGCGGTATCACAACCCAAGGCAGTAGGATTACGGCTTCCCACAATGGCAATTTGGGATCTTGTTAATAATTCCAAATTGCCCTGTACAAATAATATAGGCGGTGCGCTATGAATTTCTTTTAAAAGAGAAGGATAGTGCGTACTTTGTTTATGAACAATATAGCAATCTGGCGATTCTAGCCACTTTAGATCTTTTTCCACAAGGGCCCAGTCTGCTTTTCCAGCAACGACTTGGCAATGATCTGACGCATCAAACAGTTGAGTAAAATCGGAGCAATTCTCTAATATTTCAGAAAGCTTACTTGCCCCTAAGCCTGAGAGCCTAAGTAAGGCTAACAGAAACCGTAATTGCTCCCCTTCGTATTCCATGATCGTTCCACTATTATTACTCGTTATTACGACCCGCAAGTTTAGGGGCTTTTAACCTTATCTAGCAAGTGTATGACCTCTTTTGCTTCTAATATCAAAGCTAAGCTTAATTTTTCATGCGCCTGAAACACTAATATCTTGCCAACTCGCGTATCTGGCAAAGTAATGGTACGAAGCCTCCAACCTTTAGATTCGGGATCCCGAACTTTTTTCCCAGTTTGATAAATGTCTAAAATGTTGCCTTCCTCTATACCTTCTCTTTTACCTAAGCTAATTACAACTACCTGATTTAACCCAATCTGATCAAGACCATCTCTAGCTGATAAAATCAGTCCCGCATTTCCGGTATACTTGGCAGGACGCATAATCAAATTTGAAGGCAGTGTGGCCACAAAACTTGGCAATACCCTTCCACCATTTTCAATACTTTCTGAAGCTTTAATAACTTTAAATTCCGATACTTCTCCTACAGATTGTAATTCTGCCGTACCAATCGCAAGCGCTTCAAAGCCAAGCATTTCACCAGTATTCGGATGCTTATAAGCCTTGCCCCCCTTATAAACGTTATACATTGGTTCTTCCGCTTCCTGAATACCGTGTACATATAATATTGAACCTGCAGCACCTCCCTCAGTTTGCCCATTTGCTTGTGCAATTATGTAGGGAGTTTCTTTAAATTGTTTTTTGTCTGCAAAGATCAGTGATGTTCTTAAAAAAGGGCGCAGTTTTTCAATTGGGATAGTTTGCTCTGAAGCAACAGTCGATGGTTCTATACGGATCTGTGGTTCCAATTTACCTACATTTTTAGCTGGTGCTTGTTCAACAGCATAAACAAATCCACTTAGACCTAATCCTAAGGCGATATAAAATCCGATATTCATACATGTTTTAATAAACATAATTACCCCTTTCCATTACCAATGCGACATTTTTCTAAAGGATTAATATGGAGTATAGTGAGATTTTGCGATATAATTTTATAGTTTGTTAAAGAACTCACACGCTCTTCACAAGAAGAGTACATTAAACGTGGAGACAACGAAATGCCTTTATTAAATATTTTACAATTTCCAGATCCTCGGCTGAAAAACATCGCAGAACCTGTTAAACATTTTGACGAAGAACTTACCACACTCATAAATAATATGTTCGAAACCATGTATGAAGCTTCTGGCGCAGGGCTCGCAGCAATACAGGTAAACGTTCAAAAAAGGGTTATCGTTATTGATATCTCACATAAAATGAACCAACCCTTGCATTTAGTTAACCCTACTATTGTTGCAACACGAGATACTATCGTATTTGAGGAAGGTTGCTTATCATTTCCTGGTGTTTGGGGTAAAGTAAAACGTGCAAAAGAATTAGACGTAACATTTTATGATCAACATGGGAAATTACATGAATTAAGTGCAACGGGTTTATTATGCAATGCTATTCAACATGAAATTGACCACCTGGATGGCATCACTTTTTATGACCACCTTTCCCCCCTAAAACAACAATTATTACGTAAAAAGTTAGAAAAAATCCGAAAAAGGGCATTATAAGCTATATATTATTTAAGGGCTAGAAGATTGAGAATTATTTTTGCAGGAACCCCAGAATTTGCAAGTGAACCTTTAAAAGCGCTGATTGCCTCTGTGCACGAGATCGTTGCCGTATATACCCAGCCTGATAGACCAAAAGGGCGAGGACGTTCGGTACATTTTAGTGCTATTAAACAATTGGCAATTAAACACAAACTTCCACTCTACCAACCCTGTCATTTAAAAGATCCTAATGAGCAAAAGATCTTTCACGATCTTAACCCAGATCTCTTAATCGTTGTGGCTTATGGGCTTATTTTGCCTTCTTATATTTTAAACATCCCTCGCTATGGGTGCATCAATATTCACGCATCCCTGTTACCCCGCTGGCGCGGAGCCGCTCCCATTCAACATGCTATTCTGGCGGGTGATAAAATAACAGGGATCTCAATTATGCAAATGGATAAAGGGCTGGATACAGGGGATGTTCTACTGAAACATTCTTGTCCCATCCATCCAGAAGATACTAGCAAAACCCTGCAAAATAGGTTAACTGTTTTGGGTACCAAAGCCTTAATAGAAACTTTAGAAAAACTAGAAGTAGGAACGCTTACAAGACAAAAACAAGATCCTAACGAAGCAACTTATGCCGCTAAAATTTCTAAACAAGACGCAAAAATTAACTGGCAAGATTCTGCTAAGGATCTTGACTGCAAAATACGTGCTTTTAACCCTTGGCCTGTAGCCTTTAGCCAAATTCAAGATCAAACGGTGCGGATCTGGTCTGCAAAACCTTTGCCCACTCTTGTAAATGCCAAGCCTGGAACCATTATAGGAATAAGCGATGAAAGTCTTGATATTGCAACACAAGATGGCATTCTAAAATTACGAGAGCTCCAATTACCAGGTGGAAAACCGCTACCGGTACACGACATTTTAAATGCTAAAAGATCTCTATTTGCAGTAGGAAATTATTTTAATTAAAAATTAATCGAGTAATTTCTGATTTAAAACGCGTTCCAATATTTTTAAAGGAGAAAACTCTGGATTTTTCATATTCATGACAGGCAAATAAAATGTTTGTTCCAAAAGAAATTGTCCAGATAATGCTGCGTGCGATACTGCATCTGTCATTACTACCCACGTGCTTCCTGCTGGAAACTCTACAACCGTTTTATTAACTTTATCCTGATAAGAATCGCTTTTTTTCATTTTATCATGCAACATTAACATATAATGATCATAGAGGCTCCGATAAGATTTAGTGATTTTTAGTAAAAATAAAAGTTCTCGAATACCCAACCAAGGCTTTCGCAACGTCGGAAAAAATTTTTTAACCACTTCTTCGAAAGGTTCACCTAAATGCCAAACACGTGCTTCTCCCGATGGGTTAATATTAGTAAAAACACGCAGTATTCTTTTTCCATAATTGGGAGTAGCCGGGAAAGCATCCACATGTAATCGCGTATCATCTTTTAAAAGCGAAGTTTTTCTTCCTGCAATCTCAATCGGTCTATAACTGGTTCGTCCTGTTATTAAAAATTTTTCATAATGTGGAATTAAGGCTGCTAATAAGCCTTGCGCATTTTCGAAAAAACGTGCCATTAATGTTGATAAACAGGTTTTATCTCCATAAGCGCCCCTTACTTTATGCGTTTTTGGGTTAAAACTGATATTTTTAGAGCCCTCGCCTAAAACACGTGGGGTTAATAATTCTTTTTCTGCAGCGGTAAGCTGAAAAGATAATCGGGGAAAATAAATTACTTTGCCATTTTCAAGCGCCACAATTGCATTTTCTTGCAGAGCAGGAGAAAATGAGTCTGCCCAGGATGAACTTGTTAATGTATATAGCATAGCGAGCTCCTGTACAGATAAATAGCCATTATACACTTTAAGGAATTTCGTATTAATTCTTAAAAATATCTTATATGAATATTCGAGCGCTTACCACAAAATTAATTCATGAGGTTTTAACGAAAAAGCATTCCCTAAGCCAATTGTTACCAACCTTTAAAAACCAGTGCAAAAATACGCAAGATGCTGCTTTTCTTCAAGCACTTGCTTTTGGGGTAATTCGTTGGTACCCTCGTCTTTTATTTATTACAAATCAACTACTACAAAAACCCATTAAACAAAAAAATATTGAATTAGTCTATTTGATTTGTGCCGGAATTTATCAATTAACAGAAATGCGTATTGCAGAACATGCGGTAATTCATGAAACAGTAGAGGCAGCAAAGGCTTTAAATACCCCGTGGGCGGCCCCGTTGGTAAATGCTGTGTTACGTTCTTACCAACGACAATTTCAAGATCACCAAAAAATTCCTACAACAAACGAGGAAGCTTATTACGCCCATCCCTCCTGGTTGATCCATATCATTAAAAAGGCCTGGCCTAAAGATTGGGAAGCTATTTTAGGCAATAATAATCTATCGCCCCCCCTCAGTTTGCGGATCAATCTTCAACAAGAAACCCAAGAACATTATATTAAACGCCTAGAAGAAATTGGCTTACCCGCAGTACCAATTCCTCATACGAAAAGCGGTATTATTCTAAAAGTACCTACAGAAATTACAACACTTCCGGGTTTTAAAGAAGGCTCGTTCTCAGTACAAGATACCGCTGCGCAATTTTCAGTAGAATTCTTACAACTTGCTCCTAATTTACGCGTACTAGATGCATGTGCCGCTCCTGGTGGAAAAACAGCACATATGCTTGAAACAGAGCCTACCCTTGAAGTGACAGCCTTAGATATTTCACAGAGCCGCAGTACATTGATTACTGAAAATTTAAACCGATTACAGTTAAAAGCTACTGTTTTAACAGCAGACGCTAAAGCTCCAGGTACTTGGTGGGATGGCAAGTTTTTTGACCGCATTTTATTAGACGCGCCTTGCTCGGCAACAGGTGTTATTCGGCGGCATCCTGATATTAAATATTTAAGAAAACTTAGCGATATTACTAAGCTGGCTTTGCAACAAATGCAATTATTAAATGCCTTATGGCCACTTTTAAAGCCGGGCGGCATACTTGTTTATGCAACCTGTTCTATTCTTCCCGAAGAAAATTTAAACGTAATACAATTGTTTTTAAACCAGCAAAAAGACGCTTCCCATTTGCCTATCCCAATGCCCTGTGGACAACCGCAAGTCATTGGTCATCAATTTTTACCTGGACAAAACGAAGCAGATGGCTTTTACTATGCACGTATACTCAAAGCAATGAATTGCTAAAATGAAGATCATTATATTAGGCGCAGGGCAGGTGGGCGCTACCTTAGCGGAACATCTTGCCACCGAATACAACGATATCACGATTATCGACATTGACGGCGATCGTTTACGTTCGATACAAGAACGCTTGGATGTTTTAACCATTACCGGCAATGGCGCCTATCCAACAATATTAAGGCGTGGTCGGGCAGAAGAAGCTGACATGCTTATCGCTGTTACCAGTGATGATGAAATAAATTTGGTTGCTTGCCAAGTTGCCTCTTCACTTTTTCAAGTCCCCACTAAAATTGCTCGGATCCGTTCTTTACATTACCTAATGCATGAAGAGCTATTTGGAACTTCAGGGTTTCCTATTGATGTATTAATTAGCCCAGAACAACTTATTTCTAATTACGCACGTCGCATGATTGAATACCCAGACGCATTGCAAGTGGTAGATTTTTCTGATCAAAAACTACAACTCATTGCCGTTAAAATCCGTTCCAACAAGGGGCCATTAGTGGGCCCTCCTTTAAAATCTCTATCTTCGTATTTACCCAATATAGACGTTGAAATCGCGGCTATTTTCCGCCAAGGAAGTCCTGTTATTCCAAGCGGTAGTACTACCATAATGGCCAATGATGAAGTATTCTTCCTATCCGCCAAATCAGACAGTCGACAAATTATGGGTAATTTTATCTCTCTTTCTTCACCCAATCAACGTATTATTATTGCTGGTGGAGGAAATATTGGAACACGTCTTGCCTCTACTTTAGAAAAAGAATTTCAGATAAAGGTGATAGAAAAAAACAACGCCCGTGTTGAATCTTTGGCAACGCACCTTACCTCCGGTGTTGTATTGCACGGAGATGCATCAGATAAAGAGCTGTTGTTAAGTGAAAACATTGAAAATACCGATGTGTTTTGTGCAATGACCAATCGAGACGAAACCAATATCATGTCAGCCCTTCTCGCCAAGCGCTTAGGTGCAAATAAAGTAATGGCCCTTGTTAACCGCCCTTCTTATTTCGATTTAATAGAAGGTGGCGAAGTCGATATTGTTATTTCCCCACAACAAGTTACTATAGGGAGCTTGTTAACACATGTTCGACGTGGCCACATTGTAAATGTACATGCCTTGCATCGAGGAACTGCCGAGGCAATAGAGATGATTGTAGATGGTAACAAAAAATCTTCCAAAATTATAGGAAGACACCTTAAAGATATCCCCTTACCTAGAGAAGCAAGTATTATTGCAATTGTGCGCGGCAACAAAACACTAATGGGGCACAAAAATGCAGTCATCGAAGCAGGCGATCGAGTCATTATACTCTTGCTCGATAAACGAAAAATCCGCCAAGTAGAGCGATTATTTCAGGAAGGCCTTTCAATTTTTATTTAGCAACAAAACGCTATGAACATTAACTATATCACCAATGCCTCCAGAATTTTAGGTCTACTCCTAATGCCTTTTAGTGCAACCATGCTACCACCAATATTGATTGCCTTTTGGTATAAAGAAAATACCATCTTCGATTTTTGCGCGGCAACAACCGCCACTTTAATATTAGGAGTTCTATTGTGGTTTCCGTTTAGAAAAAAATCTAGAGACTTGCAAGCAAGAGAAGCTTTTTTAATTGTAGTCTTGTTATGGATTGCTTTATCTTTAACAGGGGCATTTCCTTTCACTTTTTCAGAAACACCTCATATCCCTTATATAGATGCGATTTTTGAAACCATTTCCGGACTAACAACAACTGGAGCAACTGTACTTTCAGATTTAGACGATATGCCTCGATCTATTTTATATTATCGACAACAATTACAGTTTATTGGCGGCGGCGGTATTATTGTACTTGGCATTGCCATACTGCCTTTATTAAGAATAGGGGGCATGCAATTATTTCGTGCTGAAATGACAGGCCCCTTTAAAGAAGATAAGCTAACCCCCAGAATTGCCCAAACTGCTAAAACATTGTGGTTAATTTATGTAGGTTTAGTATTTATTTGCGCCTGCTGTTATTGGCTAGCAGGATTAAATTTGTTCGATGCCATTGGATACAGTTTTAGTACAATTTCCACGGGGGGGTTTTGTACGCATGATGATAATTTTAATTCTTTTCATAACCCAATTCTGGAATGGCTTTGTGTCGTCTTTATGCTGCTTGGCGCAATAAACTTTTCTTTACATTTCTCTGCCATACGACGTCGTAGCTTATCCCATTATTGGCAAGACCCAGAATTTAAAATGTACTTCAAGCTTTGGTTCTTTATCATCATTTTAATAAGTCTTACTCTGCTTTATTACCATGCCTTTACTAACATTCATACCACCATCACTAAAACCATATTTCATGTAACCGCTTTTTTCACCACCACCGGTTTTTTTAGTGCCGATTTTAGTAATTGGCCCACTTTTGTCCCAATCTTATTAATGTTTATATGCCTGTTGGGTGGTTGTGCTGGTTCTACAGCAGGTGGAATAAAAATCATTCGACTACTAGTACTAAAAAAACAAGGTGCTCGTGAAATTCAAAGACTTATTCACCCCAATGGTCATTATGTTATTAAGTTCGGGCTTAGTCGTCTATCGCACAAAACTTTAGATGCTATCTTAGGATTTTTCTGTATTTTTGTTGCCATTTTTATTGTGTTATTACTTTTATTACTCGCCATGGGCCTTGATCCTTTAACAGCTTTTTCATCCTTAACGGCAAGCATCTCTAATACTGGGTTAATGCTAGGAGCGGCACCCGATAATTTTAAATCTTTCAGTGATCCGGCTAAAATTGTGATCAGTATTGCAATGTTGGCGGGTCGTTTAGAATTATTTACGTTACTTGTATTATTAATGCCCCACTATTGGCGTTATTGACTCAGTGTATTATTTGGTTTGCTTGTTGGAAGTGTAGGGGTCTTATCTGTTTGCTGTACTGTGTAACCACCACCATCCTTCTTATTAACTTTATATTCATCTGTACCAATAACAACCTTGGAAACTTTAAACTTTTGTGCACCAGCAAGAAAGCGTTCCGCATCTTGAGGATTGCTGCCTGCTGGTAGCCTTAAAGTATAAGTAAGATTTTGTAAAGCACGTTCTCCACACTTTTCCAACGCCTGTACTGGATCTCTTCCACTAAACACCGGTTTCCCTCCTTTTATGGCAAGTGCTCCATCAACTCCTGGTTTTTGATTGATACTAGCCATTCTTCCTTCGATTTCTTGACGTACAGCAGGATCAAGAGGCGAGCCTTGCAATACTCTCTTATTAGAAGCTTGTGTCGGAGAGGACAACACCGGGTGTTCTGTGGCTGGTGCATTTTGTGACTGGTGTGCAGAAACTGTTTGTAAATTGGCTAATTCATTGGTTTGTTGCTGAGAAACTGCAGACGGAACATTTGGTACATTACCACTTTGTTTCTTTTGTTGTGTTTGTGCAGCTAATGTTGAACTACCTTGTCTACTGATATCCACAGCCGTTTTAGTACCTACACCCACCGTTGTAACTGCCGCAGCAACACCTGCTGAAAGTGCAGCATGCGAAGCAACAACAGATGCCCCTGTTGCTAAGCCCGTAGAAACAGCTGTACCAACAGTAGCCATACTAGAAAGGGCTACACTAGCAACTGGTGCAATAGTTGAACCAACAACAGGTATTGCAGCTAATCCCGAAGTAATTGGGGCTATTGCGGCCACAGCTGGCACGCCTACACCACTTGCAATAGCAAAAATTATACTACCTGTAATAGCTGAACCTACTGCAAATTTTGCTAAACCTACACCAAGATTTCCAAACCCCTCCAGTAAATCGCGACCCATAGATTTAAAGACCGATTTCCAATTATCTATTGATAACAACCTACCATCTTTCCAATTTTTTCCATCAAGCAAAGCTTTCGGCACTGCTATAGCGATCTGCCCGAGACCCGTGAGTGTTTGTTGTAAACCACCAACCACCCCAGCCATAAGAGCTCCTGCCACCACGATCCCTACGGAAGCAACTCCCTTTACAACTGCCTTACCTACTCCTTTTACTGCCGACCATACTCCTTTACCTATAGTTTTCAGTCTTTCCCACCCACTTTGGTCCTTCCAAGGCTTAGTTGGTGCTTTAGGTGCTGCATTTGGAT
>CADEGZ010000056.1 GCA_902827015.1 uncultured Pseudomonadota bacterium
GCCCCCTTTTTATTTTATTTTTTAATTCTGAATAGAATATGAAAGGATAATGGATGGTCCTTTGGTAATTCACTACGATAAAAATCACCTGATGGATCACGTTTCATACCAATTTTTTCCATAACACGAATAGAACGAATATTTTGTGGATTGGTAAAGGAAACGACTTCCTGTAATTTACATTTTTCGAAGCCATATTTTAAAACAGCGGTTGCTCCTTCAGTAGCATAACCTTTCCCCCAAAATTCGGAACTAATTTTCCAGGAAATTTCTATATTTGGTTTAAATGGAGGGTTCCATTTTAAGTGATTTAATCCTATGCTTCCTATCAACTTTCCGCTAGACTTCTCTTCAGTAGCCCAAAGGGAATAACCTATTGCATCAAATTGCTTATTTGCAGAACCAATAAAAGTCTTTATCTTCTCCAAAGATGGTGGGTCTCCTAAGAATTCTAATACTTTAGGATCTTGATTTATACGAAAATACTTCATCAGATCTTTAGATTGCCAAGTTCTAAGAATCAATCTTTGTGTTTCAATTATCACCATAAAGTCGTCTTCGGTCCGTTAAAGTGTAAATCAGATGAAATTTTAGAGCAATCTATTCCTGTATCAAAAAGAAGTTGAAGTCAATTATAGAAGAGAAGTAGTCAGCATCACGAACCTCGTCTTTTACCCCGTTTACATGAATTAATACTGCTCTTCGTGATATGTATTTTGGTACCTTCAAACGCTGTATCTTTTCTTGCACTTCATTAATAATATCTACAGCTATTTCTTCACGCTTGAACTTAATCTCGCATATATAGATAATGTCGTGCTTTGTTTGGATCATGTAGTCGATCTGGCACCCTTGTTGGCGGGTAGTTTTACGTTGAAAATAAGGCCCAGATAGAATTATATCTTCGGGATTAATAGATAAAAATTCAATGATTTTTTTGTTATTGCTTATAACCAGGTTTTCAAATTGCAATGCAAGTATAGAATTCCAACCCGGCAAATTATTAATAGAAACATTTTCAAATTGCCCATTTTTTATTTTAGCCTTGTTAGGCAATATATATTTCAAATAAAATCTAGTATAATTATCTCGCAATCGATAGTGGCTAAGAGTGGAGTGAAGTTTAGTGGTAATATTCCAAGTGTATTCTCTTTCTATAAAACCTCCCATTTCTAAATCATTCAAGTAGTCAGAGATATCCCCCCCAGGAGAAACACCAATTGCTTGGATTAGTTCTTCTCGAGTTGCTTTGTCCTTGTCCAATTTTGTAACAATTTGTTGATACATGGCACTTCGTTTACCGTATATGTCACTAAATATGTACTTAAATTCATCGTACAAAGCACTATTAACATTAAGACATAGATTTCTAATATTATCTTCTGCACTTATACTAGGATTAATTAACTCTAAATATCTTGGTACTCCTCCTGTTACTGAAAGAACTTTGAGGATTTCAAAAGTCGATAAATTGTTTTCCTTGTTCTTCCAGAATTTATAACAATCATTTAGTGGTAGCTCTTCAATGGTCATATGTAATGTTGGCCTACCCAAATATCCTGTACTACTCAAAATATTTTTCTCGATCCAAGCTGAAACTGAACCGCATAAGATTAAAATTAATTTATGATTTTCGGAAAAATGCAAATCCCATACCGTTTTTAGTTTACCTAGAAAATGTTCATCTCCTGTAGCCATCCATGATATTTCATCAAGTACAATAGCGACTCGCTCATGCATGCATTGCTTAGCTAACAGTGTAAATAAATCACCCCAATCATCTGAACTGGTTGAAAAAGAAAAATGTTGTTTAAATTGCCTGCTAAATTCATTTCGTTGATCTTGTGCGGTTGTTGTTTCGGTAGGTGGTAATCCCATAAATACATAGGATTTAAAAGGCTTGATAAACTCCTTTATTAGACGACTTTTTCCTATGCGTCTTCTACCTCTAATCACGATCATACTTGCCGAAGCTCGTGTTAGGACACTGTTTAGTTGTGCAAGCTCTTTTTTTCTACCTATGAACATTTACCACTATTTCCCCTAAAACATACATTTGTCGATTTTAGGGGAATTTTAAACCTCTCTAAATTTCCCCTAAAACATGCATTTGTCGATTTTAGGGGAAATGGATTCAAACTTCAATTCTTTTAATTTAAATTTGTACTTTTCATAATAACTTTTAAAATGTAACATATTGTTTTATAAGGAATAACATTATAGTCATACATTCATCACTAATAAGCACCAATAAAATTTAATTGTATTTATATACAGGATAAGTTGCGGTTATCGTATGTGATGGCTATAGGGAATAAAGTGGTGACATATTGTTACTTGTTACAATTGGCGTTAGGAAAGAAGGTGCCGTGTCGTTACATATAATCGATATCAAGCGCCGTCACACCGTCATTTAGTCGATGGATTTTCTATATACCCATCTGCCATTTTAAGCGTGCGCATTTTATTCATTAATAAGCAACTTGGTAATCCACTTCTCCAACTCGATCTGTTAATAGTGGATAAAAGTTGAGCATCGCCTAATATTACTAAAATTCAACAATGCAAAGAAAATGCTATAATTATTAACAGTATAAATAATATTTAGGTGTGTGCTACAACACTTTTATATTTACATATCAGTAAACTGTCATTTTTCAATGGCTTATTGATATGCGAAATCAACAAGCCTTTCCAATTAAATTTAAACAGGAGTTACAGTAGGCTTTTTTCGGGAGAGTATGAAAAATCATATTAGCCAACTATTGTCAGAAAAAATTACCTTCAGCTTTCTTATGGGTCTTGGGTTTATTTACTGTCTCTCTCCTTGGGGAAGCGCAGCGACAGCTTTAATTTTAGGCGTACTGATTGCCGTTATTTTTGGCAATTCCTTTTCGAATCAAACGAAACTCTATACTCAGAAGCTTTTAGCCTATTCAGTCGTCGGTCTTGGTGCCGGTATGAATTTAATAACTGTCAGTAAGGTGGGGCTATCTGGACTAGGCATAACCGCCATCAGCATCACGGTAACCCTATTGCTTGGGTTGGCTATCGGTAAATTGACGAAGTCGGATAAGGAGATCTCGATTTTGATTGCTGTTGGAACCGCCATATGTGGTGGTAGCGCAATTGCTGCCGTGGCTCCGATCATGAAAGTTAAATCACACTCGATTACAGTTGCACTGGGAACAGTCTTTCTTCTCAACGCATTGGCTTTGGTTCTGTTTCCTGCAATTGGGCATTTCTTTAATCTTAGTCAGGAACAGTTTGGCCTTTGGAGTGCCCTCGCCATTCACGACACGAGCTCGGTTGTTGGAGCAGGAATGCAATATGGTTCAGAGGCCTTGCACACCGGTATTACGATTAAACTGGCAAGAGCTTTATGGATTGTACCACTAACCATCGTTTTTGGCTTTCTTTGTCACGATCTAGAAGCTGAACACGGTAGTAAAGCTAAGAGACCTTGGTTTATCCTGGGTTTTCTGCTTATGGCTGCTGTTGTGACGTGGATCCCACAACTGCAAGAAATCGGACATATTATTGAGGGCATTGCTAGAAAGTGTTTGGTTATAACATTGTTTCTGATCGGATCAAATTTAACTGTAAAAACTTTAAAAACCGTAGGCTTGCGCCCTTTCATGCAAGGCCTATTCCTCTGGTTCTTAGTCTCAACATGTGCGTTGTTGCTTATAAAATATGGTTGAAAGCCATACTCAACCTCGCCATCTTTGACCTATAAGTAGCCAGAGAAAATTGTATTACAATAAACTTAAGGATATTCGTCAAATACTAATATTTTTTAATTTGTGTCGATAACTCTATATCAACCAAATCATTTCTATGTTAATCGATTAAACAAATGAGCGAAAGTATAAACAAAAAAGAACGTCACCTTATTTCCAAATTATTTTTTGGGGATATTCCTTTATACCAGACTTATTGGGGCTATGGAGTTCTTGCAAAAGTAATATTCTTGGTAATTACTTACATTATTAGTATAAATATTTTTATAATCGAAAGACATACTCCATGGTTACCAGCTGCGTTTTACTTTCCAATGATAGCATATGATGTTTTTATTTCAATTGCTATTTTTAATAGCGCTGTGAAATATAAAGGCTCAGTTATTTGGAAATTTTTAGCTATATTAGCGATCTTCTTTGGATGGGTTGGCTTCATCTTAGATTTTTCAAAAAGTAACTTAGAAGAGTTCAAGGAACAAGTACCAATACTGAATCAAGATTTACCGACTATGATAGACAATGATACTCAACTTGAATCGATTAAAGTAATGGGTAAGAAAATTATTTATAATTATAGATTAATTGATTATTTTAAAAAAGATATAAATATCGATTTGTTACGGAGTAAAATGAACTCAACAATAAAAGAAAGAGTTTGCCAAGATAGTTTGGTAAGATCTCTTTTAAGTGAAGGTGCTATTATGGATTACACTTATAAAGATAAAACGGATTCATTCTTGTTTGAAATTCTCGTTAATTCTTCATATTGCCATCAATGAATCAATGATGGTTTTTTACCCATGAATAGTGCGGCTCGGATCGGACAATTTCACACGAGAAATATCACTTGGTTCTAAATCTACACTGGTTTTAATGAACTCCTTAAAATATTTTGCAAATCGTCCGGCATTTCTACCAGTACTAAAATATGATGTTAAAGTTGTTTCATCCATGTCCATGCCCGAGCTTGCAATTAAACGGTAATAACCCATGGCTGAGTAAATGGGCCACAATTTTTTGGTTAATAGTATGGCTTCTTTTAATTGTACTTTAGATGCGACGTTAAGCCAATTCTTGAAGCACGTATCTAACAGTTCACTAAATATATCATCGATCTCGTTTATTGAATAGCGAAATGCAGTTGTGCTAATAAAGGAGATCAGAGAGAAGAAAGGGTGGGCGAGCACGATCTCACCCCAATCAATTAGAGTAAGATGATTATTTTTAGGATCAATTAAGACATTATTATCGTGAAAATCGCAATGATTTAACGTTTCTGGAATGTGATATTGTGATAATAGATCACAGATAGCCACAAAAGTTGGATATAGGGCCTCCAAAGTTTTATATTCTGACTCAGTTACACCGTCTTTTAGTAACAATTTTTCTTTGTTGAGTATTTGATGATAGAGCTCTGGCAATTTATTTAAACGCCAATCTAGAACATCAAGTTTGAGTAAATTATCAATTTGATCTATGGCAACATATTGAATATTGGTATATTGTAGGATTACGCTGAATAGTAGATTTAGTTGAAAATGTGTTTTAAGGTATTCCCGTAAAGGGATTCCAGAGTCGAGCATTAAAAAACAATGGAGTTTATTATTGATGCCTAGGATCTTTGGCACAGCAGCGTGTATTTTTTCTTTCAAGATTAAAATAATCTCTGCTTCCATTGAAAGAGCAGGAGGTGTTTCCTTTAAGTAGATATTTCCGTGTGATGTTGTAAATCGAATAACGCTGGAATAGGGGGTCTTTTGGATAATTTCCGGTGGAGCATTTAGAACATATTTATTCTCTAAAAGACAATCTTTTGCCCATATGATGGTATCTGAGTTTTGTTGCATGTCAAATTCACCCGAATAAAACGCTCTTACATTAGTTTAGTTCATTTAAATTTTTACATTTTATTTCAAATTATCCACTTGTTTTTTGACATAATCAAAAACTTCTTTATTTGGTTGATAAGATTCCTCTACTAAAGCTTTTAAATCTTCTGGAAATGCAAGTTTTAATGCTTTTTCGTATGCTTTGGAAATTAACTTTTCGTTGGTATGTAAAGCCTGTAACACTCCATGATCGCTTGTTAAGCCTCGCATTGCAGCATACCCTTGTAAAAAGAACCCTTTGAAATCTCTGGAATGATTAGGAGCCTTGCCACCCAATTTTTCAATTGTAACACTTAGTTTCTTGATATTATCTTCTATTTCATTTCTATAGGAAACCAATTCATCTTTGATGACTTGATTTTCAAGGTTGTGTATCGCTTGTTCCATTAAAAATGAATGGTCTATTTCATATTGCACTAATGTTTTAATCTCATTAATAATTTCATTGTTAGTTAAACTCGTTTTGTTTTCCTTCACCTCTTTATTACTAAATTTAATATTTTCGTCTGCTAAAATTGCATTGGGTTGAATTAAAGCTAACGTTATTATCGTCATAAAGATACTATAATTCATATGTAATCTCCTTATACCATCTGCTTTAGTTCACTTAAAGTTATGGAAATACGTAATACCTCATTTCGTCTCGTATTGATTTCATAAATACCATAAATATTGTTCTAAGGCAAAACTTATTATATTAAATAGGCGTTGTTTTTGTTGTTTTAGAAGGTTTCTTGATCAGATAGTCAGGAATAATGGTTTTATAGGTATCGGACCCATGTTAATATGATATTTGAATTCGCCTTAATATTGAACATGGCGCTAACAGATTATGAAATTAAAGACACGATTAATTTATAATACCCCTGTATGTGGAATACAGATCAATCGACGTTCTGGGTGTATTCATTATCACTCTGATCTTGATATTGTCGCTATAAAATTTAAATGTTGTTCATTATATTATTCTTGTTATTGGTGTCATGGTGAAGTGCAACATGCAGTTCAACAATGGCAGCCCAATGAATTTAACGAAAAAGCAATTTTATGTGGTAACTGTGGTTCACAAATGGGCATTTATGAATATTTATCTTGTAAAAACAAATGCCCTTATTGTGCATCTGCTTTTAATTCAGGTTGTAAGTCTCATTGGAATTATTATTTTCAAATAAACCAGAATTCTTGCTAATTTTGTTTTTTCAATTCTTCAAACATTGCTAAAGTATCAAGATCTTTCATGCGTTTAGGAAATAAAATTCCGTCAAGATGATCTGTTTCATGCTGTATTATTCTTGCCTCGAAACCAGACACTTCTTGATGAATTTCTTTTCCAGAGGGAAATTTTGCTTTATAAACTATCGTTTTAGAGCGAGGTACTAGACCACGAAGGTTGGCAAAACTTAAACACCCTTCATAGTATTCGTCAATCTCTTCAGAAAATTCAAGGATTTCAGGGTTTATCAGAATGGTTTTTGGGATTGGTTTTTCTTTTGGATAACGTGGATTAAATGTAAACCCATACACGATAATACGTTTTAAAATCCCAATCTGAGGTGCCGCTAAACCAGCACCATTACGTGCTTCCATGGTATCTAATAGATCGTTGATCCAGATCTGTAGCATTGGATCGGAAAAATCTTCAATAGAGGTACATCGTTTTTTTAGATTGGGGTTGCCCACTAAAAGAATTTCTTTAATACTCAATTTTACCTCTTTACTTATGGCACTAATGCAATAGTTGGAAATTATTATACTATATTATTTTTGTAAACCATAAATAAGTCAATCAACTTATTTATGGTTGAAAAAGTTGTTTATTTAAGATTAAACAGAATTTCAGATCCACCTGGATAAATTCTTTTTTTTTTCATTAATATGTTTGTAGAAACTTTCTTCAAGTTTAAAGGGGGCTAGTATGTCTAATAAGTCTAAGGAAGCTAAAAAAGAGACTAAGAAAAAGGGTAAAACATTAATGGAAAAGCGTGCCGCCAAAAAAGAAAAGAAAAAGAGTAAGTTGTTATAGACATAATTTAATTATGTAGTTTTTTAACTAATTAAAGAACGTAGAAACCACGGTCTTAATTATTGAAGAACGATGCGCTGTGCACTGCCTTCACCAGGGTAGGGCTGTTTGTTAGCGCCTGGATATGAAAAGCCATTAATAAAAGCCCTACGCGACATTGAAGACTCATTCGGTTGACTGCCATGTATTAAGTAAGGGTGCATAAAAACTATATCACCAGGGTTAAGCAGTAACGGTATGGCTTTATCAAGTTCACCAATCTTTTTTAATTCTTCTGCATCAGTGATTTTATCTAAAAATAAGTCCCCACGAGTATGTGATTTTGGCACATAATAAATTGCACCATTTTTCTCGGTCATAGGATCTATAGCAATGATGGTTTGCACAAAGCTACCTTTTTGATTCACATCTTGCCAGTTTGGGTCAAAGTTTCTTCTATTTTTTATATCTTGATGCCAATCAAATTTTACTTCGTCATTAGGTAATTTAAAATGTAATTGGTTAATGAGATGGTCCGCTTCAGTACTGCCTAGTAGTTGTCCCACTGGCACTAATATTTTTAATTGCCTTCCTAATTTTAAAAGTTGCGGTTCGGCCGATCCAACCCATACAATTCTATGGATCTGTAGTTTATTATTTTTTTTATCAATAACAAATTGCGTACCCTTATGCATAACTTTGCCAGTTTGTTCTTGCGAAAGCTTATCGGCCTCCATTTGCAAGCGATTGGCACAAAGTGATACTTGTTCAATTTCTTGCTTGTTAAAAAAATTGGGAATTATAAGTATTCCAGTTGCATAATATTCATCAATCTGGTTTTGAGATAAAGCCACATTTTCCCTATTTGCGCTTGCTGCTTCAGCCCCCAAAGCATAGAAAAGCAGTATAACTAACAATAGTTGTTTAGCTTTTTTATTTAACATTGTTACGACTTTTATATATTCTAGATTATTTATAGTACTCCATAAGTCATATTTATTGTCAACAAGAAATCATATCTTAAATTAAAAAAGCTCACCAGTTTTATACAAATTGTAGGTAAAAATACAGCTTAACCCAACCGTGCTTAGAATTACTAAAGAGATCAAAATAATTTCGCCATTGTACCAATAACTTGTTGCTCCTACAAAAGCAGATACCAAGAGCGCTCTCATTCCCATAATGGCAGAAGAAGCGGTTCCTTTAATGTTGGGAAAAATTTCAAGTGATAACGTAAATAAAATGGGGTAGCAAATTGCAAAACTGATGCAGAAAATAACCATAGAGGCGGTTATAAGACAGGGGGAATTGGGGGTAACTAAGCTAACAATCAAAAGTATTAAAGAACCCAGTAAACATAAAGCCATACTTTTTTTAATACATTTTTTTGTTCCAAATTTTTGGGTAATTTTACTACAAAAAAAGCTGGTGATGGAAAAAGATCCAACGATAATTGCCTGATGCAATACATAAATCATAATCGATAAATTAAAAACCTCTATGTAGAGAAATGATGCGCAACAAACAAAAGATAAATAGGCTGAATATAATAAGCTTGGTACTAAAGAGGTACTTAAAAATTTTGAGCTATAAAAAAGTTTTTTATAGTCATTAGTTATTTTTTTCAGATCAAAATATTCTAATGCTTTTTTTGTTTCCGGTAAAAAAATTAATAATAAAATCCAGGAAATAAATGAGATAACTGTAACAATAAAGTAATTTCCACGCCATCCTATCACTTTATTAATGAACCCACCAATAACAGGGGCAATCGCGATTAAAATGGTTATTATCGAATTCATGATGCCAACACTTTTTGTAGCGTTATTAGGATTGTTATGGTAAACGTCAGAAATTATGGCAAAAACGACAACTGCAGAAGTACTGGCCCCAATTCCCTGAATAAAACGAGCAATTAAAAGCCAGTGAATAGAAGGCGCGTTTACACAACCAGCAGCGCCTACCAATAAAATAGCATTTCCGAGGATCATAATTTTTCGTCGCCCATAACATTCAGAAAGCGGGCCGTAGATCACACTTGCCAGACAAAATCCTAGAAAATTATAGGCGACGGTTAACTGGATCATGCCTTCTGAAACACCAAAATAATTTGACATTTCTGGGAAACTAGGCACTGAAATATCTATTTCAATGCAACAGGGGATAAGAGCTAAAATTAGCAATGATAAAAAGCTTTTAGGCATTTATATATTCCTTGTGGTTTAATAAAAATATGGGGAATTTTTTTGGGAAAGAGATCATAAGACTCTATCGATGAGGTTTTGAAATAGGGGAACTTAAAAGAAAAATTTATATAATTTTAAAATAAGTGATGTGATTGGATTTAGTGAATTTATAAAGACTTATAATGTATATTATAGTGTAGTTTTTAAAGTATTAGTCCATAATTTAAGAATTTTCTTTAATGTCAAGCTCATCTTCTAAATCAAGATCGGAAACTTCTTCAGGGTTGTCTGCTTCTAGTTCAGTTTCTTTATCTAAAGCTTTGTGGGCTTTTTTGATATCTAGCGCTTTTTCCCATTTAGAAACAACGATGGTAGCCACGCCATTGCCAATTAGATTGGTAACGGAACGTATTTCTGACATAAAGAGATCAACACCCACTAAAAGAGTGAGTCCTGCGACGGGTAAGGAATCAATACTTGATAAAGTAGATGCTAGCGTGACGAACCCACCTCCTGGCACTGCTGCCGCACCCTTAGAAGTAAGCATAAGAACCCCTAACAGTGATAATTGTTGATAGAGGGAAAGTTCGGTGTTGGTGGCTTGTGCAATAAATACCGCTGCCATGGTTAAATAAATAGATGTTCCATCTAGATTAAATGAGTAACCAGTAGGGATCACTAAACCAACTACGGGTTTTGCACAACCAATATTTTCGAGTTTGGTAATCATACGGGGAAGAGCTGTTTCGGATGAAGAGGTGCCTAAAACAATAAAAATTTCTTCTTTAATATAAACTAAGAATTTCCATATACTAAAACCCGTTGCTTTAAGAATAGGGCCTAATACAAAAAAGATAAAAATTAGACAGGTCATACACACGCCTACCATTAATTTACCTAATGGTAGAAGGGTGCCAAAGCCATATTTTCCAATACTAAATGCCATTGCACCACAAGCACCAAAAGGTGCAAGTTTCATAACGATCCCAATAACACCAAATAAAGCGTGCGAGCCTTGTTCGAGTATTTTAACGAGGAGTCGACCTTTAGTGCCGAATTGTGATAAAGAAATACCAAATAACACAGAAAATAATAAGACTTGTAAAATTTCACCCTCTGAAAATGCACTGACAACAGTGTGAGGAATAACGCCTAACAAAAATTCAATGGTACTTCGAGATTTTGCTGCAGTTGTGTAGTTTGAGACAGCGGTTGGATCTAAAGTACTGGGATCCGCATTAACCCCAGCTCCTGGCTGATAAAGATTAACAATGATTAAACCAATTATTAGCGCTACTGTAGAAACAACTTCAAAGTAAATAAGGGATTTAAGTCCTACTCGACCAACTTCTCGCATATCGCCCATTTTGGCTATCCCAACCACAATCGTACAAAAGATGATAGGGGCAACCATCATTTTAATTAAACGAATAAAAGCATCGCCCATAGGCTTCATGCTGGTAGCGAATTCGGGGAAGAAGTGTCCTAGGGATACCCCAATGATAATTCCAAGTAGAACTTGAAAATATAAACGTTTATATAAGGGACGCTTCATGTCAGTTAATTACCTATTATTTAATCCGCCGCAGGGTACAGTTTACCAGATCAAACTTCAAACACCACCCCACATTCTTTCCTCTCCCTATTTAATATCAAAAAAAGAAGGTGTTACACTACCTGTTGGAATTCCAGCAGTGATTTTGAATGACTAACTAACAAGGCTAATAGGGGTAAAATATGAAATTGTTGGCATTTTCTCTTTCTTTGCGACAAGGATCTTATAATCGAAAACTCATTAAATTGGTGGGGCAAATTGTACAAACCAGTAAAGTTGAAATTGAAATTTTAGATTTATTGGAATATGAGATGCCGCCTTATAATGCAGATGTGCAAGAAAACCCTGGATTTCCAGAAGCGGCGGAGCGTCTTAAAAAGAAGTTGGAAACAGCACAAGGATTTATTATTGCTTCGCCAGAATATAATTTTTCATATCCTGGGCATTTTAAAAATACCTTTGACTGGCTTTCTCGTTATCGACCAATGCCTTGGCTTAATAAAGTAGCCTTATTTTTATCTGCATCTCCTTCGTTAGTGGGAGGTAATCGAGCCCTTTGGCATCTTAGGGTTCCTTTTGAGGCATGTGGTACTTTTGTTTACCCAGAAATGTTCTCATTAGCAACTGCGCATCAGGCATTTAATGAAAAAGACGAACTTGTCGATCCCGCTATGTTTAAGCGTTTAACAGACTTGGTATTATCATTTTTACGATTCTCAGAAGGATTACAGTATATTAATTTTTAACCTTTTTAGTCTGAGTTTTAGTAATTTTAAAAAGTCGTTGTTTTTCGCGCTGCCAATCGCGTTCTTTTTCACTTGCGCGTTTATCGTGCTGTTTTTTACCCTTGGCAAGGCCAATTTCAAGTTTAACTTTTCCCTTATTCCAATAGAGAGAAAGTGGAATGAGGGTGTAACCTCGCCTTTCTATTAAACCAATGAGTCTGATAAGCTCTTTGCGATGTAGGAGTAGTTTGCGGGTACGGGTTGGATCTGCTTTAACGTGAGTTGAAGTAGATAAAAGAGGGCTGATATGCGAACCAATAAGCCAGGCTTCTCCTTTTTTTAACAATACGTAACTTTCTGCGATTTGAATTTTGCCGGCTCGCAGGCTTTTAATTTCCCAACCTTCTAAAACGATCCCTGCCTCGTAACGTTCCTCCAGTGTATACTCGTGGGAGGCTTTTCGATTAACAGCAATTGTCTTATTGGCTATTGTTTTGGTAGGTTTATTCATGGTGTGCTTATTGTAGCTTATGTCTGTTTGTTAGAATAGGTGGTATTGGAAATATGACAGTTATTAAGAAAAGTACTTTGGTGTCTTACACGCCAGTACAAATGTTTGAATTGGTAGATAGGATAGAAGATTATCCGCGATTTTTACCCTGGTGTAGGGAAACGACTGTTTATAGTCGAAGCGATAATGAGGTAAGAGCTGCTATTGTGGTAGCAAAAGGGGCTATACAGCATTCATTTACAACAATTAACAGATTGCAGCAGGGTAAGATGATCGAAGTTCGTTTACTTGAGGGGCCATTTCGTCACCTAGAAGGTTTTTGGCAATTTGAAGCCATTGAATCGGGTGGTTGTAGAGTAAATTTCAATTTAGAATTTGAATTTTCAAATAAGTTAATAAACTTAACAAGTGGTCCCATTTTACAAAAAATAGCGGAATCTTTTATTGAAGCTTTTTGCCAACGAGCAAAAGAGGTATATGGTTAAACCACAAAAAATTTCAGTTGAGGTAGCTTATGCTGGAAATCATAAACAAGCTATTATTCCAATAACAATAGAACGAGGAACAACGGTTTTACAGGCTATTGAACAATCTCAGATCCTTCTGTTTTTTCCGGAAATTATTGCCCTTGAAGGTCATGTGGGTATTTTTGGAAAACTAATACCGTTGGAAACAAGCTTAAAAGAAGGGGATAGGATCGAAATTTATCGTTCTTTAAAACAGGATCCTAAAGAGGCGCGGCGAAAGAGAAGCCAAAAACGTCAAAAATAGTGCGCTCGCCTAAAATCCGATTGTTAAGGGTATTTTTTGATTATTCTTTATCTTTGTTATCGTTTACGATACGTACTAGTTTGTCGCCCTTAAAGAACAGTGAGACATGTTTTTCAATAGGTTTGGTGCCGTTTCCGGGCTTTAAATAGTAGTAGTAATCCCAACGTTCTTGTTCAAAAAAGCGTGTTAATGCGGGTGTACCTAAGATTTCTTGGACTTTTTCTTTGCTCATGCCTATTTTAAGACTATTAAGCATTTCAGGGGTAATAAAGTTGCCTTGACGAACGTCTATGCGATAGATGCGGGGGGGGAAGGGGCAAGCCGTTAAACCTAGGCAAGCCACGCCAAAGAGCGTTAATATGACAAATCGGACCAAACTACCCATGAAAGTTAATCCTCTAAATGATGTAATAGGATATAGGATCTGTCGGTTATAATAGCGGATCAGCTGAATATTCGGAAGGTTTCTTTAGGATTTTTTTAGGAGATTTTTTTGGAA
>CADEGZ010000057.1 GCA_902827015.1 uncultured Pseudomonadota bacterium
AACATCCAGTTAATTTATGAATTCAAGGTTCGATAAAAACGGTCATTACTTATACGATAAAAATTAGAATAAATTAATTGATAATAATATAATAATTATTATATAATAACTCTGAAAATCAAGGTTTCTTTGAATAATGGCTCTAACTACAAGAGTAATCCAAATTCGATGTAAACTATTTTTTCTTCAATTTCTGTCAATTAACTCCAAAATTACCTCAATATTTGTCCAAAAAAAATAGATCTACAGAATCAATACATTGAGCCAGAGTAAAAGATAAAATCACTTAATGTGAGCCAGTTCTTACCGACGAAAGCGAGCCGCTACAGTTATTTAATACAAGCGATAATTTCTTGCGAGTCTGATTTTGGAAATTCTAGATAATTGAGCATATAGCTCCAACTGGTTTTTACAGGAAATGAATTTGTGCCCACCTTTTTTACTATCAAAAGCACCCCAACAACAAATCAGGGTAATACCGCCAAATAGATCATTTTGCTGGTAGAGGTGATAGTAACGTTTTAGTTTCTTAAATTTAAGTAAAATCATCAATCAGCTTTTTAAAAATTCCATATAAATATTTTAAAATTCCCTAAAAAATTAAAAACTCCAGCAAAAATTATTGTTCTAAAGACAAAAATAAGGCTCTTATTAAAAAGCCCCGCGCGGGGCAAAAATAAATTTAATTAACAAAGCACTATAGTCCTGATTTTATCTATTGCTTTATAACCCATATAAACTGCTAGTCTTTCAATAATAATGTCCTGTTGAAAAGTGATTTCTACAGAGGTAGAAGAATTATTAACTTCTACCATCAGAATATTAAGCTTTTTACCCTTTTCTCTGACGGTATTGATTTTTAGCGGAAAGGAATTATTCATATATTTTGCACCGACTATTTTTTGCCAGTTAATAATAATTTCAGCTAATAATGGATTTTTCTTTTTATGGATTTTATAAATAATCCTGTTAATACTGTCGATTACCGGTTGCATGCTTTACCAATTTTATTATTCGGTAAGAGTTTTATCATTATCAATAATTTCAAGTTCATACTTATAAGATTGATTGTTCAATTCCGATTTCAGGTTTTTAAGATTAGTAACCATCCCGTACCACTCTTTGCGGAATCTGTTATAATGCAAGCCACATGAGCGTATAAAATCTCTAATATCACTACTCGGTTCAATTTCGAATTTAAGGATAGCCGGAGTTTTATCTTTCTTTTCCTTATTAAAAGCAGCGTTACCTTTTATAGTCCAAGCACTTCTTATTGAGTCATTATTCTTTAACTCATCATTTAAAGAAATTAAAGCACCATATAAAGTATTAGTAGGTAGAGACTCAAGACCGGCTTTTACTACAAGTCCGCCAATTTCGATTAAGTGACGAGTACGCATTTTCTGCTCTTTAAGTCTTAACCTTGTTTCTTCTGCAATTAGTCTGTTTTTCTTTTGCTCAAGTTTTAATTTCTGTTCTTCAATATCTGTCATATAGCAATAATGTTTATTATATAGGTTTAATATATTAAATAATAATAAAAAATATGTTAAGTAGCAAGTAATAAGTTAACAACAAATAAGCTATTTTGTTATAGTATCACTCAAATATAGTATAAAACCCCGTAGCCTACCAAACCTATTTAATAAATCTAATCTTATTTTATATATAAAGCCTTTTTCCCTGAGTAAGCAAAAAAAGTTATAACATCTCTTTCGCAAGAAAAGTGGTATATACGCAATATGCAAATAAATTTGCTTGCTTTCTTAAAATAGAAATGCTAAAGTACAAGAATTTTCCATGTTCTATATTTAATTTCTTGTTATGGCAATTCAATTCGCTAGAGCCGAATATGTAGGTAGAAGTAGTGGAAAGAATGCCTGCTGTAAAGGAGCTTATAACAGCCGCACTAAAATCAAGGATGAAAAAACAAATATAGTTTATAACTTCACAAGTCGTAAAGACAATGTCTATCATGAAGTTCTATTACCTGAATATGTACATCAGAAATTTAAAAACATTTCAGAGTTAATGAATATGATAGAGCATACTGAAAGAAAATGTAATAGTCAGCTATTAAAAGAATACGTACTAGCACTTCCAGATGAAGAAAATATTTCTTTAGAATTAAAAAAAGAAATGGTGTACGAGTTTATCAGAGAAAATAAATGGATAGAAAATGGTTTAGGCGTACAAGTGGATATTCATAAACCTCACGATGGGGAGAAGAATTGGCATGCTCATTTGCTTGTTACTATCCGTAGATTTTTAGATACTGGATTATGCTTTGAAAGTAAAAAAGCTCGGGACTTAGAACCGCAAGTGCGAGGTGGACGTACTAACACTTATGTAAAATCAAATGAAGAAGTCAATTTAGGAAAACTATGGTCTGAAATACAAAATAGAATATTTGAAAAATATGGTTTAGAAAATAGGGTCGATAGCATAGGCATTAACCCACAGGAACATATAGGGCCTGTTCGTATGCGAAGCGTTATGAATGGTGCAGTCGCGCGTAATGAGGAAAGAAGAATTGTTGAAATAGAGCATTTAAATAACGGGGCGGCGGTTCTTGATAAAGTAACCCGTCATATGAGCGTATTTAGCAGTAGTGATTTAAAACAAGCCGTTAAATGTATTCCTGATAAGGAAACACGAGAAAGATTAGTAGAAGAGGCTTTAGCAGGTAAATCTGTAATTAATTTATTTGATTCAGAGGGTAGGAAAACAAACCTTTACACTACCACCGGTATTAGAGCCGAAGAAGAAAAAATCATGAGGTTAGCAGGTTATGTTTTGCTTGAGAAGAATGTTGTATTACTTGGAGGTAGTAAAGCCGCGGGTAGAGTTAATCAATTAATTGCTGATGAGAAAATTTCTAATAGCAGATTTTCCGATGAACAGCAGCAGGCTTTATCTGAGCTGCTACTTGGAGATTCCGGAGTTAGGGTGTTAAGAGGGAGAGCAGGAAGCGGTAAGTCTTATATTTTGGGTAAGGTTTGCCGGATTAGTGAAAGTGTGGGGGTAAATGTAATAGGAGTAGCACCGACCCATAAGGCGAAGCTTGAACTTGCAAAGGTTGGATACGAGCAAAACGATACGGTTAAAGGTATGTTATTCAAGCTTGCTAACGGAAGGTTTAGTTTACCAAAGCATAGTTTAATCGTAGTAGACGAAGCGGGGATGGTAGGAAACGATGACTATCAGGAGCTACTTAGGGTAGCCGCTACCCGTAAGTGTAATTTAATTCTTGCTGGTGATGAAAGGCAACTCTCTTCAGTAAGTTGTGGAGGGATGTTTGAGGTTCTGTCAGAGAAACAGGGAAGTAGTACCGTATTTGATATAAAACGGCAAAGTAGCAATTGGGGCAGAGAGGTAGCTAGCTGTTTTGCGGGTGGGAGAGTCTTGGAAGGCCTTAACATATTAGAGCGTAATGAGCGTATCAAGTGGAGCGGTAATGCTGATAAGTCCATGCAGGAGTTGCTTGGAGACTGGAGTAGCAGCAAATATGGTATCGGTGATAGAATCATACTGGCCGTAGAGAATAAGCACGTAAACGCCTTAAATGCAGGAGCAAGGCAGTATCTAAAGCTTGTAGGCAAACTAGAAGGAGAAGAGATATCGGTAAGCGGTAATTACTATATGAAAGGTGATAGGATACTTATTACTGCTACAAATAAAGAGCTTGGAGTAATAAACGGGGATTTAGGGGAAGTAATAGGCGCATCAACAGAGAAGTTTATTATATCAATCTTGGGTAGCGAAAAGATAATTGAGTTTAATCCTAAGGAATATGATGGATTCAGGCATGGATACGCAACTACGATATTTAAAGCGCAAGGAGCATCAATTAAAGACGTTTATGTATTCCATGATAAATTCTCCGGTATTCGTAACAGTTATGTATCATTATCAAGGCATATAGATGAGTTAAGGTTTTATACCAATAGGGAATCTACCATCGATATAAAGATGTTGGTAAAACAGCTAAGTAGAGATTTTGATAAGGGAAGCAGCTTGCAGTATTTAACAGAAGAAGAAATAAGATATAGAAATAGTGTAGGGGAGGCCAAGAAAACCATAACAGGTAAATTCTTAGTCGGGGTACTAAATGTGCTGGAAAAGGTAACAGATAAATACATTCCAAAGTCGGAATATTATAACTACAAAGAGCCTGCAAAAGCTATTACTACCGTAGAGAAAGTAAACGATAGCTTGGTTTTAGAAGAAGAAGCAGTCGGATTTAGCGTGGAGCATAAAATAGCTGTAGGTGAGAATACAGGTACTAGAATAAGTGATGTACTTAGAGAAGTAAGTACTACTAATAAACCAAGAATGAGTGCTAAAGAGAGGTTTTATAAGAATGCCGAATATGTACGGAATCAGAAAAGTAGAGTTGACCTAAAGGCAGATTGGAATAAGGAAACCGAAGAATTAAGGCACTTGTTGAAGTTTAAAGTTGAAAGTATAGCAGGTGATTTACTCGGTGAGCCTAACAAAAGATTATCAAACGGCAGAGAGCTAAGATACGGGGAACATGGAAAAATAGCCGTACGTATTAGGGGAGAAAAAGCCGGAATGTGGCATGATTTCAGTAATGATAAGGGGGGAGACTTATTTAGCTTAGTGACCCACGTAAGGGGAGGAAATTTTAAGACGGCAGCCGAGTATTTACGTGGGGTCATCGGTATGGAAAATACCGGTAACTTGCAGTTAGTACATGATCATAATAGTAGTGATAAATATGCAAGTTATCAGAAAGCCAAAAAGTTCGAAGAGAAACTGGAGAAACAGAAACTAAAAGTAATATCTAATTTACAGGTACGAGCTAAGGAAATCAATCATCACAACGTTGCTTATCGTTATTTGAGGGAAGAGCGGAATATTACCTGTGACTTAGGTAGTGATATCAAAACAGCAGGTGTATATGAAAGAAGTGTAGGTAAGAGTTTTCCAGCCGTCGTAGCCTTTGCAAGAGATGAGAGCGGTAATATTACGGGCGGACTACAAATATTACTTGATAGTAAAACCGGTAATAAAGCTGAGATTGATATTCCAAAGAAATCTTTCGGTCGGATTAGCGGTTCTTTTATAGAAGTAGAAAAATCTGAGAAAGCTAATATTACTATTATAGCAGAAGGACTGGAGACTGCACTATCGATCAAGCAGGCACTTAGTAAGCATAGCGAGAAGAAAGGTGATACAGAAGCGGTGCGGATACTATGCTCACTTGGAATAAGTAATATCAAAAATTATAGGGCAAGGGAAGGAGAAAAAATAATCATAGCAGCTGATAATGACGGTCATGATTCCACAACTCATAAGACAATTGAAAATGCTAGGCTTGAGCTTAGCTCTAAAGGCGCATTTGTAGAAATAGTCCGCCCAATTAAAGTGGGTGATTTTAACGATATATTAAAAGATAAAGCCTTAGGAGAAAAAGAAATTCAAAATAGCTTTGAAAATGTGCTTGCGAGCTACAGTGCCGTTACTTTGACAGAATATCTTAGCAGGAATAAAGCTGCATACCAATTAAGTGATCAGGAAAAAGAAAACCTTGCCTATATTCAAAAATATGATTTACCTGAAAAAGATATAGTAGAGGCTTACCGCAGAGACAGGACTTACGGTATGTTAGAACTTGAACAAAGTAGAAAATTGCTGGAATTGGCAGCAGCCTGTTATAAGCAAAATAAGGAGATGTTAATTGAGGCAAAAACTTGGGGATATAAAGCAAGTGAAGCAGAAATAGTAAAATCTTTGATAGGTATTGATCCTGAGAATGCCAAGAAACATTGCATGGAAATTAGGGATAACCAACTTTTTGGATATCTGGAAAAGAATATTAGGGAATTTACAAAGCAAAAGACCGGCAAATATGATATTGAACTAATTAAGCCGATTGTTCTTGCCGAACAACAGTTTTTAAAGGAAACATACGAAACATGCAAAGCTTTCAGAGGTAAAGAAAATGAAGATTTTGAAGTGCCTCACAGTCTAAGATCAGGTCAGGTGGTCTCTGAGCAACCCGAACTTTTAAAGAAGGTGTTTAAGTTAGCAGATTCTTTATATCAAAGTGGCGGGCAATCAGAAATTAATATAGCACGTAATATGTCGTCCGTGAATGAGATTGATGTACTACATACTATCCTGGATAGAGAAATGGAATCTTACAACGTCTATGATCGCCCAAGAGAGCTTGCAAAAGAGCGTTTGCATTCCGATTCTGTAGATAATGCTTTAACGGCAATAGAAAAAGAGCAAGATTACTTAGCTAGCTTGGAGGGTAATCTAAATCATTATAGTTGGGATGAGAAGTTACTAGAAAAAGTCAAGCTGGCCGCTGATCAAAAACATAATAAGTGTTTTGAAGCTCTTAAAACCGCTACGTATCAATCATTGGAAAGCCAAGTCAAAACTGAGGATGAGCTACTTGACAAGTTAAAACAGACAACTGACCTGAAGGCAAGCTATACCGAGCTGGATAAACACATAGAGGTACATACTATCAATACTACTTTGAGAGGATTTACGGAGGAGAGACAAACTGCTAAAACTCCTGATGAAGTAATAAATATTATCAGTAAGGAACAGGAGTTTTTAGTAAGTTTGCATAATAATATAAAATACCCTGATGAACATCAAGATTTGCTAGCTAAGTCTGAAATAGCAAAAACACTCCAAGAAGAAAAAATGATTGATAAATTAGGGGGTGCTACAAAAGAAATTATAAGCTCGGGAATTAAGAATGAAAAAACATTAATGAAAGAGTTAAAAAATACCTCTGATATTCAAGTAACTTATCAAAAATTCGATAAAACCATAGAAGCACACAATATTAATGTTAGTCTTATGAAGATAAAAGAAGAAAAATACAACGCTAAAACCCCAAGAGATGCATTAAGAGCTGCTCATAGAGAGCAGCAGTTCTTAAGTAGCCTTCATGGTAACTTACGTCATCAGGATCATGATATAGAGCTACTGCATAATATCAATAAGGCTCATCAATCAAAATTAAATAAAGATATGGATCGTTTACGTGAGGTTGCAGGTTATGGCTATAAGAGTAAAATATTCTCGGAGCAGGACTTAACAAAACATTTTAAATCTGATTGCAGCATTAGCGAGTTGCATAGAGATTTAAGTAAGATCTGTCATAATCATCATACAAATATAATTAACAGGCATTTAGATAAATTGCACGATAATTTAAGCGTTCGCCATGATGGTCATAAGTTCGAATGTCCGATAAAATATTTAGAACATTGGAAGAATAATGTAGATCATAATTTACTACCTATAAAACAGATAAACCAGATAATAAAACAGGAGCATAATCGACAACACGAAATGGAACATTCATACACTATGGATATGTGATTTTGAATGAGTTTGATATGTAAAAGGAGGAGTTAGTGTTAAGTTGTCTCTTTAATGTAAAATGCTTTGACATAGTTTAACAAAAGTAATACAATGTATTTATACTTAATACATAAGTAAATGGGTTAATTATGAGTACAATTACAGCTAGAATACCTGATGACTTAAATGCAGCACTAACAAAAGTTGCCAAACAAACTGAGAGGTCTAAAAGTCATATTATCCTTAAAGCAATTCAAAGCTATGTCTTGGAATTACAGGAAGATATAGAAGATTATAATGATGCTGAAAGAATATTAGCACAAAACAATCCTACTTATTCTTTAGAAGAAGTTATGAAAGAGCTAGGGTTTGAAGACTGGAAAGAAAAAAATGACTAAGTGGCAAATTAAATTTGACGAAATTGCAAAGAAAGAATTAAGTAAATTAAGTCATCAACAGCAATCTTTAATAAGGAACTACTTATATATTAGAATAATAAGTTTAGAACATCCTAAACTTACTGGTAAAGCGTTAAGTGCTAATAAAAAAGGATATTGGCGTTACCGAGTAGATAAATTCAGGATAATTTGCAAAATAGAGGAAGATAAGCTTATAATTTTGATAGTTAAGATAGCCAAACGTGATGTTGTTTATGAAGATTAATTTTAGATATTGAAAGTCACAACGCAATTTTGTTAATTTGGCAACACATTAGTAAAAGTTGCGTTATTTTTTTTACAGTTTTTTTGAAATTCTTAAATAGGAGGGATATTATAAGTTTTGTGTTTTATCAAGGTTGATAGAATTAACGCTGGGTTATTAAACTCTTTTTATGACGTTCAAGTAAATACACCTTAAAAAGGGTTTTATTTCTACATTTTCCCGTTTTTATAAAACCCTTTTTTTCTTGACTAAAAAAGATTAAACAAATCTTAGTTTTTTTATTTTATTAAGGTTTATTTATTTCTCTTCTTTTTCAATTTTTTAAAATCTGTAAAAAGTTTAAAGAAAAAAGGGTACAAATTTGAATACATAACTTAGGTTATGACAAATGTTGCTAATTTACAACGCAAAAAGTTAAAGAATTAAAACATTTTTAACTAAATTACACTTGTTCTTTATAAGAAATAAATGCTATCTATGTTTTTATATATTCCTTAATATAATTTATTATAACATTAGTAATATTGGTTTTATTACGGATAGCTTTTACTTTTAGATTGTCCCTTAAAGATTCTGGCAAAAGAATCGTTATATTTACCATTTTCTCTTTTACAACTTCTTTTAGTGCTTCTTCCTTATGAAGATTGGAATTATTTTTTAACCTAGGTTTTAAAGTCATTTCATTGCCTCCAGTACTTCGTTTCTTATGGAATCTATTTCTAACGTTGCATCGTTAAAAACCTGAGTATATACAGTATTACCTTCACTTGCAGATGTTGGATATACTACTCGCTGCGTAGTATATGAATTAAGAACAGGTAAGTTATATTCTTTTAATGCCTCTAAAACTTCCTGGCTTAGCTTGGTGTTTTTAATCACCCTACTAACTATAAACGCAGCAATTGGTTTACCATCAGCAACTTCCTGTCGTGCTTTTATTATTTCTACTAAATCAGATGTTGCCCAGATATCCCAAGGAGATGGTTGAACTGGTACTAAAATAAAATCTGCTATCTTTACAGCAGCAGTAGCTAGTTTAGTTATTGATGGCGCACCATCTATGACAATAAATTCATACCCAGCTTTTACTGACTCTATATCACTTGCCAAAGAGACTCTATCTAATCCTATAACTGGAATAATACTACCATCATTTTCTACGTTCCAGTCCCGAGCAGAGCCTTGAGGATCACTATCAACAAGTAACACTTTATAACCTAAGTTCTGTAATGAATGAGTCAGGTTTATAGCAATTGTAGTTTTACCACATCCGCCCTTCTGGTTAAGTACTGCTATTATTTTCATATATACTAACATAATGGTTTAATTATATTAGTATATACTAGTTACTGTACATTACAATATAATAATTTACTGATATTAATATATATCAATTATTGTATATTACAATATAATGCTATACTGGAATTAGTATATATTTATTACTGTATATAATAATATAATTAAACCATTATATTATTATATACTAGTTTTCTAATCCATCTTTAACACCAGTCTTAAACATTATTAATTGGAGCTTAGTAATAGCTGATTCTATCCTTTAGTTTAATTGATTATGCAATAAATTTATTTTTTATAGATATAGTGATGATATATTTCAGGAGCTCTTGGTTGCAATTTCTCTTTTTCTCTACGAGCTTTTACTAATTCTCTGTACCGAGCAAGTGCCATATGTTGATCATGCTTCATTTCCAGCTCGATATCTTTATTCTTTACATCAATATCACTTTCTTTAGGTTTTTTATAAAGTGATATGATTCCATCACTAGCATTAATCGAATAAAGCCTTTTCTTTTTACCTTCTTGACCTTCCAAGTTTTCAGTATCCTGATCCTTATTTTTATTATCTAGGTTCATCCTCTTTAATAAAACACTTTGCTCTATTAGATTATCTTACCAAATATAACTCTATCCTTATATAAAACTGTGTGTTCTCTATTTTTTATCGCAACAACATCAGACATCAATAGTAATATTTTAAGCACAAGTATTTTGTGTAGCAAATTCTTTATTTACTAAATTATTACTGTACGCTTTTTAACAGCAGTAATCCTAATTTTCGTTAGCCATTAATTGGTAAAGAAAATGCAACAGTAACTCCTTTATCTTGGTTTGGTTTAGCCCATATCTGACCGTTATGTGCTTCAATAACTTTTTTAGATAAAGCAAGCCCGATACCTCTACCGCCTGCGGGGGTTTTAGTTTTTGAACTAACGGTAAATGGGTCAAAAACTTCAAATAGTTCATCTTTTGGAATACCTATTCCTTCGTCCTTTACACTAAAGAGAATAGTATTACTTTGTTCTGGTTTTAGCTCAATTGTAATTGTCCCCTGTTTACAGTATTGAATAGCATTTACTACAATATTATCGATAGTACGTGAAATGTAGTATTCATCACATAATACAGTTAATTCATCTTCTATTTGTAAATTAAACCATAAGTCATCTTTGTCCTGAATATATAACTTTTTACATAGTTCTAATCTTTCATAAACTAAATCAGTTAAGTTTACTTGAGATTTATTTAACTGATAGTTAATATTATTAAACTTTGATAAATCAATGAGATTATTTACTAAACTGGTTAACCTTTCAGAACTATCAGCAATATTTTTGGTTGCATTACGCCTTTGTTCTTCATTAAATTTATCGTAGTTAGCCCATAAAACTTGGCCGAGGCTAGTAATACCGGTAATTGGTGTGCGTGTTTCATGTTCTAGGTTTCGTAAAAGCTCATTTTTAATTTCGTATAACTTGGTCAGTTCTTTCTTCTGGTCTATTACTTTATGTTCTAAATAATTTGATTTTTGTTCTATTTCTTCTTCATAAGCTTGTTTTGGTCTAAAAAAGATAACAATAGCAGTACCAGCTAGTAAAAAGGTATAGATAATAAGCGAAGTAGAAGCAGTATTAATAACAATATTATCTATACCTGTATAGTATTGATAAGCTTTTATACTTGAATAAATACCTACTATCATCATAGTAAGTAATAATTTCCATCGAGTTAATATTGCAGCTACTATTAGATTGACAATAAATACTACAAACTGCAAATGACTAAAGTTGCTTAACATTAGAAAAAAGCTACTACAAAAAATCAATAGGAAAAAGATGCTTATACTCCAAGCTACCTGTGCAATATTATCTTTTTTTATAGTTGATGGCCAAATAGGATAAGTCGTAAAACACACAGATAATACAAGCATAATCTCATAAAATGGTAATATTGCATCTTTGTTTTGGACATCAATAACGTTAGATATGGAGTACATAGTGGAGATAGTAGAAATAGTAGAAAAGATACCAAAACTAGTATAAGTTAAGTCCCTTTTAGGTGAATTATTCTTACAAAAAACCATTAAATCAAATTCTGTAATAGCTTTTACAAGTTGATGAAATTTATGTTTACCTATAGTTCCGTTACTACAAGACAATTGGTTATTTTTTTTATTAATCCACCCTCCATTTTGCTTTAATAGATAATGACTTCCCATAAAGAATATTAAATTGACAATTGTTCCAGGTAGAATACTATCAACCCCAGTAGTATCCATAAAATATATTCGCCATACTATAACACTTACAAAGCCAGCTCCCATACCTATTAAAACTGATTTGGTCGTACTACGAAAACCCAAGATAGCCAATATAAGAGGTACATCAATTATTGGGATATAGAAACTTTGGGTCATAAATACCAGCGGTAACAAATCATAATCAAGTAATGCTAAATATATGGAAATTACCCCAAGTAATACTGAAATAATTTTGGACAAGACTAATTCACTTTTAAATTTTATATTTAGTGGATAACAAAAATCGTGAGTTAATAGAACTGATGAAGCATTTATATTAGAATCAGCTGTAGACATACACATGGCTACTACACCTACCATTATAAAACTTTTAAGTCCTGTATGAGCGTAGTTATTTGTTATGTATTGTACTAAGTCTTTAGGATTAAGATTAGGGTCAATATTGAACAGAAGAAATGCAATCCATGCCATTCCAATTAAAATTAACATTAGTAATATAGCCGAAATACTAAAAGCTTTTTTAACTTGAGAGACACTACGTCCTATGGCCACTCTCTGGAACATGGTTGGGTTCAAATCTGGTATGGAAAAAAGCAGAAATAATAATAATACCGACCAAAATTTAGGATTCGAAAGTCCTAAGAATTCTTCATAATTAAATAGAGGGTGTTGAATAGCAGTTACTAGATTAAAGGTAGGAAGACTGCTTAAATCATTCCATATAACGATACCCAAAACAGGTATTAATACGCCAAAAGTAAAGAATTGTATCACATCTGTGAAAGTAACTGATCTAATTCCTCCAACGCTAGAGTATAACGTCACTACAGATGCAGCTAAAAAAATTGGATAGTTTCCAGATAATCCTAAGAAATCATTTAAAATATAACCAAAAACTTTAAACTGTACGGCTATGAAACCTGCGGAAGCAATAGCTCCTCCTATAGCTGATATAAGTCTGACGTGTTTCCCATATAAATCTCCCATTGCTGAAGCTACAGAAATGCTACCTAGAAATTCACTCATTTTTGGAACAAAAACATACGCATTTAGGAATAAGCACACTACCATCCCCAAACAACCAATAGCGTAATGTAACCCAGTGGTGTAAACCTCAGCTATCGTTATAAAAAGATAATCCCCGCCAATCCATGTAGCAACTATTGTAGAAACTAAGGCACCAGTAGAAAAATTTCTGTTTCCTAAAGAGTAATCTTTTATGTTTTTTACTCCTCTTCCGTAGTAAAGACCTACTACAAGATTAAGGGTTAAAAACACAATAAAAACTGCTGTATCAATATCAAATTTCATGATTTAACTCCAAGATTGTTCTAGTTAAATTATTAGTTAAAAATAGAATCATGAGAAAGGACAAATTTATACTTAAAACTAAATTCTACTTTTTAGCTTTGCTATTTCTTCTAGACTTAAACCCGTTACAGAAGAAATAAGTTTATTGTTCAGCTTCTGTTTCAGCATATTAATTGCTGTTTTCTCAATACCTTTCTCAATACCTTTCTCAATACCTTTCTCAATACCTCTAGCTTCACCAATGGAGATGCCTTCAGCTAAAGCTTTCTCCGCAGTTTTTTTCAGTGTATTGGCTTCTATTCTTAGCCATTTGAGATGATCTTCGTAAAGTTCCCTTTCCTCTTCGCTAAAGTTCAGGACATCCAATACCTTTAGGGCTTTTTTAAGTTCTTCGTTATCCAATTCTTTTGGTAACCTGTCGGCTTTCAGTAAATCATGCCTTGTTAAGAAAGCAACCCACATATCAAGGGTGTTTCTGGTTTTAGCAACTATATCCTGTAATTCCTCGCTTGAATCACCGGTAAATTTATTCAGCTCTATAGTATGTAGTTCCAAATCCTTAAAATAGGCAAACCCGTTCTCTTTTTCCGTAATATGAAAAACATTATGATAATTTTGTGCTTGTGGAATAGAAGTAAAATTTAGAATGTGAATACCAATAGCTTTATATAGGGTAGAATAATCCTGTGCCGTTTTTAGCTGCTCAGTATATAACTTTGCCCAGTAGTATAGGGCTCGTTTATCATAATCAGCTTCATCACTAATTTGAATCTCAATATTAAATCTTTTACCGTCAA
>CADEGZ010000058.1 GCA_902827015.1 uncultured Pseudomonadota bacterium
GAAATTTGCACCTAGTCAGAATAAAGCATAAAAACGTTTAGCCTCAGTTACTTTCGTAATATCATTGGCAAAGCCCCAGAAAAGCAGCGATAAGATAAAGCTTCCCCACAATTCGGCAAAAATATAAAAAAGGGAGTATGTCCAATTCCTAAAGGTTGCAACTAGACCGGAGAGTCCATGGGGTAGTGTTGCCTCAAGTTTATCGGCCAATTCAGTGGGGTGTAGTATTTCCTTTGCTGGGTAAAGTACAACGGCAAATAAAATAAAAAAAACAATGAAAGGCAGAATCGTGGCATAAAAAAGTTTTTCTTTGGTTAAAAGATTGCTTAATTTTGCGTAAATGAGCATAAAGATAATAGCGGCTGGAACTACGCCTCCTACCTTTAAGAAGGGGATGGCCTCAGCGCCTGATCCTGGTGCTGTAATAAGTAAAGCATCTTTGGTATTGCGTAACACACTGTAAACGAAAGAAATAAAAAAGAACATTAAAAACATGGGCAGTAATTTTTTTAATTCATGATTGTGGATAGGCCAAAAAAACGAACGCCATTTGCCAAATTCGTTGGCTTTTGTTTGCGACATAGTCAATCCTCTTCTCTTATTGCTAAATAGGCGATGTTTAGCTCGCCCTTATATTAAGTGTATATTAAAGTATAGAGCTTGGAAGGCTCAGTGTCTCAATTACACACAACAGTTTTTTCTGAGATGGTTAGTATAGTTAGTGCACATAATACGATAGGGTGCCTCGAAAGTAAAGCCCAAAGGGTTTAGGGACATAGAGGGATAAAAACTTAAAATTTAGTAAATTGACTTTTACTTTTTAGAGTTTGAACACCATTGTCAGTACCAATTAATAAGCACTGAGCGGGAAAATCTGCAAACAAACCGTTGCAAACTACACCTGGAATGTTATTTAAAGTGCGTTCTAATTTGATGGGTTCTGAAATAACCCAGTGATGAATATCCAAGATAATATTGCCATTATCGGTTAAGAAGTTTTGTCTATAGATGGGGGTTCCTTCTAGTTTAACAATTTCTCGGGCAACAAAGCTCCTTGCCATGGGAATAACCTCTACAGGGATAGGGCAGTTATCAAAAGTATCCATTTGTTTTGAATCGTCTGTAATACAAATAAATTTTTGGCTGGCAGCAGCAAGGATTTTTTCACGAGTAAGTGCACCTCCTCCACCTTTAACAAGCTGAAAATGGGGGTTATAGGCATCTGCACCATCAATATAGATAGTAACTTCTTGAACGACATTTAAATCAAAAACTGGGATACCACAGGCTTTGAGTCGTGCTTCGGTTGCATTAGAACTTGCTATGGCCCCTTGAATTTTATGTTTGATTGTGGAGAGAGACTCAATAAAATAATTAACAGTACTACCCGTTCCTACACCGACAATGGTATTTTCTTCTATATACTGTAAAGCAGCAACTGCCGCCATTTGTTTCTTTTTATCTTGAGTCATCCATTGAGCTCCTTTTTAAGAGTTAAAATAAATTGCCATTCTTGGGAAGTCAGTGGCATTACCGATAATCGATTCCCAGGTTTTAATAAAATCATTTTGTTAAGTTCTGAATATTTTTTAAGTAAGCCAAGAGGAATTATTTTTTTAAACTTTTCCAGGCAACGTACACTTACCATAAACCAGCGAGGATCCTCTGGTGTACTTTTAGGATCGTAGTATTTAGAGTCTGGATCTAACGCAGTGAAATCTGGGTAGCTTTCACGAACAATGTCCATAATGCCTACAATACCTGGGATCTCGCAATTAGAGTGGTAGAAAAAAGCCTGATCCCCAAGGCGCATATTATCCCTCATAAAATTTCTGGCTTGATAATTACGCACACCTTCCCAGTGATCAGTACTCTTGGGTGCTCTGATTAAATCATCAATACTATAAGTAGTAGGCTCTGATTTCATCAACCAATAATTCATGCATTATCCCTATTCAGGTATATGGATCTAAGCTGCAGTTGATAACACTGTAGTGATAGCATACAATAAACTCCTTTTAGAAGCTTGGATCTTTATGGTTAAGCCAAAAGGAGGCTTAGGTGTGAGGCGTCGTCAACCGGACTTATTGATGGTTTTAGCCTTTACGTTAGGGTTAGCAGTGATCATAACAACCTATGGCGGTAGGCTGTTAAACGGCTTAGACGTGCATGCACATCCATTCCATAGAGATTTAACCCACTCAAATTAATTATATTATACCCTTCGCAATTGAATTCTAGGCTAGGCCTAATACGAGAGAACACCCTTCGTTCCTATAAAAATTACATGAGGGCGTGAGCGAGTATTGCAATAACACATAAAATTCAATTGTGAAGGGTATAATATTTTTTTTCAGTGGCAACTGCACTGAGTGGGACATCCTGTCGATTAAAAGGTAATTTTTTAACTTGTTGAAATTCATAAGCAAGACCTAATAAATAAGGGCGGTGGTGTAAAATCGTGTCCGTTTTAAGAAAAGAAAACGTCGTATCGTAGTATCCTCCACCCATTCCCAAACGGTTACCCTGTGTATCAAAAGCTACCAGAGGCATGAGTACCAGATCTAAGGCCGAGGCCGGGATGATTTTTTTTAAAATAAGTTTTGGTTCTAGGATCCCCCAGCGGTTTGGAATGAGAGAATCATTAAGTTTGTATTCTACAAAATATAATTGACGAAGATGGCGAGGGTGAAGAACAGGAAGGTAGCAACGTTTTTTAAGGGAAATGGCGTGTTGTATTAAAGGAAGAGAGTTAATTTCTCCTCGACTTGGCCAATATGCTGCAATATAACGGCTAAAAATAAATTCAGGTCTTTGACTAACAATGTAGGTTAGTTTTATTGCTTTTTGTTGTTGTTGCTTTAAAGGCAACTGTGAACGTTGTAATAATAATGTTTTTCTGATCTGTTTTTTAGTGGAAGGATTTCTCATTCAGGGTGGCGCTATCAAAAGTGCCGTTATACGACGTTTCCTTGAACCATTGGGTTCAAGTGGGAGCCAATGTGTCGTATCAGGCTTTCTACTCTGGGCAGACATGCACAACAACGGCAACAGGCAGACTCCCTATTCGTTACTTATCGGCTCAAGATATAAAATCGTACTACAAACACCCGAGAAAAGCGCCAAGTAAGCATCAAATCTTTTCATTTTTTAAAACGGTATCTCCCATTAAAACGGTATCTATCTTATTTTGCAAGCGTTCAATGTGTTTACTAACAGATTCAATATATAATTCTTTTTGTTGACGAAAAGCCAATAATTCATGTGAAATGTTTAAAGCAGCCATCATTGCAATGCGCTCTAACCCAATTACACGGCCACTACGGCGGATCTCTTTCATTTTCTGATCTAAATAGTAGGCGGCCTCGTGCAATTGTTCTTCTGCGCCAGCAGGGCAATTAACTTGAAATTCTTTGCTTAAGATTTTAACAGAAATGGCTTTGGAGTCTTTAATATTATTCACGATTAATGTCTCACACAAGGGCTATGCTTTTTATAAGGATAGAGTGACTTTAAGGACGGGTCAATTACATAATCAAAGTTTCTGGATGAAGCATAAGGTAAGTAAGTTTAATTTCTTCTTGATTTTTAAGGATATCAATGATGCAACTCGATAATCAACCACAAGGCAACAAAGAAGGAAAGCAACCAAAGAGTAAGCTCTGTATTCCAGCGGAAGAATATGTGTTGCGACGGCAAACATTGTTGAAAAAAATACCACCTTTTAGCATTGTTGTATTACCAGCAGCAGAAGAAAAATTTAGAAATGCGGATGCTACATATCTTTTTCGTCAAGAAAGCAGTTTTTATTACTTAACGGGTTTTTGCGAGCCCCAGTCTTTACTAGTGCTTTTAAAACAGCAAGAAGGTAGCACGGAATTTATTTTGTTTTGTAAAAAAAGGAATCGAGAAGAAGCAATTTGGATTGGTAATAGAGTGGGGCAAGAAGGAGCGGTACAACAATTTGGTGCCACTCGTGCCTATCCATTAGAAGAATTAGATAAGATAATGCCCACCTTATTCGAAAATAAACAATACATTATTTATTCTTTGGGGCAAAATGCGAATTGGGATAAACGCATGATGCAGTGGTTAAATGCGGTACGATCTAAAAGCCGATCCGGAGCCCAAGTTCCTTCCGTGTGGCTAGATTTGTTTCCGTTAGTTTATGAGCAACGCCTCATTAAAAGTGCAACGGAAATTGCTTTAATGCGAGAGGCTGCTAGAATTTCTGCCAAAGCCCATATTGGTACTATGCGGGCGTGTAAACCAAATAAAGAAGAGTATCAATTAGAAGGCGTTTTCTTACAGGAATGTTATAAAGAAGGCTGTAGAGATATGGCCTATACGCCCATTGTGGGAGGAGGAAATAATGCATGCACCCTACATTATGTTAAAAATGATGCATTGTTAAAAGCAGGAGAACTGGTATTAATTGATGCTGGGTGTGAATATCAATACTATGCATCGGATATTACTAGAACTTTTCCTATTAATGGAAAATTTACTGAAGATCAAAAATTAATTTACGAATTGGTTTTAAAAGCACAAGTTACCGCAATTCAGGAAGTTAAACCAGATCTGCCGTGGGATAAGTTGCAAGAAATTATTGTGAACGTTTTAGTACAAGGATTGGTTTCATTGGGTATTTTGCAGGGCAAGGTTGAAACTTTAATTGAAGAAAAGGCATATAAGCGTTTTTACATGCACGGTAGTGGGCATTGGCTGGGATTGGATGTACATGATGTCGGTGAATACAAAATGAAGGGAGAATGGCGTAAGCTAGAGCCAGGTATGGTTTTAACCGTGGAACCTGGGCTTTATATTACGCCCGATGAAAGTGTTGACAAACGATGGTGGGACATCGGTGTTCGAATTGAAGATGATATATTGGTAACCAGCACGGGGTTTGAGGTATTAAGCAAAGATGTTCCGAAGACTGTACAAGAGATCGAGTCTTTAATGGGGTCTACGGATCATTAAGGGGAAAAGCATGAATTTTGATATCCTCATCTTAGGAGGGGGTTTAGTTGGTGCAAGTCTGCTTTGTGCATTGAAAGATCAAAATTTTACAATTGCTTTAGTGGATAAAACCGCAATGCCATTTGATGATCCAGAAATCAATCTGGATTCGCGTGCGCTGGCGTTATCTTTAACCAGTGTAGAATGCCTTAAAACAATAAAAGTATGGCCCAAAGTTCTAGACAATGCTTTTGCGATTTCTAAGATCCATGTTTCAATGAAAGGCCGTTTTGGGAATAATATTCTAGATGCAAAAGCCTATAGTTTGCCAAGCTTTGGGTTTGTGGTTAATGCCAATTCTTTAAATACAGCAATTAATCAGACAGTAGAAGATACGGGAAAAATTAATGTTTTTCGTGGACAAGAAATTTTTTCCTTAAAGAAAGAAGATAAACTTTGGCAAATTCAATTAAGTTCTAAAAAAACCATTACGGCCAAACTGATAGTGGCGGCGGATGGCTCTGATTCTTATTTGCGTCAACATCAAGGTGTTGGGGCAAAAATTTCTGATTATAAGCAAGCTGCCATTGTGGTGAATGTAAGGTTAGAACAACCTCATAAAGGCATTGCTTTTGAGCGTTTTACCATCGATGGCTCGCTTGCTATGTTGCCTTTTGGAATAAATCAAGTTAAGTGTGTGTGGATTGTTCCTGCTGAAAAGCTTGAAGCGTTGAAATCCTTATCAGAAAATGCATTCTTAAATGCAATACAAGATTGCTTTGGATATCGTCTAGGAAATTTAGTTCAATTGGGCCGTCGAATTATTTATCCGTTACGTACTGTTTATTCAGAGGCAATTTATGGCGATCGGTGGGTTCTGGTCGGCAATGCGGCAAATACTTTATACCCTGTTGCAGCGCAAGGGTTTAATTTAGGATTAAGAGATGTGGCTTTTTTAGCAGAAGAATTAATATTAGCGAGGAAGAATCAACAAGATATTGGTTCTGTAGAATTTTTGCGTCATTATGCGAGTTTTCGTGTGTCTGATCATCAACAGATTTGCCAGGGTACAGATCATTTATTAGGGTCAAATACCCTATTTCAGTGGTTGGGGATATTGGCGTGCCAATGGATCCCTCCTTTAAAACATGGTGTGGTAAAATGGGGTCTTGGAATGCAAGATCGTCTTCCTAAACTATGTCGAGGTATTGAACTATAGTGATATTTTATGCTTAAGAATGATTTTGATATTATTATCTTAGGGGGAGGGCTGGTTGGTTTAACGGCTGCTCATCTTTGCGCCAATCAAGGCTTTTCTATAGTAGTTATTGAACAGACAACTCCTGATTTAGCCTGGAGTTTAGATCAAATCGATATTCGGTGTAGTGCAATTTCTAGAAAGTCTCAGAGGATCTTTGAAAGAATTAATGCTTGGGAATTAATGGTTGCCAAACGCGTCAGTCGTTATCATGCTATGGTGGTTTGGGATGCTTTAGGTTTTTCAGAGATTACTTTTGATGCTGCAGAGGTTGGAGAACCTGATCTTGGGCATATTATTGAAAATCGTGTCATGCACAAAACGTTGTGGGAAATGGCAGAACAGCACCCTAATATCATTTTAAGGCCAAACACTCACCCCAAGGCATTACAAATTGGTACTCGGCATATAACGCTTGAAATGCAGGATCAAACAATGATCCAAGCAAAACTGGTGGTTGGTGCAGATGGTGCGCATTCTTGGTTACGTAAGATCGCCAATATACCAGTGACACGACATGACTATCATCAACATGCTTTAGTAGCAACCGTTAAAACAGAGCTGTCTCATCAGGAAATAGCATGGCAACGATTTTTACCAGAGGGTCCTGTTGCTTTTTTGCCTTTAAGTAACTCATTTACCAGTTCAATTGTTTGGACATCTACCGAAGAGAGGATAAAATCTTTGATGCTGTTACCAGAAGAATCATTTTGCCAGGAGTTGGCTCATGCTTTTGATTATCAATTGGGGAAAGTATTATCAAGTTCAGTATGTCAATCCTTTCCTTTAAGAATGATCCACGCCAAACAATATGTTAAAGATCGTATTGTACTTATTGGAGATGCATTGCATGTTATTCATCCCTTAGCAGGACAAGGTGTTAATTTAGGTTTAAGTGATGCTTTGGAATTAGCGGAGGTTATAACAACAGCTAAGTTAAGCACAGCCGATATTGGAAGTTATTTGGTATTGCGAAGATTTGAACGGTCTCGTAAAGGAGCAGTTAGTACCATGATAATGGCCATGGAATTTTTTAAAAAGATCTTTGGATCACAATCCTTTTTGGTAGTGGGCTTAAGGGGATGCGGGGTAAATTTTGTGAATCAAACTAATTTCTTAAAAAGAAAATTGATCCAAGAGGCTTTAGGAGTTTAACTCCCTCCCCCTTTTTTCCATGCGACACTGGTTAGCAGAGGCGCATATAGATCTTCTGAGGGTGTTATTGTTACAGATTGAACTTCTTCCTCACTGGGTGGAGAATTTTGAAAAATTATTTTTGGTGCTTCTTGAATGATGGCAAGAGGTGTTTGTTCTTCACCTTCTCCCATTGTAAATACTGCGCTAACTGCCAAGCTATCGAGTATGTTGATCAGAGTTACGTGCAATGGCGAACCAAAAATATCTGGTTTCCCTATATAACTAAATAATGGTTTAAAACCACACCAGGCTAAAGCAATACCCGTTACACCGCGTCTTAAGGGTGTAGTATGACTGTCGGTGATTAATACGCCTATTTCTTGATTAGAGGCGCGATTGTTCAGATGTCGCCAAATTTCAACGGCTGTTTTTTGAAGATCGGTAGGGTATAAAATGTAGTAACCATTTCCATTGGATTCGTCTATTCCGGCAGTGGGGATCAAGAGATTATTTTTCATTGTTAAACAAATACCGTATTTCTCAGTGTAATCACCTTCTAGGTAGAGATCAGCTTCTTGATGGATCAAGGCTAATTTATCCTTAACGTCTTTTTTTAAGATCACTCGATTTTGGCAGAGGCTTATGATCTTAGAAGTAATAACGACAATGCTTTTAGGTGGAAGGTTTGGTAAATAGTTATCTAAAATGGTCAATAAGGATTCTTTAGGCTTAATTTTGTGAGTTTTATAGGCGGTTATTTGCATTGTGTTTCCTTTGGAGATTGTAAAGGGTATAACCCCTGAAAACTTATAAAAACTAATTTAGTAAATTTTCAAAAAAATACATATTATGTCTATGGTCAATTTTTGATTTTATGATTTATTTGTTGCAAAGACAAATCTGGTCTGAGATATAATGAGACATCTCGTTTTTTTTGGTGTAAGTTAGGGTAGTATTTATAACAATATTTTGTTAAGGGGGAGATAGAAAGTGAGTAAGGTTCCGTCTGAATTACGGTATACACAAACCCATGAGTGGATCCGCATGGAAGACGACGGCATGCTTGTAGTCGGCATTACGGATCACGCGCAAGCACAGCTCGGTGAGTTAGTGTTTGCAGATCTCCCAGATGTTGGTACAAGTGTCAACGCCTCAGATGAAGTTTGCGTCATTGAATCAGTTAAAGCAGCCTCCGATGTTTATAGCCCTGTCTCCGGGAAAATTATGGAAGTGAATGAAGATTTAGAAGAAGCTCCTGGCTTGGTAAATTCTGATCCTTATGGTGATGGTTGGCTGTTTAAAATCGATCCAAATGATCCAGATGAATTGAGTGAGCTTTTAGATGCTGAAGGTTACAATGAATATATGGAAGAAGACGAAGACTAAGGAAATGTTTGATAATCTTTGTCATTGTGTAGAACCTACAATTCATGTTCAAACTCTATGGGTATATTTCCCCGTATAGCTTTATAGTTATAATCCTTATTAATTTTTATTTTGCCTTTTAGATTGCGTATATCACGTCGGCGATAATTAACCAAAAACTTTTGCACCTATATCCAGCACTTCACGTTTGATAGAAACATACGCGTTATTTGTATTTTAATACGCGCAGGAAAAAATGCTATCATTTAGAGAGAATGTATGCACACTTTAGGATTTATGAAAGAATAAGTTTTTTGGGGGGTGGTACTCAGTGATAGATTCGCATGGTTTTCGACTCAACGTTGGGATCATCCTTGCTAACCATGCTGATCGGCTTCTGTGGGCGAAACGGGTGGGGCGAGATGCTTGGCAATTCCCCCAAGGTGGCATGCAACCACAAGAGAGTCCTGAACAAACGTTGTTTAGAGAACTTCGAGAAGAAATTGGCTTAAGCGAAAAAGATGTGACTGTTTTAGGGCGGACACGTCGTTGGTTACGCTATAGGATCCCTACCCATATGATACGAAAGACTGAACCTGTTTGCATTGGACAAAAACAACTCTGGTTCTTATTGCGGCTAGAGGGAGAAGACAGCCTTATTCACTTCGATATGACACAAAAACCTGAGTTTGATAGTTGGCAATGGGTGAGTTATTGGTATCCTCTTAAACAAGTTGTGCTGTTTAAAAGGGAAGTTTATAGGCGAGCTCTCAAAGAATTGGCACCATACCTTTTTAAAAATTCTGTTCGAGGTTGGGGCGTACCGTTAAACGGCTTATTAGAAGAATAACTAATTTTTTAAAATTATGCCCACAGTAAATAATGTACCCAATGCATTTCGTGACAAGATAAAGGGAATAGTATAGGGCTGACTCAAGGTTTTAAGTTATACTCCCTCTTTTAAATCGAAAATCGCAACATGCTATACCCTATAATTGATCCAGTTGCTCTAAGACTTGGGCCCATCCAGATCCATTGGTATGGAATTATGTATCTTCTGGGTTTTATAGGTGCATTTGGGGAGTGTTATCGTCGTCGTAATAAGGTGGTTCGATCTTGGGAAGTTCAAGAAATCTTAGATCTTGTTTTTTATATAGCTGTTGGGGTTATTTTTGGTGGTGCCTTAGGCTATTGGTTGTTTTATGAACCGCACCTTTTATTAGCAGATCCCTTTCGGATCTTACGCTTTTGGGAACCGGGTCGATCATTTCATGGTGGTTTGTTGGGTGTCATGGTGGCTGTTTTGTTGTTTTGTCATTTACGTCAACGCCGTTTTTTAGAAGTGTGTGATTTTATTGTACCAGCAGTGCCAATTGGATTGGCCACAGGGCGTTTGGGAAATTTTATTAATGGCGAATTGTGGGGACGGATAACCCATATGCCATGGGGAATAGTTTTTCCAAATGCAGATGCACTGCCGCGTCATCCTTCTCAATTATATGAATTTGGAACAGAGGGTGTCCTCCTTTTTATTATTTTGCAATGGTATATCAGAAAACCAAGACCACAGGGTGCTACCGCTGCCCTATTTTTTGCATGTTATGGAATATTTCGTTTTATTATAGAGTTCTTTCGTGAGCCGGATAGTCATCAAGGGTTTATAGGATTTGGTTTAACAATGGGGCAAATACTATCGAGCCCAATGATATTGGTAGGTCTTGGGGTGTTATTTTATGTTACTCATGTCAAAGCAGTGAGGAGATAATTATGCAGCAATACTTAACCTTAATGCAGCATGTCCTTCAAAATGGGGCAAAAAAAACCGATCGGACAGGTACGGGAACCTTAAGTATATTTGGTGCACAAATGCGCTTTGATTTGAATAAAGGATTTCCTTTATTAACGACTAAAAAGATGCATTTGCGTTCTATTATTCACGAGCTTTTATGGTTTTTGCGTGGGGAAACCAACATCCGTTCTTTGAATGAAGCGGGTGTTACTATTTGGGATGAATGGGCAGATGAAAAAGGAGACTTAGGTCCTGTTTATGGTAAACAATGGCGTTCTTGGCCGGATGGTAAGGGTAAGAATATTGATCAAATTTCTGAATTGATTAATTTGCTTTTAACAGATCCGAATTCCAGACGTTTGGTCGTTTGTAGCTGGAATGTAGCAGAGTTGTCTCAAATGGCGCTTCCACCGTGTCACTGTCTTTTTCAATTTTATGTTTCGGAAAATAGATTGTCTTGCCAATTATATCAAAGAAGTGCGGATATTTTCTTAGGTGTACCCTTTAATATTGCTTCTTATGCATTATTAACTCAGATGGTTGCACAAGTGGCTGGTTTAAAGTTGGGCGAATTTGTTCATACATTGGGAGATGCACATCTTTATTTGAATCATTTAGAACAAGCACAAGAGCAACTGAAAAGAACACCCTATGCCTTGCCACAAATGCATATTAATCCCAACGTTAAGTCCATTTTTGATTTTAAGTATGAGGATTTTTCTTTACTTAATTATCAATGTCATTCTCGTATTGCAGCACCTATTGCGGTTTAAGAAATGCATATTTCGTTAGTTGCTGCAATGAGTAAAAATGGTGTAATTGGAAATAACAATGCATTGCCATGGCATTTGCCGGAAGAATTAAAGTATTTTAGAAAAGTCACACTTGGAAAACCAGTAATTATGGGGCGTAAAACTTTTGGATCCATAGGTAAGCCATTACCAAATCGCCGCAATATTATTATGACTCACTCTACCGTTCCTATACCTGGATGTTGGGTTGCCGGTTCTATTCAAGAGGCATTAGCTTTGGTTCAAGATTATGAAGAAGTTATGGTAATTGGTGGCGCTAAAATTTATGAAAGCTTTTTACCTTTTGCCTCTCGGATCTATTTAACCATTATTCATCAACAATATGAGGGAGATACTTATTTTCCAGAGGTAAATTGGAGACAATGGGAACAGGTTTCTGAACAAATAATGGATGGATTTACGGCAAAAGTATTTAATAAACGAAATGATACCCTGGATTCAAATGCGAAGGGTATAAACTGAAGTATTTTATAAGGTTTTTTATGCTACTCGGATTTAAAAGGCAGTGGTTGGGGGATTTTGCTTATTACCTAACGTTACTTTTGGATAAGACTTTACGGAAAGTTGTTTCACAGCATCCTGGTTATGATCCTAGTGTACAATATTTATTTGCATTCTGGCACGGTAAACAATTATTACCTATTTTAGAATTGAAGCATCACCGTACAAAACGAGCTGTATTAGTAAGTGCTTCTAAAGATGGAGACTTGCTGGCAACATGGTTGAAAAATTTGGGATATGAGATTGTTCGAGGTTCCTCTCGGCACCAAAACATTAGTGCTTTGGTTGGTATGATGCGCAAGTTAAAAGAGAAATATTCTTTAGGTTTTGGAGTTGATGGGCCTATTGGTCCTATTTATAAAGTTAAGCCGGGGATGACGCATATGGCACAAAAGTTTAAAATTCCGATTATTCCTGTAGGGAGTGCTTTTAGTCGAAAGTGGATCATTGAAAAAGCCTGGGATAAATATGAAGTTCCAAAGCCTTTTGCTAAGGCAGCTTTTTATTTAGGTGAGCCGCTTATGATTGATGAGACTCTGGATTTAGCAACACAATCTCAGGCGCTTGAAAAAGCAATTGATACAGCAGAAGCAATGGCAAAGCAATTATTATCGTTTTAATATGAATATGGCATCATGTTTCAAAAAAGGTTATAGATAATTAATATGGCGAAGAAAAGTTATACATCTGAATCTATTGAAGTGTTAAGCGGGCTTGAGCCAGTACGAAAACGCCCAGGCATGTATACCGATACAACGCGTCCAAACCACCTGGCTCAAGAAGTGATTGATAACAGCGTGGACGAAGCCTTGAGTGGGCATGCCACAGAAATATCGGTTACTTTGCATTCAGATGGGGCGCTCGAAGTATCAGATAACGGTCGTGGTATGCCGGTTGATGTTCATCCGGAACATAGAGTACCTGGTATTGAATTAATTTTAACTCGCTTACATGCTGGAGCAAAGTTTTCGCAGAAGGATTATCGTTTTTCAGGTGGATTGCATGGGGTTGGTGTATCAGTTGTAAATGCTTTGTCTAAGTTGCTTGAAGTCTGGGTAAAACGTGATGGCCAAATTTTTTATATGACTTTTCGGCAAGGGGAGCGGGATTCAAAATTAAAGGTTATTGGCAAGACCGAAAAATCTGAAACAGGCACCACCGTTAAGTTTTGGCCAGAACCTAAATATTTTGATTCTCCAAAAATTTCGGGCAAAGCTTTAAAACATTTATTACAAGCTAAAGCTGTTTTATGCCCAGGTCTTAGAGTGCGTTTTAAAGATTGTCAAATTGAAGAAGAAAACGAATGGTATTATGAGGGCGGGCTTAAAACTTATCTTTTAGAACAAATCAAAACGTCCGCTATCCTACCACCAGAAGAGCCTTTTGAAGGATCTTTTGAGGGAGGGGAAGAGATTGCCAATTTTGCAGTGCTTTGGACACCAGAAGATGCTGAAGTTTTTCAAGAAAGCTATGTCAATCTTGTTCCTACCAAAGAGGGGGGGACACACGTTAATGGTTGACGTACCGGTTTATTAGAAGCCATGAGAGAATTTTGTGAGTTTCGTAATT
>CADEGZ010000059.1:0-1145 GCA_902827015.1 uncultured Pseudomonadota bacterium
CAAGGTATACAACAGGGTAAACAGCAAGGCGTGCAGCAAGGAGAAAGTGCAATATTGATATGCCAGTTGGAACACAAGTTTAAAGCAATCCCTGACATCTATAGGCATAAAATTGAACAAGCGGACGCACAAACATTGCTAAAATGGGCACAACGAGTACTAGATTGTCAAGTAATAGAAGATGTGTTTAAATAAAGACTACGCCAAAACTATATAAGCATACAGCAAGTAATATATTTGTAATTTAACTTCTTAATTATGGGTCGCTTTGTTTGGATAACAGAAATAGAGCTGAGCATGAGTTCTAAAACCCAGAAAAGTATTGAAGAGCGTGTTTTGAAAGCTGCAGAAGAAGCTCTGTTGCACCATCAATATGTGAGTTCAATCGATGTATTCACAAGAATGGGCCTTTTACAAAGTGTACATGTAGAAGATTGGAAAAAAGGACGGATCCCTTATTTGGAAAAAGTGATCCAAGGTAATTTAAGTAAAATTACTCGCGTGATGAAAACGTTTCAGCTATGGGCAAAACAACGAGATTTACTTGCTAGAGAAACTACTTATTTATCTAGGAGTCGAGGTTCTAAGAGGGCGTTACAGTTTAGTAAAAGTGCAAATCCATATATTGAAAAAGCTTATAGAACACATTACATTTCTTCTGCGTTATCTGAAAAGAAACAACAAAAACTTTTAGAAAAACTTCAGAAGCCTTCTGATTGGATTGTTTTTTTAGTTCTACGAGAATCACAATGTTCTAAATGTAAGATAGAAATAGCTAAAAATAGCTTTTTATGGATAGAAGGCAACAAACCTCTGTGCTTAGTTTGCGCTGGTTTAAATCATCTAATCTATTTACCCAGTGGTCATGCTAAACTTACACGTCTTGCCAAGAAATATAGCACCGTTTCTACGTTGGTGTTAAAGTTTAGCCGTATCCGCAATCGGTATGAACGCCAAGGACTTCTTGTAGAACAAGAAGCATTGCATCAAGCACGACAAGAATGCCCGGAGATTGGGCTAGTAAGTGTTTAGCAATCATTTTAAATGGGCTGCCAAATCCACGATTACATGCAACTCTTTTGCTTGATATTTAGAAATTTGGTATTGGTACTTTTTAGCTTCTGATAAGGGAGATAGCATTCATT
>CADEGZ010000059.1:1245-13195 GCA_902827015.1 uncultured Pseudomonadota bacterium
GCCCGTCAATGGCGGACTAATAATTAGTGATTGACCTTGAATTTTATTGTGAGCACTGGCTCACCATTATCACCACTATGCATAACAGCTTTTAATTTGACTAATGTAGGGCGCTGGCTTTGCCATCTTTTGGAATAATACGGACTTCGTATAAAAAGTAATGCTCACTTTCAACCTTATTTTTAAATACGCCCATGAAAAATCTACATATGTACAGAACATCCCAAAGGCGGCCCTCGGTATCTTGAAATGTTTGACGCTGGTTATCTTCTTTTGCCCAAACGATATACGACTCCCATACCGCTAAGGTAATGGTTACCGGTATTTTAAATCTAGCTTCCTTAGCAGTTTGTGAGACGTCAATTAGAACGCCGTCTTCTATAGCTTCCGCGCGAGTATAGGAATAAATAACATTGGCTTTATAAAAAGATTGTATAAGCTATCGTTAGACATTTTGAACTCCTTAATAGTTTGAAATGTTAGGGATGCTTTAATGGTCACACATTTTTGCATCCCGCTTTATGTTTTATAATCTATAAAACATAAAGCAATTGCAACAAAATTAATTTTTTTTTGCAAGTGTTTTTTAATTTTTCCGCAGTTTTAAAGCATTTTTTACTTTTTCTTTGTAAGAACTTTTTATTCTTTACAACATTTAGCAAAAATTATTATTGATTTATTTGTTACGAACTTCAGGTGGGTTTATTGCTCAAGAGATTTAAAGCGTAAATGAAGCGGGTTTACCGGGTTATTTGTGCGGTTTTGTTTAAACAGTTTTTGGTCATTGAGTATTCTACAAAAAACACGGGAGCAACCTTTATTAACGTATTAGACAATGTGCAGGGTAAATAAAGTGCTGTTTAGTGTGTTTGAACATTATTTTTGTTCCGCCTAAAAGTTAAGCGCTTTTATTATTGATAGTGTTCAGTTTACTGCCCTCCGCTGCTGAGTGAAAATGTTTTAAAACAATGTTAATATGGCTAAAAAGGAGTTTCTAATGGTTTATCCAACCGTTCACTCGCCAGCGGCGTTAAATGGCATAGTGGAACACATTACTTTTTATAATCCGGCAAATGGCTACTGTGTTCTGCGCCTTAAATCCAGTGCGTTTAACGATTGTGTAACGGTAGTTGGCAGCCTCCCCGAGATTAAGATCGGAGAGACACTGGAGTGCTCTGGACAGTGGGTAACGCACCCGATATTTGGTAGCCAATTTCAAGCAAAAGAGGTTTGTATTGCTGTTCCCAGCTCTATAGATAACATTCAAAAGTATTTATCTTCAGGAGTTATTAGAGGGATAGGAGAAGCTTCTGCGCAAAAACTGATAAGCGCTTTTGGTGATAAAGTGTTTGAGGCTTTTGAACATAAGCGATCAAAAATTAAAAAAATTCTTAAGATATCTAATAAAAAATTAACAAGAATCATGACTTCTTGGCAAAGAGCCAAAGTGCACCGGGAAGCATTTTTATTTTTGCAATCGCTGGGATTTGGCGCGGTTAGAGCAGCTAAGATTTATAAATTGTATGGTGCAGATACCATTCATAAGGTTAAAAGTAACCCTTACCAATTGGAATTGGACATTGAGGGGATCGGATTTAAACTGGCAGATGAAGCAGCACAAAAGCTCGGTGTTCCTAGCGACTCATTGCAAAGAGTACAAGCTGGAATGAGACATGTTTTAAAAGAAAACAGCTTTAATGGTCATTGTGCAATGAGAACATGCGATTTGCGTCAAGAAGCCAGAAAACTGCTGAGTGTTGGTTTAAATGTGGTCGATGAGGCACTGAGTTTAGAGCTTCAGCAGGCCAGGATCATTTTAGACGTGATTGAAGAAACTGAGGTATGTTATTTGGCCCGGCATTATCATCACGAAGTGGGAACAGCCAAGCATTTTAAAAGATTACTTGTTAGCCATAAGCCAGTTAATCATCAGCCAATAGATCTTATTATAGAAGAATTTGAAAAGGAAAAGGGCTTTAAGCTAGATGCAAAACAAATAGAAGCGGTTAAAAATGCTTTAGGCGCCAAAATATCTATTATCACTGGCGGCCCAGGTACTGGTAAAACGACAATTACCCAATGTCTGATTAAAGCGGTGGTTAACAACCATCAGGAAGCAAGAATAATGCTTTGCGCCCCTACCGGCAGAGCAGCTAAACGATTGGCAGAGACTACTGGCCTAGAGGCTAAAACTATTCATCGGTTATTGGAGTACCGGGTAGTGGGACAGGACAGACAATTTTTTTACCGTGAAGGAAATCCTTTGCAAGCAGATTGGATCATTGTCGATGAAGTTTCAATGATTGATATTTCACTTATCCATCATTTGGTCAAAGCCGTGCCCGATCATGCCAGGCTGGTGTTCATCGGTGATGTAGATCAATTGCCCTCTATAGGGCCGGGCAGTGTTTTAAAAGATTTAATTGTTTCTGGGACTGTTCCTGTTACACGGTTAAATGTCATTCAAAGACAGGCAGAGCAGTCGCGCATTATTGCTAATGCTCATTTGGTTAATACCGGGCAAATACCCTCTGTTGTTCCCCAAGACTTTAGTGCTCAGTGTGATTTTTATTTTATCGAAGCCACAGAGCCCTCGGTCATTAAAGATCTGCTCCTAGAAATCGTTTGCCAGGTTATTCCAGAGCATTTTAAGCTGGATGCAAAAAGCGAGGTTCAGGTGCTAAGCCCAATGCACAGATCTGAAACTGGGGTAAAAGCTCTAAACCAGGCATTACAGCATTGTTTAAACCCCCATCCTCGCGATAAAGTGTTTAATGGGGAAAGTTATTTTAGCGAGGGGGATAAAGTCATCCAAACCAAAAACAATTATGACAAGGGCATATTCAATGGCGACATAGGATTTATTCAAAGTATTAACAAAAAAGAGTCGCTATTAGAAGTGTTATTTGCAGGAACAGAGCTTATGAATGTTTATTACAAATTTAATGAGTTAGAGCAGCTTTCACTTGCTTATGCCACCACTATCCACAAGGCGCAAGGCTCTGAATACCCGGCCATTGTCATGCCTTTATCTACTCAACATACTATTATGCTGCAAAAAAATTTAATTTATACTGCCATTACCCGAGGCAGAAGATTGGTGATACTGATTGGGCAGCAAGAAGCATTACGAATAGTCGTTAGGAATAATAATACAACGCGTAGATTAACCAAGCTTGCAGCTAGGATGTGTTCAATGGTATAAACTGCTTGGTGGAAACCAAACACCTTGGCGACATAAATTGAGATAATGAAGCAGCAGATATGAACTTTTCTGACTTAGAAAACAAGTTATTAACCCCAGGCGAAGCGTCATTTAAGATAGAACATGTCTGGGATAAAAATAAAGAAGGAACACCGTTAGTGTCTAAGGCGGGTAATCCTATGCTTCGTTTAAAACTTTTGGTAACCGATTCAACCGGTGAGTTGGCAACAGTATGGGATTATGTTTTATTAAACTCTCCTAAAAAAATAACGGCTCTGCTCAATGCAATTAACAAAATAGAATGGATAGAAATGTTTAATGAAAATAATTTTAATGTAAAAAATTTAGTTGGACAATCTGGCCGTTGCACTGTTAAAACAGATGACCATCAATTCTATGGAAATAAAACGGTTGTTGGCTGGTACCTTGAACAAAAACCATTTAAAAAAGATCCGACTTTAGCTCAACAAACGGATAGTTATAAAGGTTTTCAACCATCTGAAGAGCAAAGTACTCTCTTATGACCGTTCTTTTTAATGAATGTTCATTTATGAATGGTATAAAATTTTCACTGAAAATCAATTTAGGGTTTGTTGCTGATTGTAAATTTATTATTGAGAGAACATCATGATTGCAGACGAAGTATAAAATTTAGATAAATTTAAGATGCGTTATTGCTAAGGAACCCAGTAAAATAGGTCGATATACTAAGCAAGATGACAAGAATAATGGAAGATGGTATTATTAACACTGCTAAAATCGAATGTCTGCAGTGTGACAAAGTGACTAACATGGAGCTCAGTTTAATGCCAAGACCCATTAATTTAAAATCATACGAAGATGCTTTAAGTCTTTGGAAACAATTACAACAAGTATTTCCAAAATGTTTTTTCTCAATAGGTCAAGAGAAGCCGTTAAAAGTAGGTATTTTTCATGAATTAGTTGCAAGGCGTAACGAACTCTCCCCTGTCCCGGATAAAAAATTAATTCGAGCCTTTATGATGATTTACACCAGTTCCATTCACTATAGAGCAGCTCTAATTAAGTCTAATGCAATACGAGTTGATTTAGACGGTAATCAGTTCGAGCCTGTGACTGCTAAGGAGCGATATAAGGCCAAAGTCACCACTCGGAAAATTGTATGGGCCTTGGAAACAGAAGGTTATGAGGCGGAACTTGCTAAGGCAAAAGCCAAATTAAAAGACCAAGTTAAACAACCTAAGGAGACGGTTAAAAAAATACCTAAAGAGACTATTAAAAAAGAAGCTGCACATCCTAAAGATAAAAATTTAGATAAAGGAAAATCAAGCGAACAATCCCTTAATGGTTCAATTTATAAGACACAAGCAATTACCAAAAAGTTGGTACCAATTATAGTTAAGAAAAAAAGAAATATATTACCCAATGATTCGGGAGTTTAGTGATTGAATTGGGAGTTTTATGAACCGAGATGAACAGAAATTTGAAAGATTATTACAAGCACTTGCGGGTAGTGGTTCCATCCCAAAATCTTATGGAAATGGAGCACGAATAAATCTTCCAAGTCAAAAACTCGAATACACACAGCTCAAAAGGCTCTTAAACTCTTTAGAAAATAACAGGGTGATTACAGAATTAAGCTTAGATGGTATTGAAATTAACCCTGACGGAGCCAAATGTATTGGAGTGTTATTGGAAAAGAACAATACTATTGTCAAGTTAGATCTTGGCGACAATAATATTGGTAATAAAGGTCTTAAATTTATTTCAATAGGACTGGCAAATAATCATGGTCTTAGGGTTTTGAACCTTGAAGATAATGATATTGGCGATAAAGGCGCTCACTATCTTGCAGGCGTGCTTGAAAATAATAATACTCTAAAGGAACTGGTTCTTACCGACAATGAAATTAGTGACGCTGGCGCTCAATATCTTTCAGACGCCTTAAAAAAGAATAACAGCCTTACAGATTTGGATTTGGGAGATAACAAAATTGGTGACAATGGCGCTAAGCATCTTGCAAAGGCTTTAGAAAACAATAATGTTCTTACGGATCTAAACGTATATGGCAACCTCATTAGCCGGGAAGGTGCAAAAATTTTGAGCACCTGTGCTTGGTCTAAAAACCACCATCTTGAAATTGACTGCGGCACTAATACCAACGTCACTGAAACGCAGTTATCTTTAAGTTCTTATTTCATTAATATTATCAAAAAATTCCTGAGTTCGTAATTTTGATAAGGTTAACAACCATTTCTTGTGTTAATGGCTTAGTTAAAACGATGTTCATACCGGCATCTAAACCTCGTTGGTTATTTTCCGGCCCCCCGTGAGCTGTAAGCCCGGCAATGAAAGTTCGATGCTGAGAACTCTCTTCAAATAACCGAATATTTCTGGTTACTTCATAACCATCTATGTCTGGCAAACCAATATCCATTACGATAAAATCATATTGATGTTTTTGTACTTGATTAAGAGCTGCGGCTCCACTTTCAGCAACATCAATTTCACACCCTTGTTTAATAAATAGTGTTTTAGCAACTAGGGCAGCAATAGGTTGATCTTCTACTACCAGCCCGTATCTCTTAGCGGTTTGTTTAGTCTGTTGAGTTTTATGATTAGTTTGGATCACTGTAAAAGGTATATTGTCCTTAAAAGGATCTTCTATTAGCAAAGGGACCTTTAAAGGGATAATGCAAACAAATTTACTGCCTTTATTTAAACTACTTAGGACATAAATTTCCCCCTTCAAATCTTCAAGAAACTGTTTAACAATGGATAAACCTAAACCCCTTCCTTTATATATGCCTTCATAAGAGGGAGTTAAACGTTTGAAACAAACAAATAGATCTTGCTGCTTTTCATAAGGGATCCCAATACCAGTGTCTTCAACAAAAATTTTAACAACAAAAGTTTGATCTTCTCTTTTTCCAAGTTTTGCAAAAATAGTGATATGCCCTTTTACGGTAAATTTTAAAGCATTGGCTAATAATTCCAATAAGATCCGGTAAATTCTAACCGGATCGCCAATTAAATATTTTGGAATAGCTTTATCAATTTGTAGTTTTAAACTTAATTGTTTTTTTATAGCAATGGGGTGGTGAAGCTTGACGACGTTTTCTAAAATTTCTTTAAGGTTAAATTTTTTATTTAGTAACGGAATTTCACCTGAGGCAACCTGAATAGATTCTAACACTTCATTTAAAAAACGAAGCAGTTCATGACTGGATTTGGCTAAATGAGTCGTAAAATATTCAATTTTGTTTTTATCGGTTTCGTTTTTTAAGAGTTCTGAAAGACCTGCAATCCCAGTTAAGGATGTTCGGATGTCATGACGCATGTTTTCCAAAAACTCAGTTTTTGCTTTATTGGCAGTTTCTGCTTTAGTTTTTTCTAAAAGTAATTCTGCTTCTGCTTTTTTTCTAGCAGTAATATCGATGGAAATACCGACCATTCCTATAATGCTGCCGGTTTGATTACGAATAGGCACTTTATTGGATAGAAATATTAACTCTGTTCCATCTTTTAGGACAGCAGGCTCTTCAAGCAGAATGGTGTTGCCTGTTTTAATGACTTCCTGATTTATTTTATCGAGTGCCTCTGGCAGCATGCCTGCATTAAAGTTCCATGGTAAATCGCTATTTTTCTTGCCTATAATTTCTTTTCTGGAATCAAGTCCCGCTGACTTTGCTTGATTATCATTGCAGCCTAAATAAAATCCTTGTTGGTTGACCCAATAGACATGGCCTGGCATTAAGGCAATAATATTTTCTAATAATTCCAATCGCTCTAGGGTTATTTTTTTAGTTTCAGTGATGTCTAAATAAATGCCTACTATACCGATAATCTCTTTGTTATGATTGGTTAGGGGAGATTGATAGGACAAATAATGTTTTAATTCATGATTAACTGTGGTTATTTGTTCTTCTATAATTTTCGTTTTTCCGGTTTGGATAATGTTTTGGTCAATTTCAGTTGGAAATAAATTATGTGTTGGGCTATTGCAGCCTAATGAAATGCCTTGCTTGTTTTTCCAATAGATGATAGCTGGTAATTGCGCAAAAACTTCTTGAATATTTAGCTGTTCACCAGATTTTTGGTAATACAATATTAAAATCACTACCATGCTGCAAGTAATAATGCTAAGCAAGTAACCGATTGTTAACATATAGTCCTGATGAGTAACTCCGTGCAATAACACCGCTAACTGAATCAATAGAAATCCTAAAAAAGTTATGAGTGAGACGCCTTGGGTAGATTTTGTTTTAAAAATCTTGATAGCTTGGGGAATAAATAGAATAGAATTTATCAATAAAGCCGTTCCAAATAGCCATTCAATGATTTCTTTGAATAATTCCATTAAGCCTCCTCTGCAGCTACAGAACTTTGAAACTGCTGCGGTTTTAGCTGCTTTCTATTTTTAAATTTGATACTTACTGCATAAAGCATCTCAGGATAAAAAGGTAATACAAATCGTTGATGAGTCTCATGCATCGCTAAATTACGTTTGCCCGGATAAATTTCAAAATTACAATTGAGTTCTGTCCACAAACAGAGTGCAGTGCATTCTTCTATTAAATAATCAAGGCAAAGGTTCCAAGCTCTTTTCATATCAAAGTTGCTTTTTTCTAGAAGGCGTGGGTAAAATCTTCTTAAAAATTCATCAATGGTTTTATCAAAACTTGTTTGGTAGTCGGGCTTTTCAGCTATGAGTGCTTTTATTTTGTGTTGTTGTTCAAGATAATTAGGATGTCTTAGCCACTTATCCCATCGGATGATGTCTTGCAAAATATTTAGATTTTGGTAATGTTTTTTATTTCTTTCCAACCATAAGTCTCCTTCTAAAATCGAAGACTCATAGAAAAAGTCGGCATTTTCTTTTTTATCTAAGGCCATTGAATGCCGTTGCAAGCTATCATCAACCAACATAACACAAGAGTTAAACGAGTTGTTGACTAAATCAATGGTGGCAGCAAATTTATCACCTTCGTGAACTTCTTGGCCTACGCTAATGGTTAGTAGACATTTAGAGTTTTTGAATGTTTCTTTATCAAGATTATGATTGTATTTAAAAACGGGTTTAATATAACTCATGATAGCCTCGCGGTGTTAAATAGGTTGATTGGGTAAACCAAGGTTTTGGCCTTTGGTAAATAGAAGAGATTAGTAATGCCTTGTTTCATTTGCCAAGTAAGAAATAACGTTTTAAGTTTTAACAATATATAAACAGTTAATAATGTTATTGCTTCAACAAATAAGTAAACTTGTATTTGTTGGTGGGGATTAAGTCTAAATGCAATCTTAATACTACTAATATTTGATAATATTAAGCTATAAATCTTGTCTACTATTGTTAAGAGCTGCTTTCCATTGTTTATGTCATTAGAGTTGTTGTCAGGCTGAATCAGTGTTTTTTTATGTAAGAATTGAACCTGCTCGTTACCATTCGCAAGCGGGGATAATAGTGTCCAACAGAGGGAGTTTTCGGTAGATAGATACCATCGCCCAAACATGAAGTCAGTATTAAACAAAAGCAAGGGCTTTGTCTGACGGTAAATCTTTTTGGTTTGGGGTTGATAAGGAAGCCGCCTAAAAATAAAACCCCGCCTATAAAAGCAAGAAAACCCTAAATGCCAAATAAAAGAAATAAGAACTTCCTTCCAAAATTGGACATAGTAGGGTTTTTTTGAATGATAGACGGGGTATAAAAGCCGCTGTTCTATACGTTGAGGTTCTAACCTAGGACAAAGTATAGCCTTTGGGGATATACCCAATGCACTACAGGTTGGCTCAAATATACAGACATCGACATATAAGGTAATATTATCTTTACCCATCGCTGGTCCTTGCTAGACTAGTGGTGGTAGCACTCTGCGGGTGTTAGATGCATCCGCTTTGTGCGCCTGTCCTCTTCCTCCTTTGGGAGGGGATAGGTCCTTTTACTCTATAATAGAAGTGCTCTGGAAGCAACTCGGCTTTACGAGAATTCTACATCTTAGTAGATCTTAAAATACTTAGGAGTATTACTTCTAGCGGCTTAATTTTTGCTAAAAAATCCTTAATAGGTCGTTTTTTCAATCATTGCTATTCATTATTATTGTATTAGTATTTTTAACATTTATTGATTAATGTACATAAATCTAATAATATAAAAGTCATGTAATTACTAAGTTCTTCACTTGTTAGCAGTTGAGCATTTTTCTGACATATAGTCAAAATGGTGGCTTTATTTTTTCAAATTGAATAGGAGATTAATAATGATTACAGTAATGGTAGTAGATGACCATAGCCTAATATGCGCTGCTATTGTTCAGCTGCTTTCTAATCTTTCAGACGTCAAAATTATTGGGCAAGCCAGTAGCGGTGAAGAAGCCGTCAAAGTTGCCGAGGAAAAAAATCCAAACGTTATTTTAATGGATATTAAAATGCCTGGTATTGGCGGTATTAAAGCAATCCAAAAAATATTAGCAAATAACCCAAATATTAAAATCATAGCACTTACAGCGTACAAAAATGAGCCGTTACCAACAAGTCTTTTAAAGGCTGGAGTAAAAGGATTTTTAACTAAAGGAGCAACCTTAGAGGAAACGATACAAGCTATTCGTACAGTTGCTGCAGGTAAAATTTATTTAGAACCAGGAGTAGCGCAACAATTAGCGTTAAAAAGTGTTCCTGGATCTAGTTCATCTCCCCTTAATTTATTATCGAGTCGTGAATTAGATGTTATGATGAAAGTTGTCAATGGGATGAATATCCAGGTAATTGCAGATAAGTTATGCGTTAGCCCTAAAACAGTTAACACCTATCGTTATCGTCTTTATGAAAAATTGAATATAAAAAATGATGTTGAATTAACACTTTTTGCAATACGATATGGTCTTTTAGATAAAGAAGATCCATAACGATTTGACTTAAAAAACTTTAGAATAAATGTTTCTATGCTTTGAGTATCAAAAAACAAGCTTCTCTTTGGAATAGAAATTTTTTATTCTAATATTGCTACAAACATTTTTTCCTATTTTTATTGTAGTGCTCTTTAATAATGCCGCAATATTGTTTCATTAAATGTAATCTAATTTTTAACTTAAAACCGATTTTTTCAATATGAGATAGTTGCTATTCACTGAGTATCGTATAACAATTTTAGTTGAAAAGAAATTTTTATTGTTTCTTAAACGGTTATACAATTTGGTGTACTTAGAAGATTAGGGTACAAAAATCCATTTTATTCGAATTTTTGGGGGTCTTTATTACTTATAGTTTGTATCGATACATTAAAGGTTTTGGATAAGTGAGGGTATTGCTTTTTTTCATATAAATACAAGCGTTATTGTTATTTAAATTACTTTCTAATATTGTATAAGCTATCCTTGATAATTCGAATACTTTTGATTGTCGTAAAAACTCTGATAGTTAGGAGGATCTGGCCATTAAAGAATTTTTGTGATTATAAATCAAATAGTTAAATTTAGAAGGACTATCCTGTTATTTTACAATTTTCTGGTATATGGGTATCCTTAACACCACTGTATGAATAGATTAACTCTCAACATTGGTTATATAGAATTATCCTTAGCTCAGTTTTGTCTTGGGATTAATATTGTTCTTGGAAGAATACTTGCACCAACTTGTCCAATTCTCTTGTTGCTTTCAATACGATTTTTGATTGGATTTGGTATCATTGCCATTTATCTGTACTTTAGATCTGCGACACAAGTGTACCAGGAAGTAAAAGGACTGCAAAAAGGTGATTGGATAGTTTTATTTCTTCAGGCATTATGTGGAGGATTTCTATTTAACACGTTAACTTTATATGGATTGCAATATACTAGCGCTACTACAGCCAGTATCGTTAACAGCACGATCCCTGCATTTGTTGCTCTATTTTCTTTTTTTATTTTAAAAGAAGTTTTAACTAAGTATAAAGTGTTTGCGATATCTTTAGCGATTATTGGGATCTTATTGTTAAGTATCGGAAATGCTACTTTACCAACGAGCGCTATTGATTTGCTTGGGATATTGTGTATATTTTTAGCAATTATTCCTGGAGCATTATTTATTGTTTTAGGTAAGATGCTGAAAACTTCAGTTAATGTGTTAACAGTGACTGCATTTATAAATTTATTTAATACTCTTTTATTTTTTCCTTTAGCGCTTAATCGTGGATTGACGTTGTTTATCAACCATTCATATACAACATGGTTCCAAATTTTTCTTTATGGGATATCGGGAAGTATTTTATTTTTCATTTTTTGGTATAGGGGGCTAGTTCGGGTAACGGCAAATACAGCAGCATTGTTTGTTGGAATAATGCCTATTAGTACTACTATTCTTGCGTATTTTATTCTTGATGAAAGCTTGTCTGGATTTGAGGTGTTAGGTATGTGTTGCGTGGTGGTTTCGATCTTCATAGGCACCCTAAATTCCTCCAAGTGATCCTTCTTTTTTATTTAAGTCCTGTGATTACTAAATGCGCTAGATATTTTTTGTTAGTTTCATTGCATTATTAGCAAGAGATGAATTTAGCTATTTAGGATAGGAGTAAAAGTAACTTAACTATGAGAGGTGAAGCTATATTTATTGTATATTTAGGTGAAATATAACGGAATTATGATAAAAATGGTTGAAAAGCTTTACAGGAAGTAGAAAGAAGTTTAAGCTAACAGCTTTATTTGACGGGCTGTTATTTCAACGGAATAATAGCCGCACCTATGCGCACCTATGCGCACCTATGCGCACCTATGCGCACCTATGCGCACCTATGCG
>CADEGZ010000060.1 GCA_902827015.1 uncultured Pseudomonadota bacterium
GCAATACTTACTAACAAAGTGGCATGATTCCCCATTGCATATTGGGCAATGGTGGGCAAAAGCAATTCAGGTGAAACATCCCTTATTAAAAAAGAATAATGTGCCCCCAGAAAAACAAAACCTGCATAAATAGCAAGAAGCAATACAGCACCAATAAGACTTGGTTTTATGGCAAATCGAGCCACAGCCATATCTGTTTTTAAGTGTGGCATACCCTCTTTAATTTGAGTAAAAATAAAAGAAGAAAAGAAAAAAGCGGCAAAAAGATCCATCGTTTGATACCCTGTGAAAAAGCCTTTTTCAAAAGCTTCCAACCTACTTATTCCCTGGGTAACAATTGGCGCCTGTAGAATGCCTATAGTAATTAAGGCTATTAACGCCAACAACAAAATAGGACTCATCCATCTACCGATGATCTTAACCATAAATTTATCTTTTAAGCACAAAATAAAAGTGGTAACACAAAAAAAGGCGCTAAACATAAATAGGGTAATATTAGGATATAACGCATTTATACCCCCATAAGCAACTGTTACACATCTGGGTATAACACCAAATGACCCCAATAAAGAAAGGGTAAAAAAAGGCAATAGAGTGCGCGTTATGGAGCCTGCCTCACCAAAAAAAGCATAATAACTTCCTTTATATAATTTAATGACGAAAAGTCCTAAGAATGGCAATAAGATCCCTGTTATAAAAAGCCCTAAAAGACTAATATCCCAGTTTGTGCCAGAAGCCAAGCCAATTTGCAAAGGGAAAACGAGGTTTCCAGAACCAAAAAACATAGCAAATATTGCAAAGCCATAGGTAAAAATTGGTTTATAAAAAGACTCTTCGTCTCGTATTGTTTGAAGAGATTTACTAAAGTTAAGTGTTTGCTCATTCATAAAGTATTAACTCCACGAGGTTTTTAACCGTCAGGATACGTGTATAAACAATTTGATTTAAAGTTATCCGCTTGAGAGTTCGCCTATAGAGGCGTGGATAATTGGCTAACCTCTATAGGCGAATACAGATACGCGCACAGGCACCACAACATTATGTACTGTAGTCAATGAAAAAACAGACAAGAAAGGAGCAATAAATAGGTAGTTAACCCATTTATAAGATTTTTTATAAGCCGTATTTAAGGAATAGTCCATTTTTTAAGTAAAACACTTCAACTCTAGTATGTCAATAGCCAGTTGGACACCCTGTCTCAGGATTAGATAGTCTTTATCATAATTTCAAGGTATCATGGCATAAGCAAAGCTTGTTCTCCAGAAGAAGCCGATTTTTGCTTTGTAGCCCGAATTAAATTATCTTTGGTATTTGGTGCGGAGTAATTGATGAGATACTTCAGTAAACTTCTCTTATTAGCTTTGTTATTCTGTACGGGATGTACATTTATCAACAATCCCAAACAACTAAACCTAATTGTACGAGATCCACATTTCCAATCTGCTTTTAAAACAAAAAGAATTCAACTCGTTGCCCCCAGTTCTGGCACAGATTTAACCAACATTAAAGCTTTACAATCCATTAAAGACTTGAATATTGAAGTTCCAGAGAACTTGCAATCCAATGCTATTGCATTTCATTCAAATACAGATGAAGAACGCTTCTTGTTCTTAAAAGAAGTATTATACGATAATTCGAAAAATACGGTAATTTGGTGTTTACGTGGCGGATATGGCTCTGCCCGTCTGATTGATAAATTAAAAAAATTGCCAAAACCGAAAAATGAAAAAATATTTATAGGATTTAGCGATGTCACTGCACTCCATTTGTTCTTATCACAACACTGGAAGTGGAAAACTATACATGGTAGTGAATTAAAAGCAATTTTAGACCCAAATAAGGATCCACAAAATTTTCAACGAATTGCCGACATTATTTCTAAAAGAGCTATTACGCTTAAATTAGAAAACCTTACCCCTTTAAATAAACGCGCTGAAAAATTAGAAAAAATAACTGGGCGTTTAACAGGAGGTAATTTAACTTTACTTCAAACCAGTATAGGTACTGATTGGCAAATAAATACCGAAAACAAAATTTTATTCTTAGAAGAAAGAGGTGCTAAGGGTTACCAAATTGATCGTGCTTTGCTACATTTAAAACAAGCAAGGATCTTAAAACATGTAAAAGCCATCATTTTTGGCGATTTTAGCAGCGGTGATGAATATAACACCTTGGCTTTAGAAAGATTTTCCTCGGAAATCCATATTCCTGTATTTAAAACCAATCAATTTGGGCATGGGAATATAAATTATCCTTTAATTTATAATACAAGAACCGATATTATTTCAACTGGTATCGATAATTTTACATTGATTATGCATTTAAATAGTTAATTTAAAGCTTATTAATTCAGGGATGGCTGCTTTTAATCTAAAAATTGTTTCCACTGTTTGATTGACTTGTTTAACCCAAAGTGTTTTCTGTTCTGGAGTTGAGCCATTGATTGCTCGATGAATATTATAGGCCATCCAATTGATCCAATTTCCTAAAACACCATGTAAAGCAGACTCAAATATTTTTTTATTAATAATCCCTCCTTTTGCTTTATAAGCTTTTATCATTTCAATAAAAATGCTTATATCAAAATGAGTAGTAATACCGGACCAGTCTAATGCGGCATTAACTATTTCATAAGTTGGGTTAAGTTTCTTTGCGGATTCCCAATCGATCAATAACGGATTTCCTGAGTCATCCCATAAAACATTTTTTTGATCTAAATCGCCATGGCTTACAATAACATGATTTTTAAGAATTAAAACAGAACTTCTATAGATCTCATTTATTGAGATAAGATCTGTTAATCTTTGATTTAAAAGTTCTGAAAAACCAATCCCTGATTTCTGAGTAGCACGGGCCAAAGCAATGATTTTATCATTATCATGGATATCAAACTCAGGCTCTAGTATTTCAGGAACCTCCATATTAATGAGATGCATCTTTAGATAAGAACTCTGCTATCTTTATGGCATGACGTAAAGATATGGCATCCCTGTCAAGCATTTTTGCATCAACCCATGGATATACCAAAAAGCCAACACCAGATGAAATAAGCAAATATTGTCCAGATGCTTTAATAGCAGAAATACCAGAGATCCCTTTATCGATAAAACGTCTTGCAATTTCTTCGGTAAGATTGTAGTTATCTACAATATTCTTATTTTTCAAATCAATGTCAGTAGACAGTTGTTTTATAGCATAAACTCCTGTTGTCGTTTCAATGCGCCACATCGTATGTAATAACCCACCATATACTTTTTGAGGATTTTGTTTCAATCTAGATAATTTAAAGCGCGATAATATTAGAACCAAATGATTTCTATTCATAATGATCTTCACTCGTTTTCATGGGGTCACTGTTAAACAACTTTTTTCATCCCTCCTCACATTCTCAGCAATTAATAAGATGTTGCCTGGAGAAAAATCAAAGTTTAATATATTATACACGAATATTATGTTGTTTGCGCATGCATTTTCAAAGTAAATTGCCAGTTTTCGCAGCCCGTGTGTGTTGACTTCTTATTAGGTTATATGTAAAAATTTTAAACGTATTTAATTGCGCATTATTATGTATCTTTAGATATGAAGTTATAGTGTTTTGTAACTACAAATTGGAGTATAATTTGTGAAAACTGCTGTTATTATCGGTGCTGGTCCATCTGGATTAATCGCTGCGTGTATCCTTGCTGATCGTGGCTATAGCGTAACTGTTTTAGAGCAGAATGCACGCATAGGTGGGAGATTAAAAGCAGAAAATTGGGATGGGCATGTAGTAGAGACTGGTCCTAATTGGTTGCATGATAGCGCTCATCCGATCAGAGCTGCATTACCAAAAGGCGGATTGTATCAAAATTTTAATGCCACTGTAGCTAATAATGCTTCAATTATCGGTCGTGCTAAAGCGCTTGCTGAATATTATGGTAAGCCCCTTTTTCAAAAATTTGCTAATGATGTATATTCAACTTTATTAAAGCATAAGGACAAAGTACAAGATTTATCTTGGCGAGAACTTATTGATAAAATAGTTGTACCTACAAATGTTAATACGCCAGCATACATAATAGAAATACGCACCACTATGAATCGCTTCCCATATAACTGGTATATTAACTTCAATAAACCTGCTGAGGCACGCAAGGCATTACAGGAGCTTATACAAGACCAAGATATAAATATAGACTATCACTCTATAATTGGAGGCCAAAATTATGTCGGTTCTGGTGATACCCAATTTTTACCGACTGGTGGCTATAGCCAAGTCATAAGACACTTAGAACAAGAAATAGCCAAAAGGCCAAATATCCGTATAAAGTTAAACACTACTGTTATGAAAATTCAAGATCATGGGGATATAAAAAATAAAGACGCATCACTAGATTCTGCTACATCTTCCTTTGCTGCTATTGATATTGCATGCACAGTGATGTTAACCAGCGGAGAAACTTTTTCTTGCGACATAATAATAGTTGCAATCGCCAAACATGATTTTTTTAGATTAAAAAGAAGTGAAAATGAGATAGCAAGAACTAATTTAGAAAAGCTTGTACCCTCCTTTAGGATTAAAATTGCTATGCAACTTAATCGTAATGTGTTTTTAGCTAACTCAGTACTTAATAAGGATAATCTATATTTCACCACTCAAGGTACAACGCCTAATAGTAGTCCTATACTTTATGCTTTAGCTTATACATGGGACAAAGCTAAACTATTATCTGCTGAAGAAACAGCCACTCTTGCATTAGAAAACATGGTAAAAGAATTATTTCCTGCAGTACCAGATCTAAAAATCATCAAAATACAAACTTTTCATCCAACTGGCGAGAGCTGGTATAGGCATCAGAAAGGCTTTAAACCTGTAGAAAATTCTGGCCACAATATAAAATATCTAGGAGCAGTAACTGGATGTGATGATTCAGTACATTCGGTAGCCACTCGCGCTTGTATCGAACTTGGTGAAGACCATAACAAGTACTTGTATAAGCTATTTTCTTCTAAGGTAGAAACTGGTTATGGCAGTTATATTAAACCAGTTCTATTTGCAGCAACAGCGTTTATAATGGCTTTACAGTTGCCCAAAATAATAATGGCTGTTAAAAATAATAGCAGTACAACACCACCAGGGCCATGATTCGTGGTTCTATCCGTCTGGCGTTAGATTGGAATCGGACTTAAAAAGTGCCATAAAGTCCGTGTATCAGTAGATAATTATGTTTTAATAATTTTACAATACCCCCTAAAATACCTCTATTTACTATTGGATACGGCTTAATATCTAAAACCACTTAACGCCAAAGCCTCTGAGCTACGATTCCTAAAAATAAAGATAAATAAGTATAGTAAAGTTTGGTAGAAAACCGAATTTTTAATGGTTTTTTAAACGAACTCTACCGTAAATACTGGATAGTTCATTGCTCAAAACTTTCCAGTAACCACAAAATAAATGTCTCACATTTAGAGCTATCACCCAAAATTAAAAACTTTAACCCTTACATATTTCTGCTTATAAAAAGCTTAATCAAATTAGATAATTTAATTCCTTTTTGCAAATATTCATTAAGGTAAGCTTCGGGTAAATTATCTATTGTCTGTAACATTAATTTGATTTCTTTCTTTGGTAAACACGCGGCATTTTCTTTCATTACTCAGCAATTCTCGGCGAATCCTAGATCCTTATATTTCTCGTAAGAAAAAACAATTACAAGCGATTTCTTTCGTACATTACCCTGAATAGCAAAATGTAGCAATATGTTTGCTACAAACAATAATAAGTTATTTAGCCTTATATTATTCCAAGTGTACCGTAAGTTCACTGAAATTAGCATAACATGCTATACACGGGAAATAAAAATATTTAATATGTTATTAAATAATATTAATTTTACAAATACATTACAGGGGGTTATATGTCTGCATCTAAAGAAGATATTCTACAACAGCTTATTAATAAATATCCTGAAAAATTTATTAAATATTTCGCTGAAGCTTTTCTCACAAAAGAACTATACTTTTATGAAAAAGAACTAAGTGATTCTGAATTAATTGATCACATTATTCCATTTTTGAATAGTAATCCTAGCATAAGAGGTTTAGATGTCTCAGGCAATAGACTGACAGATAGGAGTGCGGAAGCACTTTCTGAAGTTGAAACCTTAGATGAGTTAGATATTAGTAGGAATCAAATTGGAGATAAAGGTGCAGGAGCATTTGAAAAGAACCAAGCATTAACGGAATTAGATATCAGCAGGAACCCAATTACAAGCATAGGTGCAAAATTACTTGCGAGGAATAAAAAACTTAGATCATTGGACATAGGCTACACCCAAATTGGAGAAGAAGGTGCGATAGCCTTTTCTGAAAATGACGTTCTTGATGAGCTAAGTATTAACTATAGCCAGGTAGGTGAGAGAGGGGCAGTGGCTTTTGCGGAAAATAATAAAACACTGGCTCGTTTAAGCCTGGTAAGCAATCAAATAGGAGATATAGGCGCAAAAGCATTAGGGCAAACATCCAGCAAGAAATTAGTCATGCTAGATCTTAGGCACAATTTTATTGGAGAAGAAGGTCAAAAGGCACTGTTGGATAGTAAAGCATTTATTTCAGTAAATGTTAACAAAAACCAAGTTGAACAGAAAATTCTAAGTGCCGACACGGAAAAACAATATAAAGGAAAATTCAATAAATGATAGTATGAAAGCAATCAGCAATTATGAAGTTAATAAATTTTAAATTATTTGAAATTAAATATTCCATGAAGCCCAAAGGGTATCATGTGCGGCAAAAAAGCTCTGGCGACTTCTGTGAATGATTTTGCGTTTAATATCAATAAATAAGAACATCCATTTTTTGTATCTAGTATGATGGATAACACTACTCCTTCTTCCTCACTAAAAGGCATATTTGGTACAAAAACAGGTTCTCCCGGATAACAACCATCTTCAGCCCATATTTTTTCTATACCTGACTCTAGATTGGTCTTAATTAATTGGTTAAAAAAAGTCGATTCGTTTGGATAGCTCACAGAGTAAAGTATTTTATATGGCTTAGAGTTAAATTCTTGATAATTTATTTGGGGGAATTCAAGTGAATGTGAAGACAAAGGCTGAATATTAATCATCCTTTCATTTAGTTTAATATGAAACCGCCTGAATTGCGACATTGGAATGTTAAGTTTTTCAATATTGTTCAAATAAAATGCATCAATAATAGAGGAGTCTTTAAACGTAATAACATCACAGAGAATTTCTTTTTCATTAATCTCATAAGCATTGACGTGATGAAATGTGAAAAATGAATCAGTATATTCTCTTAATACGATTTCCCCCGAGAAACGGTTTATAACTGTAAAGCACGCACCAAGGCTAGGATCCCAGAGATAATTTTTAATGTAAGGGAGATTTAAGAACAAAAATTCAAGCTTATTTAGGATAAATGGCTGTTCTATTAGAATGACATATTGATTGGTAATACCAAAGCTATGTAAGTAGCCAGGATTTTTAGCAGGAATTTTACAAATCAGATCACGTTTATCAGCACCTACTTTCCATCGATAAAGATTATAAAAACAGTTTGGCCCTATTTGAATAGTGAAATTATACACTTCTTTTTTTTGATGATCATAGTGTGGATGGGCTGTAGTTAACGATCCCCTAATTTTGTCATGATAAATGAATTGACCTATGGTTTTAAGATTAACAGGGTCGAATTGAAGCTGCGTAATTCCTTCAGACATTGCGAGTGATGTGTTTTCAAATATCCCAATATTCACATTGTCATTATCAGAAGGCCTGGTACTAAAATTTAAAATACGAGGGAGAAAATTATATCCAGGGTTACTTGCAAACCCCTCTGAGCATAACTTTTGTTTTTTTATTGCTTGCTTTAATGCTGAACTTTCAAGAAGTTTACAGCAATAATTGACTTTTTCATCGATAAAGGAGAATCGGTGTAACATCGAAAAACCGTCAAACCAATGATTTACTTGGTAAGTACCTAGAATAAATTTTGCTGGACCGTTTCTTAATAGATCCCCTCTTAACCAAGCAGGTATTTTTCCTGCTATAACCAAGTTCATCTGGCTGTGTTCAGTTTCTGAGCTTTTAAACCCTATTCGATAATCTAGCATTATCTTTTCTCATAAAAAGAACCAAAACTAATATAAGATTATAATACACATAATACTATACCCACAGCGAATGATTTTTAGGTGTTAAAGCGCTCGGAGTGTAGTTGAGCAGTGTTTCTTGGTAGTCCTTCTCCCAATCTTGGGAGAAGGTGCCCGTAGGGCGGATGAGGGTTTAAAAAATAGCTTTTCCACCGCCCTAACCAGTATCAAACGCCGCTAATCCTTCTCCCATTAAATTACTAATTTCTCCTAAATATTTATCCTGTTCTTTAAAAAAATTTGTGCAAGAAGCTTTAAATTCAGAATATTTCTCTGTGCAAAACCGTCTTTTTAAAGTATCCCCATAATCGTTCTATTAAATTTAATTGTGGCGAATATGTCGGCAGAAATATCAGTTTTACTTTTGAAGTTTTCAAGTATGCAAGAACTGGAAGAGAAAAATGGTATTTTGCATTGTCTAATATTACGTAAATGCTGGTTGCCCAGTAATACAATGTGTCTAGGCTCGTTAACAAATCAATCGTAGTGTCGCTATTAACGGAACATTCGGTAATGACCGTAGTTGTTTCATAGGTCTCAGCATTCATGGCTCCATGAATATTTAAACGATTACGACCCGAATTGGTTTGCAACTCTTGTGCTTTACCTTTCTTGAACCAACCATAAGCAGCTTGTGCATTATGAGTAGGGTGAACAGCATCCGCGAAAAAAACTAATTCGGTTTCCTTTTTCCGCTGCATAAATTCCAAATAAGCCTTAATAAACTCTTCTTGTTTTTCTTCATCAGGGTTGCCGGGTATCAGTTTTGGTTTTTTATACACAAACTCCAACCGTTTCAATAAATCCGCCATGCCGCTTTCTGTATACTGGATTCCAAAATTCAGGGCAACATATATGCAAACTTGCTTAGTGGTAAGGTAGATTTGGCTCTCTAATTCCAAGCATAATTGTTCTTGTTGTTCCGGCGTAAGTTTAGATACACTACCTTTATAATGCGTTTCAGCTAGCCCTAACACACCCCCTTGTTTATATTTTTCAACATAACTTCTCAAGGTTTCATCATCTAGTAATAAAGCAGAAACAACTTCCGCTAGAGTCCATCCGCTACCCAACAAGATAACCGCATTTATTTTATAAGCTAAATTGACATTTTTATCGAGCTTCGACACTCGATGTAATACATGCAATTCTTGCAATTCCAGTGCTGTTAAGTCAAAGTCCTTCATATGAAAGAGCATGCCACACTCTTGTAATAATTGCAATTAAAATTTCTACGCTTTTAAATTTGTACCCGTACAAATATCGGATTTTCAATTGGCGCCAATCATGGTACTACTATGGGAGTTCGACAGATGAACAACAGTTAACTGCATATGAAAGATCGTGCTAGAAATTTGAGGAAAGCTCAAACCATGGCGGAATGTAAATTATGGTTTGCATTAAGGGAACGAAGATTTTGTGGATATAAATTTCGGAGACAACAGGTGTTCGGTTCGTATATTGTTGATTTTGTCTGCTTGAAAGAAAAGCTGATCATTGAAATAGATGGCTGCCAGCATTTGCAGGCTCAAGAATATGATCTGGAGCGAACATTGTTTTTAAATTCAATTGGCTTTAGAGTTCTGCGTTTTTGGAACAATCAGGTCCTTGCTGAATTTAAGGACGTCTTAGGTAAAATATATCAGACTCTGAATGGTAATTCTTGCTAACCCTTTGTATCTGAGCTACCCTCATCCGCCCTACGGGCACCTTCTCCCGAGAAGGACTACCAAGAAACACTGCCTAACCACACTCCAAGCGCTTTAACACCTAAAAATCACACGTTGTGGGTATATTCAGAGACTTTTGTTAAACATGTTTCATAAGCTTTATGCCATTCTGGAGCATTCTTAACTGCTTCAAGATGAGAAACAATAGCCCATGTATCATTTAAGCGAGCCTGCATGATTTCGATAGGGTAAACCAAATTATCCCAAGTATATTCTTTATTTTCATTCAAAAGTTCTTTGATATTTTTTCGATTCGTATTCAGAATAATATCAATGGCAGGTTCAATATGTTCTGGTTTTAGCTTAGTAAAGAGTGGAAGATCACTTTTAGTAAGCAAAGGGTTATTTGTTATAGACATGCAAGGTGTACTCCATAAACATCACAATATAAAAAAGAATTAACATGAATTATAGCATGTTAGTTCCGAAGCTACACCATTTTAATATTCAAATAAGACAAGTACAGTGCCTTGGTGAACGTTCATTCTAACCAAAGAACGTTCAGCGACGTTCCTGACGCTGGATTTTACATTTTGGGATAAAAAACTATGCTCCAAATCCCATTTTAAACCTATAGAACTGACAATGGCTTCTGGAAAAGGCAATATAGATATTTTGGAATTAACTTTAACATTAATTTCTAGACTCAAAAATACGAAGATGCCATATTTTTCTCCAGTGCTATTAGCGGAATCATGGAATAAAATTGTATTTTGTTGCGAGTATTTTAAAATGGTATTAATGTTTTCCAGGGTGTGATCGATTTCTTTTCCCGTTGTTCCACACACCAAACAGGGAAATAATTTCTTTTCCTCTAAAATCGAGAGTGTTTTGTAAAAATCGGTATAATTTTGGTCAGGGGTGTGTATGATTTCTATAGTGTCTGGAACGATAGAGCGATCAAGAGAATCTAAATCCCCTACAATAAGATCTGGATAAAGCCCTTGTTTTATAAGACGAGAGCCCGCGCCATCACAGGCAATCAATGGTATTTTAGGGTATTGGATAAAGAATTCCTGTTTAGGGATTTCTCCATTTAAACAAACAATACTTTTAATAGAATGAAAAATATTTTGTGTATTAAACATATTTCCACTTTAAGACCAGGATCCACAATGAAGAGAGAAAGCAAATGAGATTACAGACTAAAACAGGCATACTTGAAGACATAAAACCATAAATGATCCATAAAATAGAAGTTATTATAAAATTTAGTAACATAGCATTGGAAAGATCGTCCGCCGATTTTGTTTTATGAATTTTGATAATTTGTGGAAATAAAGCAATTGTAGAAGTAAAAGCGGCCAAAAAGCCTATAATAGACATTAACATATACTCATCCCTCCGTCAGTATTAACTGAATCAGGTTCAACGGGTTTAACAAAAAGTGTTATCTCAGCGCTTCAGGCACCCCGAAAGTTAAGACAAGGTACCATCCCGGATTATGAAAGTCAATAGAAGAGTGGTAGTGCTCCGTTGACTTCAGTGCAGTCAACCTCACCCCTGTTGCGCTTAGCCTAAAATTCATTCGCTGCGGGTATAGAAGAATAAAAATGGTAAAAACCCTTAGTTTGTCTAAGCTTCTCTGACATAAATAAAATGATTCACATGAATTCTTTCCTGAAGAACAGTAATTATTGGGGTAATAATTTTATAACTGATACAGCATGGTTCTAAATTTTCCAGTTAAACAACTTGAACTATAAAGCCACAGTTTTTATTCCATGCTATCATCATAAAAAATCTACATTTTACTTGTAATTTTAGAAAAAAGGATACTGTACATGAAGATAAAGAAACATCTCAACTTTACCAGTTTACGAACAAAAATGTCAGAGATCTTATATAATATTCCTGACTGGCGACAAAAAAATAAAACCACCATTAGTATTCATGATGCAATAATGAGTGGGTTTGCTTGTATGTATTTTCAAGATCTTTCTATTCTCCAGTTTCAGAAACGTATGCAAGAGGAACAACATCGTAATAATTTAAACACATTATTTTCTGTCCAAAATATTCCTAAAGAAACCCAAATGCGAGAAATTAATGATGGCATTGATAGTGAATATTTTAGACCCATCTTCAAAGATTTCTATATGCGTTTACAGAGAAATAAAACCCTAGAGCAATATCAAATTTTTCCTAATCTTTATTATTTTCCCATTGATGGAACCCAATTTTTTAGTTCAAAGGATATTCATTGCGTACAGTGCCTAGTAAAAGAACATCAAAATGGTTCAAAAAATTACTCACATCACGTATTACAAGGTGGAATTATGCACCCTGACTGTTCTGAAGTGATACCTTTTATGCCAGAACAAATTGCTAATACAGATGGCCCCACAAAGCAAGATTGTGAGATGAATGCTGCTAAGCGATATATTGCAAAATTGCACTAAGGATTTCCTCAATTAAAATTACTTATTGGCGGGGATGCTTTATTTTCTAAACAACCTGTTATAGAAAATATTCTCCGTCATAAAATGCATTACTTGTTTACAGCAAAGCCCTCAGATCATAAATATATGATAGAGTGGCTTGAAGCATATGATGATCTAGATAGTTTTGAATTTATAGACGAAAAAAACAGGCGACATTATTATGAATGGTTGACCTATGTTCCACTAAATGGTAATAAAGAACCTGTTTTTGTGAATTTTTTGCGTTGTACAATAACCGGAAAAGACAAGAAAGGGGAAGAAGTTCTATACAAAAATAGCTGGGTAACTGATATACAAGTCTCGAGTGATAACATTAAAATGTTGGTTAAGGCAGGACGATGTCGTTGGAAAAATGAAAATGAATGTTTTAATGTGATGAAAAATCATGGTTATTGTATGGATCACAATTATGGGCATGGTCAAAAAAATCTTGCTTTTAATTTTTATTTATTAACCCTGTTAGCTTTTTTCTTTCATCAAATTTTTGGATTAACCGATCGCCAATATCAA
>CADEGZ010000061.1 GCA_902827015.1 uncultured Pseudomonadota bacterium
ACAAATATTAGCGCCAGCGCGCGCTACTGCCAAACAACTCAGCTTGTCTTTAGACGATCTCTTTTCTGAGCGTGTCAATGAGCTTTATCGGTATTGTGCTTCAGAATCCATGTACCTTGTTGTGTGGTCTCACCCTAATAGCCTTACCCAAGCTCAATTAGAACAATCTATGAAAGATCGCGCAGAACGCACAAAAACCAGTAAAATCCCACCGTTACGCAATGCACAAAATTTCTTGCAAGCAGTCCCTGAACTTCGAGATGGTCATGATTCGCTTGTCCGATCTTTAGTAAACGACCTAAACGTTTTAGGGCTATTAACCAGCTTATTAGATGTACACGCTGCTTGCCACGCCATTCGCGAATCCGTGGATCCGGATTTTACAGATCCAAAATGGCAGCCTTCTCTTCCAGGAGATGTTATTCCCATTCGAGAAACCAAAAATTTTGCAGGCGATATCTCAGATGTCCTTTGGCCTTCACTTGCAAATCAACTCATTCCAAGGGATGGTGAAATTTTAGATTTGCGCGTTGCTCGTTTAGGGGATCGGCTATATGGTACCGTTGCGATTGATTTATTTCCCAAAGAACTTTCTGCTTTTGGGATCTTATTCAATCGTGTCATTAATGCACAAATTCCATGGCGTATCTCTTTTTTGATAGAAGGCGGTGGCCTTCTTTCTCTGGGATTAAAATCTACCTTAGCGACAATTTTAAGTTTTGCGCATGCACACAATCGTCTCATTGGTAATGCTATTGATCTGCTGCGCTATTTAGAAGTCAACACAGATGATGCCGTTGTTAGGTTACGTGTTACTGCTTCAACATGGGCAAAAGTAGGAGATGAAAAAGCCTTAAGACTACGTATTGCAGAATTGGCAAAAGCGATCCAAGGATGGGGATTTTGTGAAACTTCTGAAATATCTGGCGATTCTTATGCCGGCATGATGTCAAGTGCACTTGGAATCTCAACAAAAAGTGTCGCAACCGCTTCTATTGCGCCTTTATCTGATGTCACTTATATGCTGCCATTTACACGCCCGGCATCTCCCTGGACAACTGGTGCTATCCTCTTTCGTTCAGTAGATGGTAAACCATGGCCTTATCAACCAGGATCTACTCAACAAACCACCTGGATTGATTTGATGTATGCAAGACCGGGTTCCGGTAAATCGGTGCTTTCTAATGCAACGAATCTTGCCCTTTGTTTATCAGGCGGAATCCAACGTCTACCACATATTGCAATTGTAGATATAGGGCCTTCTTCTAGTGGTTTGATTTCTTTATTACGTGAAGCATTACCAAAAGAAAAAAAGCATTTAGTCGCTTACCATCGCATGCGAATGCGACCTGAAATGGCAATTAATCCTTTTGATACACAATTAGGTTCTCGTTTTCCAACACCTCAAGAACGTGCATTTTTGGTAAACTTTTTAACGTTACTTGCAACCCCCGTTGGCCAAACCGGTGCTTACGATGGCATATCGGATATGGCTGGTATGATAGTCGATGAATTATACAAATCCCTGACTGATGGCGGAAATCCTCGCCTTTATACCGCTAACCTTGAACCCATGGTAGATACTTTATTACCCCAATTAGGATTTTCATTGGATAGCCAAACTACTTGGTGGGAAATCACCGATACGTTGTTTAAGGCAGGTCACACCCATGAAGCGACTGTTGCACAACGATATGCTATGCCTCTATTAGCGGATGCAGCTTCCATTTGCCGCAGCCAAACAGTATCTGATTTATATGGAGCGATCAAAGCGCCCACGGGTGAACCCATTATTAATGCTTTCGGACGTATGATTTCTGGCGCTATTCGAGAATACCCCATTTTATCTCAACCCACCGCGTTTGATTTAGGAGAAGCACGGGTGGTTTCGTTGGACTTAGATGAGGTAGCTAAAACGGGTGGCGAAGCTGCCGATAGACAAACTGCCATTATGTATATGCTGGCACGTTACATTCTAGCGCGCCATTATTATTTAACAGAAGATGTCTTAAAAGATCTGCCTGAACTTTATCAGGAATATCACAAAAAAAGAATTTTAGAGATACGAGAAGATCCCAAAAGAATTGTATTTGACGAATTTCACAGAACCTCTAAGGCCAAAGCTGTTCGTGATCAAGTTATTGTAGATATGCGCGAAGGCCGAAAGTGGCGCGTACAAGTCGCCTTAATTTCACAATCCTTAGAAGACTTTGATCCAGTCATGGTTGAATTTGCCACCTCTGTTTTCATTATGGACGCAGGCCCTAAACAAGCCATTGAACGTTCAACTAAAGTTTTTGGGTTATCGGACACGGCGCGTTTAGCATTAGAAACCCGAGTCCATGGCCCGCGTATAGGAGGTGCCACCTTTCTAGCACAATTTGCGACTAAACAAGGTGTTAATACACAATTAATTACAAGCACGATCGGCCCTGTCGAATTGTGGGCCTTTAATACTACTGCCGAAGATGCCAGGATCAGAAACGCACTCTATGAAAGAATTGGTGCTTCAGAAGCAAGAAGATTTTTGGCAAAGATGTACCCTTCTGGTTCTGCTGCCCGTGTTGTTGAAGAACGTATGAGCCGATTAAAAGATACTACAAGTTTAATTGCCGATGAACAATCCCAAAGTATTATAGAAGAACTGATTAACGAGATTCACGAACTCTACAAAAAGCATGTTGCTACTGGCATAAACAATTAATAAAGGCGAGCTAGAAGACAATCGCATGCAAGGGTATTATGTATGCTTTTTCAGTGGGTTGCGCATTTGCGAAATTAAAGAATAAATCACTGGTATCACGAATAACGAAAAGAAGGTTCCCGTTAACATCCCACCAATGATAACCCAGCCAATGCTTTTTCTGGCAATGGCGCCTGCGCCTACACTAAATAATAGAGGAACTGCGCCACAAATCATGGCAAAGGTTGTCATTAAGACAGGCCGTAATCTAAACTCTGCTGCCATTAATACTGCTTCCCTCAAGGATCGACCTTGAGCAAGCAGCCGATTGGCAAAATCTACAATTAATATGCCATGTTTGGTAATCAATCCTACCAGAGTTACCAAACCGATCGATGTATAAATATTATTGGTTCCACCACTCCAACGCACCGCCCAAACAGCACCGGCTACCGAAAGCGGTACAGTGAGTAATACAATAAAAGGGTGTACAAAACTTTCAAATAAAGCAGCCAAAACTAAATAAATAAATGCAATAGCCAAAGAAAAGGTTAACCACATTGCATTTTTAGCTTCCCGATATTTTTCTGCCTTACCAGCAAATCGATAACGCATATCTTCAGGACAATATTTCTTTACAATAGGTTCTAATATACCAAGCGCCTGATCTAAGGGCATGTCCGGCTGCAAGGCAATCTGAATTGCAGCACCCCTCATACGTTCATAGCGTTTAATTTGATTATGCTCTATCACTTCTTTTAAAGTAATTAAACTCCCAAGTGGTACCCATTGTCCTTCAGCATTGGCCACAAAATAAGCATTTAAATGGTTTAATTCCGATCGGAGCTCCTTGGGTGCTCTTACTTGTACGTCGTAATCCAAGCCTTGAAAATTAAAATCAGCGGCCTTACGCCCAGATAATAGCGTATACAAGGTGTCTTCAATGGCATCTATTCCAATGCCTAATTCTGCTGCCAATGGACGATCTACAATAACTTTTAAACGCTGTTTTTCCCAGGTTTGCTCACTATTTACGCTCTCAAAACCTGGTTGTTTTCTTATTTCTGCCATGATCTGGTTTACCACAGCAGTTAAAGGTTCTGGCTCACCTGAATATTGTAAAATAATTTTTAAAGAATCAGAATCATCCAATCCTGCGTTATCTCCAATATAAACGCCTGGCCCAACAATATTGTTAAGTTGTGGTCTTAAAGAATCCATAATCTCAAAACTCGAACGACTACGTTCGCTATTGGGTTTTAATAATAATGCCCACCACATCCATCGATCTTGCCATACACCCGTCATTACACGCTCATGTTCTGGTACACTTTGTAACGCTCTTTCAACGTCTTTAAACCAACTTTCTTGTACCACTTCTGATACAGCATTATCTGCATTAATTGAACCAAATATATACCCTTCGTCTTCTCTAGGCATTAATTCCGAAGAGAGTCTTTGAAACCCAACAAAACCCAATAAAGCAATTAAAATTAAGGTCGCACACATTCTACCGGGATACTGCAATGCTATCTCTAGCCAAGTTCGATATCGCAATGTCAGTAAATCCCAAAAAACAATTCTTTTAGATTCTTTTAAAAATTTTCCACATAACGCCGGCATAAGTGTTAAAGCAACAAACCCTGAAATAATAACACTACCTGCTAAAGTCCAAGCAAATTCACGGAATACTACAGCTGAATCATCGATTTGAAAAACTAAGGGTAAATAAACTGCAGCAAGTGTAATTGTCATAACGACAATTGCAAAACTAATTTCCTTCATACTGCGTTTAGCCGCATCTAACGCACTAAAGCCCTCTTCCATCGCACGATAAATATTTTCAACTACTACAATTGCATCATCTACCACCAATCCAACGGCTAAAATTAAAGCAAGTAGTGTGATTGGATTTATACTAAAACCCAACAGCCACATTAAGCCAAAGGTTCCAATAAGACATAATGGTACCGTAATCATAGGCAAAACCGCTGCCCGTACAGAAGCTAAAGATAATGTTACAATAATGCCAACTAAAAAAATACCTTCCCACAACGTATGTCGCATCTCAATAAAAGCGGCTTCAAAAGGCTTAGTCGCATCATAATTCACCCATGCTTTCATACTCGCTGGCATGGTTTTTTTTAAATCTTCAACAAAATGATGAACTTGCTTTGCCACTTCTAAGGGATTGGCTTGAGGTTTTGCAAAAATTTCCAATCCTACTTTATACTGGCCATTAACACGTAGCTTTAGAAAGGTGGGCTTTTCTGCAACAGAAATTGTAGCGACATTTTGAAGGATCACCCGCCCATAGGGCCTTACCTTTATAGTAACATTCGCAAAGTCCTGTGGTTTGGTAACCATAGCGGTTAGTACTACTGATTCCTTTGCCGTTACACCTTCAATCTCTCCCCCAGATGCATAAGTTCTCTCCCGTCGCAAAGCATCTACCACTTCTTTTACTGTTATTTGATGTTCTGCTAATAAAGCGGGATCTAGTTTTATCGAAACCATATACAGTTGATTTCCATAATGCCCAATCTTTGCGATACCTTCTACTAGGCGCAACCGATCTTCAACAACACGTCGGATATAATCTGAAATCACTGGCACACTGCGGGTATTATCTTCAAATATCAAATACATAATCGCAGCATTTTCTTCAGATTGCTCATGAATTTCTGGACGCTTCACGCTTTCTGGCAAACCACTCACTGCTGAAAATATGCGATCACGCACTTGTGATAACGCTTTGTAATTATCTGTGCCTGATTTAAATTTAATATGGATTTCGCTAAGACTGTCTTGAGAGGTGGAACTGAGTTTTTTTATCCCATCTATACCTGCCAAGGTATCTTCTAAGGGTTTAGTAACCTGTTGCTCTACAGCAAAACAATTTGCACCCGGATAAATCGTAGTAATACGTATGTCATTTTGAGCTAAATTAGGTTTATGTCGAAGTTCTAAACAACGAAAAGAAACCAAGCCTACAATTAATAACACACAATTAATGGCAACTGCCATCACAGGACGACGAATGAAGGCCAACGAAAATAGCATTACCAGTCTCCTAACCAGTCGACGGCTTTTGCTTGACTCCCTTCTTCAATTAAACTTGTACGTACCAAAACAATGGGTTCATTTAAATTGAGTCCAGATTTTATATGGACACGTCCATTTTTTTTCTCTCCAATCTCAACAGTGCGTCGCTCTATTTTACCCTCTACCACTACAAAAACGTCGTAGCCTTCCATCGTTAATATTAAACAAGATTCCGGAACTACTAGGGCATTCGGATGTGTTGTTAAAAGATGGCTTACATGTGCCGACATTCCTGGCCATAAGTTTTGGTGAGGATTCTTAACTTCTGCACGAACTAAGATAGTATACGTTTTCCTATCAACAATCGGTGAAACAAAATGTACCACCCCTTCAAATACTTGGTCCGGAAAGGCTTTTACTGAAACTTGTACAATCTGTCCTACTTCTAAACGCCCAGCATAATGTTCGGGCACCCGATACGTTAAAAATAATAGATCCGTATTGACCAATTCAATTAATTCTGTACCGGCTGTTACATATTCCCCTGTTTTAATCTGCCAATCTGTTAAATAACCATCAAAAGGAGCACGTACCTCGGGTGCAGCAATAATATTTGCCAACAAGGTTCCCTCTTTTACCCAAGAGCCTGCATCCGCCAATAATTGTTGAACCCTACCAGAGGCGCCCGCTTTAATTTTTAATTCTGTTTTTGCAGTTAATGTACCAATGGTCTCAATCAACTCTGACATAGGGGCTTCTTTAACCCGAATTGTTTGAACTTGAAGAGGTACTATGATTTCTTTATCTGGTACAAAGTATTGATAAAGTACTTTAGAAATCCCAAGTAAAATTAGAATACCGATAACTGCAATAAACAAAATTTGATGTTTTCTAAAATAAGAGGATGGGATTTTTTTTATTTTAAATTTTTTTAGCTTTTTTAACATACCACCACCTATTCTCTCTTTACCAATATGTGATATTGTCACAAGGCAAGGCATACTTTACACGATTTGGGGCTTTTTGTCATGAATGATTTTGAACTGATAATTAATACAGCTTATGAAGCTCGTGCTACGCTTACGCCGAAGGCTGCGGACCCCTTATTATTAGATGCGATTTATCATGTCATTAATGAGCTGGAAAACGGTAGGTTACGTGTTGCTGAATTTCTGGACGAACAGTGGAAAGTCCATCAATGGATAAAAAAAGCGGTACTTCTGTATTTTTGTTTGCACAAATGTAGCATTGTGCCCGGGGGTTTTACCCAATTTTACGATAAAGTCCCCCTGCGATTCACCGAAACAACTCCTCAAGAATTTGAAGAGCTGGGCATTCGAATTGTTCCACCTGCAACAGTACGCCGTGGGGCCTATATTGCACCTAACAGTATATTAATGCCGAGTTATGTAAATATAGGTGCTTATATTGGACAAAAAAGCATGATAGATACATGGGTAACAGTCGGCTCTTGCGCACAAATTGGAAACAATGTTCACCTTTCGGGGGGAGTGGGTATCGGTGGTGTTTTAGAGCCTTTACAGGCAAATCCCACCATTATTGAAGACAATTGCTTTATTGGAGCGCGTTCGGAAATTGTAGAAGGCGTTATTGTGGAGCAAGGAGCCGTAATCTCTATGGGGGTTTATATTGGTCAAAGCACACGCATTTTTGATCGTGAAACCGGTGAAGTTTATTACGGCCGCGTTCCTGCCAATAGCGTCGTTGTGCCAGGAAGCCTTCCAAGTCCAGATGGTCACTACAGCCTTTACTGTGCCGTTATTGTAAAGCGGGTTGATGAAAAAACCCGTCAAAAAACAGCTATCAATGAACTACTAAGAGTGTGAAGGGTATAATTGTATAGTCACGTTTCTCCTCTTATCAAAATCAAAAAATTGCCGATAAAAATAATAACTCTTATAGTGATCGAGTAATAAGATGATTAAAAACAATTCGCCCTATTTATTGGTTATCTTCGAACAAGATGCTGCTTGTGAAAAATTCTATAACAATCTGAACAAAGACGTTCCTCTTGTAAATAAAGGAAACCAATTTCATTGTGAAGAAATCGATTTGAACATTCTAAAAATTCAGGCAACCGGTGAGGAAACATTTTATTATAATTTTTATTATACCTTAGCCAATATTTTAAGCTCGAACGAATATCGAGTTAGTACAATTAAAATAGAAGGTAACCATGAAAGCTCAGATATTGGATTTATTTTAATGGCGGGAGGCATAAAAAAAGAAAAAATTAAAATAATTTCTACGAACGAAGAAAAAAAATTTAACACTGAACACGACTCTATACACAAAGTGTTAGCTAAAATGAGAGCCTTGGCCACTTAGTCTAAGGTAGAGGATTTATAAAATGAAATTTTGGGCTGAGTTTCAAGTAAACCAACCAACAATATCCGATAGTACCTCTTTAGCTCATGCGTCGGGCCTGTCCGTCGGTCGTGCTCTTTACTTTATCAAAGAGGCCGCTCCCATTGCACTAGAGGCTGCAAAACTTATTCCCATATTACATAGCCCCGCTTTACCCTTTGCGCTTCTAAAATTTGCTCTAAACACTTGCGATGCGGCAATACATCTTTACAATGCCACCAAAAACAAGAATAACGAAACTCATACACCTAATAAAGAAAAGCCTTAAATTTAATAAGTAGCAATCGTAATATGAAATTCCACCTCAAAACCTTGGTATACCGGTTTTGCACTAAATCCATGTTGAATGCGAAAATGTTCTAATTCAACAGCCTTGATAATCAAAACAATGTAATTTTTTGTGTTCAAGCTGGCTCTATAAAGACCTTCTGTTTTAAAACATACCCTTTTTCCTGTGTCTTTAACAAGAATATTTTCCTGGTATTCTTCCCTATAAATCACGGATATATGAGCGCCAACATCTGTAGGTTTAGAAAAATAAGGCGGCATTTGTTTACCAGGTATATCAACCAATGGAAAAAGTGTATGAATAAAATCATCTAAAACTTTTAGGTAAACATAACCGGTATCGGATTGGCACAAAGTGCCATAATTAGGGATATCGAGACAAGCAGTATCGATAAGGTTATTTTCAAGAATAGGAGAGAAAATGAGCTTAGAGTGCTTCATTTAATTGCCCCTTTTTTATACCAAGCAGCATTGGTTTTGCAAGCATCAAAAAATGATTTTATTCTTGTGATGAAGATTGCAAAAGCACCATTCCCAAGCACATTCGTACAAGTAATAATCGGATCAAAAAGTATATATAAAGCTGTAATGAGGGACATCATTTCTGGATTAAAGCCCAAATATTTTTCAAGTATTGGCAGCATCACAATAATGCCCCCACCTGGAATAGCGGCTACAGAAAACTTTGCAAGCACAAAATAACACGTAAATATTATATAATCTAGAAATAATGGTTCTGTTACACCATAATTTTTTAGAACGGCATAAGCAAATATGGGAATGGCAAAACAATCCCCTATTAAAGGAATATTAACCGTTGCTGGAACAACAGACTTTGCTAAATCATCATAGTTGGAATTCTTCTCAACCCCAACTATTGTTAGCGGCATTGCAGTCGCACTAGACATGGTACTAAAACCTGCAATAGCGGCTGGCAACATGTTTTTCAGGTTTGTTAAAAACGGTTTGATCCTAAATTTATTAATAAGAAGATATATCGAAATAACATAGGTTAACTGGCTTAATGCTATTACCACAAAGATCAAAGCATAATCTTCTATAATGTGTGCCATAGCACCTTCATGGTTCAGCTTAACGACAAATCCAGCAACAAAAAGCGGCATTGCGTAGGTAAAGAAAACCAAAAGTTTATCTGTTATTTTTTCAAAGCTTAATGCTATCTTTATTGCCAAATTTGGTTTCAACAAAGAGGCTAATGTCCCTAAAATGAGACCAGAGAACATGGCTTTACTATTCGTAATAATATTTGGCAATTCTATTGACCAAGGCGGCGAGAGCTCTTTAAATTCCTTGGGAGGCATGATTAACCAATCAAAATGATAGATCCAAGATCCAACGTAATGACTTACAATGGTTGAAATAAAATTAGAACAACAGACGGCCACTAAAATAAATACAATAACCTTCGTAGCATGATGTGCTAAATTTACGGCGGTTTTAAACAATAACCCAAAAATAATAATGGGTAATAAAAAAACAATAAACGCCTTAGTAGACAAACTTAAAGCATATAAAATTGATTTGACTTCAATAGGTATAAATCGATCTAAAAAAAGCATGGCAGAAATAACAACTATTAAGATAAATGGCATTTTGCGCAACATAAAATACCTCAAATTAAAGGGTTTCAAAAAGGATTATAAAATTTTGGAAATATATTTACAGGCGTTAGCCTGTGGTCGTGGTAGTTAATTGCAACCCATGAGTGAGAAAAGGAGAGCTTACTAAAAATTTACACATAAAGTTATTTTATTGGTTTATTTAATATATGTCAATATGATAGCATTTTTAAACTTATTTCTTGATCATAAATTCTCCCTGAATAAAGAATCAGTATACCCTTCACACTTAAATTTTAGGCATTGTGAAGGGTAAATCTTGACTTTAGTAATGATAAGGTATGAAATAACAACACATGACGGAATACAATTCACCTACATTAACCCTTACCCAACAACTGATAGAATGCCCCTCTGTTACCCCCGAGGATGCAAATTGTCAACAGATCATTGCAGAATACTTAAAAAAAATTGGGTTTACACTTCAACACTTGCCATTTGGTCCTGTTCAAAACCTGTGGGCTATCCGCGGCCATGAAAATCCCATTTTTGTTTTTGCAGGACATACCGATGTAGTACCACCCGGGGAACTCTCTAAATGGGAAACCCCGCCTTTTATCCCCACGATAAAGAACGGTTATTTATATGGTCGAGGTGCTGCTGATATGAAAGGCAGTTTAGCCGCTATGATAACTGCTGCGGAGCGATTTATTAATAAAAATCCTTACCATTCAGGCTCATTGGCATTTTTAATCACCAGTGATGAAGAAGGCCCAGCTAAAGAAGGGACTGTCAAGGTAATTGAATATTTAAAAGCACAAAATATTCAACTCGATTACTGCATTGTAGGCGAGCCTTCTGGTCAAAATACCGTCGCCGATACCCTTAAAAATGGACGTAGAGGTTCATTAAATTGTTATTTAAAAATTTTAGGTAAACAAGGACATATTGCCTACCCGGATAAAGCACAAAATGCCATTCATCATGCCCTTTTACCCTTAGCCGAATTGGCCGCTACCCAATGGGATAACAGCAATGAACATTTTCCTGCGACAACTTTTCAAATAGCCAATATAAAGGCTGGAACTGGGGCAACCAATGTTATCCCAGGAATATTAGATTGCCAATTTAATTTTCGATTCAATTCCGAGTCTACCCCAGAAATGCTTTTAGATCGAGTAAAAGAAACTTTAAAGACTCATGAGGTTCAATATGAACTTGAGTGGGATGTGTCAGGTCTCCCTTTTTTAACTAAAACTGGAAAACTCATTTCTGCTTGTATGCAAGCCGTTGAAGAAATTACTAAAATATCCCCAGTGCTTTCTACAAAAGGAGGAACCTCGGATGGGCGTTTCATTGCTCCTACAGGCGCAGAACTCATCGAGTTTGGCCCTTGTAATGCTACCATACACTGCGTGAATGAATGCGTTAAAATAGAAGAGCTTGAATTGCTATCTCAAATCTACGAACGTATCTTAGAGCTCATCCTCTTATCTAAAGGAGCTTAACCCATGCAAGGCCCACTATTAACAAAACGGATCCATGATGTACTTGCGGGGATCCAAGAAATAGCGATAGAAGAATTGTTGCAAAAAATGAACAAAAAGTCACCCTGTTATATTATTGATGTCCGAGAGGATAGAGAGTGGGAAGAAGGCGCTATTCCAGAAGCTATCCATATTTCCCGTGGTTATCTTGAATTAAAAATTGAACAAGTTACATCTGATCCCACTGCAGATATTATTTTATATTGTGGTGGAGGTACACGCTCCGCGTTCGCAACTGAAAGTTTACAGAACATGGGATATCAAAATGTAAAATCCTTAAAAGGTGGTTTTAGAGCGTGGCAAGCAATCGCTCACCTAACGACCTCATCCCGTAAATAGACAGGCAATGCATATTCTGCCGCAACTGTACGATGACATTGGTATTCTACGCAGGCAATCTCAACAATATCTAGCGCTTTTGGAAAACCTGTGGTGGTGTGCCACGAACCAGTCGGTAATTGAATTTGATTGGGAGATTGCACTCTCTCTTCAGAAACGGACCGCATAATACCTTTCCCATCATTGACAAAAAGCCCCCAATAAACCTCCTGTAATCGTGCATCTAACGTCGCAAAAACCCGCTCTTTACCTAATTCACGATAAGCTCCTTGGGCCAAAGCTTGCAAAGTAGACACCGGTACAACGGGTTTATTTACCCCAAAACTCAGCGCTTGAATAACACTACATGCAATTCTTATCCCCGTAAAACTTCCCGGCCCTCGCCCAAACGCAAAGGCATTAATATCGGCTAAATTAATAGCGGCCTCCTTCAAGAGACGATCAATCATGGGCAATAAAATTTTTGTATGTGCTTTAGGAATAATTTCGTCGTACCCAATCACATTGCCATTAAAATAAATGGCTACCGAACAAGCATCTGTGGAGGTATCAATAGCCAAAATATTGACCATAACGTCTTGTGCCTAGCTCAAAATCCAGTTGTAGAGGGTATAAAGTTAGACAAATTTATATATGTATTAGATATTATTGGTATCCCATAAAGCGTCGAACCAACTTCATTATTTAATTAGTACGACGCTTAATGGTTTAGAGAAGAACCTAAGCAGCT
>CADEGZ010000062.1 GCA_902827015.1 uncultured Pseudomonadota bacterium
AAAAGATCGAATAAAAATTTCATCAATTAATCACCGTTGAATACCCATTCTGCTACTTGCTCAATGGCCAAAGGTGAAATTAATAATCTAAGATGGCCATGATCTTCCAAAATTAATTGCGTTTTTTCTGCAACTTCATCCGATAATAATGCAGATTGCCATGGTATGCTTATATTGTCAATTTTACTTGAAATTGAGTAATAAGGCACTGGCGATTGTTGTATGCGCGCCATAAGTTCGCTTAAAAAGGGAGAGTTTGGGGAAATTTCTTTTGCACTTTGACCAAACCCAAGTGCTGCAGTACGGGTTCCTTTAAAAGGGGTGCCCAGCGTAATAACCATAGCGATTTCTTTTGGCTTTGCAAGATATTCACAGAAATAACTGCAAATAATTCCTCCCAGAGAATGGCCAATTAAGATCACTTGGGAAGAGCCTGTTTCAAGTTGAATATCATTTATCTTATCTTTAAGTAATTCTGCCGATTCCGCGATAGGAGCTCCAGGTGGAAAAAGGTTAATGGAATAAAGAGGGCCTATGTCGGGTTTTTTCTGTAATTGTCGAATAAACCAAAACCAAGCCATTTGATTGTGCAAGTAGCCATGAACAAATAGGATGGGAATGGCAGAAGGAGAATAAACATTACGTGTTTGTTTTTGATTTTGAGAAGGTAAAAATCGAAAAGGATATAATACAATATTTAATACAGTACAACAGAATTCAATGCATAAACTTTTTAAAAGTTTAGACCAATGGGGTGTAGCAAATGTGTTCTCATTGTTTAAGCTAAGGGCTAGAAGTCTAAGTTCCATCCACAAAATAAAGTGGGTTAAAAAGCTATATAAAAACGCCAGTGGAACAATGATCCAAAATAGAATTTTAAGTAAAACCCAAATAAAGTGCATTTAATAGTCTCACGTCTCAACAAAGCTGTATATAATCACAACATTTGATTGTTTTTTATCAATTCAACTTGCCTCAATTCCAATATCTTCGTAAAGTGTCACAATATATTCCCTTATTAAATCACGGGCCTTCTTTTGCTTATATGAATAATAGCAATGTTAATGATAAACGTCATCGAGTTGTTTCTGGCACCAGAACAACTGGTGCATTACATTTAGGCAACTATCATGGAATTTTAAAGAACTGGGCAAAACTTCAGCATAGCTATCAATGTTTCTTTTTCGCCGCAGATTGGCATGCTTTAACAACAGAATACGAACATCCTGACCACGTTGCCGCAGCTACCATAGAAGTGATGTTAGATCTGTTGGGCGCAGGACTCGATCCAAACCTCTGCACGCTGTTTGTGCAATCGCATGTACCCGAACATGCAGAGCTGCATCTGTTACTTTCTATGCTAACACCCTTAAGTTGGTTAGAACGGGTGCCTACCTATAAGGAGTTGCGTGATAACTTAAAAGAAAAGCATTTGGCTACTTACGGTTTTTTAGGATACCCTTTATTACAAAGCGCGGATATTCTTATTTATAAACCAGAGTTTGTTCCAGTAGGCGAAGATCAGGTATCACATCTTGAATTAACTCGGGAGATTGCCCGACATTTTAATTACTTGTATCAGACACGGTTAAAAAAACCTCTGTTTTTAGAACCTAAAACACTTTTAACTCAAATTTCAAAGATGCCTGGGTTAGATGGCAGGAAAATGTCAAAATCTTACCATAATACAATAGGTTTAAGAGAAGAGCCAAAATCCATAGAGCACAAAATTAAAACGATGCCAACGGATCCTGCTCGTGTGCGTCGTTCTGATCCTGGCGAACCTGAAAAGTGTCCGGTTTGGCAATTTCATCAAGTTTATTCTTCACCAGAAACCCAAGAATGGGTGCAAAAAGGCTGTAGAACAGCAGGAATAGGTTGTTTAGAATGTAAACGGCCAGTAATAGAAACAATCTTAAGCGAGCGTGCGCATATTTGTGCGAGGGTGGAGCCTTATCAAAAAGATCCCGCCTTGGTGCAAGATATTTTAGAACAGGGTGCAAAAATAGCACGCCAGGTTGCGAGTGAGACTTTAAGTGAAGTCAAAGAAACCATGGGACTTTTAAGATGATGTTGGATGCAAATACGAGTGAACTTCAAGTAAATACAGAACAAGTGTCCTGCTATGGTTTTGTGCATGGAGAAGCGGTAACAAAGCTTCCTATGGATTTATATATTCCACCGGATGCATTAGAGGTAGTATTGGAAGTTTTTGAAGGTCCGCTTGATCTTCTTTTATATCTTATTAAAAAGCACAACTTGGATATCTTGAATATTCCTGTTGCTTCTATTACTCGGCAATACATGGAATATGTCGAGGTAATGACAGCTTTTCGTTTAGAATTGGCCGCGGATTATTTAGAAATGGCAGCTTTGTTGGCTGAAATTAAGTCTCGTATGTTGTTACCAAGGCCCGCAGCAGAAACAAATGAAGAGGCGGATCCCAGAGCAGAATTGATTCGTCGTTTGCAAGAATATGAGCGCTTTAAAGTGGCTGCAGAACAAATCGATAAGATCCCAAGAATGGATAGGGAGTTTTTTATTGCTACCATTGGGGTTTCTAAGTTGGAACTGGTTAAACCTCAACCTTCTGTTGATTTGAATGAAGTTTTGCTTGCGTTTAAAGAAGTATTAAAACGGGTAGATTTAAAAGCGGTACATACAATACAGCGTGAAGTATTATCCGTAAGAGAGAGAATGTCGCGGATTTTAGCCAGTTTAAGTGAGAAATTTATGGATTTCATGGAACTCTTCGATGTTTCAGAAGGCCGTTTGGGTGTTGTTGTTACTTTTCTTGCCATTTTAGAGTTGGTTAGAGAATCAATGGTTGAATTGGTTCAAAGTGAACCCTTTGGGCCTATCTATGTAAGGGCAGCCGGATGTTAGAGCACAATATAAAATTTTTGTTAGAAGCAATTTTATTGGCGGCAGACAAGCCAATGACTGAAGAACAGTTGTTGGGTATATTTTTAGAAGAAGAAAAACCCAGTATTGCAGAGGTTCGATCTGCCTTGCAAGAATTGCAAGCAGAATCTGGCATGCGTGGGATAGAATTAGTACAAATTGCCAGTGGTTATCGGTTTCAAATCAAACAGGAATGGGCTCCTTGGGTAAGCCGATTGTGGAGCGATAAACCACAAAAATATTCTAGGGCGTTGTTAGAGACATTGGCATTAATTGCTTATCGCCAACCCATTACGCGAGGCGAAATAGAAGATATTCGGGGTGTGGCGGTGAGTACGTCGATTTTAAAAACGCTTTTAGAGGATCGAGAATGGATCCGAGTGGTCGGTCACAAAGAGGTTCCCGGTCGGCCTGCTTTATATGCGACAACCAAGGGATTTTTGGATTACTTTGGTTTAAAAAGCTTGCAAAATCTACCTGCATTACCCGAGATTATGAATTTGGAATTAGTCAATTTAAACCTTACACCAGAACCTTTAGAATTGCCAGAACAACCTGAACCCACACAATCTCATGAAGTAGTACTGGCTGAAGATGGACAAAATTAAAAAAGAGAAACTGCAAAAAATTTTGGCAACAAGCGGGTTAGGTTCAAGACGTGAAATTGAACAATGGATAAAAGCAGGCCGTATTAAAGTTAATAATATTGTTGCAAAACTGGGCGATCGAATCGACATAGAAGATAAAGTTAAAATTGATGATCGTTTGCTGCGCCTTAAACCTAGAGTAGAAATTAAACACCGTGTTTTAATATATCATAAACCGGCAGGTGTTATATGTAGCCGTCGTGATGAAGAAGGGAGAACGACGGTGTTTGATGCTTTGCCAAAAATACGTGGGTTGAGATGGGTTTTAATTGGTCGTTTAGACTGTAACACCTCAGGTTTGTTGTTGGTAACAACCGATGGTGAATTGGCCAATCGATTGATGCACCCTTCTTTTGAAATTGAACGCGAGTATGCGGTGCGTATTCTAGGAAGAATGACCAATGAAATGGCTTTACGTTTAAAACGGGGTGTTAAGCTTGAAGATGGCATGGCGCATTTTGATGATATTAAAGATGCCGGCGGAGAAGGCTCTAACCATTGGTATCACGTTATCTTACGTGAAGGACGTAACCGAGAGGTAAGACGACTTTGTGAATCGCAAGGCTTAAAAGTAAGTCGTTTAATTCGAGTTAGGTTTGGCCCAATATCGTTACCACGTTTTTTAAGAATTGGGAAATGGAAGGACTTAGATAAAAAAGAAATCAACACCCTGCTTGCATTAGTTAAGCTATCAATTCAGCGTTAAAAGTTTGTCCGGTAATATTTCGACTGTGAGGCCCCATTAAATAAAGGTAGTGCGTGAGAATATCTTGTGGTAAAGGGAGTATTGATAAGTTTTCTGCGGGGTAAGCGTTTGCTCTTAAAGGAGTGCGAACACGCACTGGGTTAATGCTATTCACGCGAATAGAAGTGTTGGTTTCTAGTTCATCAGCCAAAGTTTGCATGAGCCCTTGTATGGCAAATTTGCTGATGCCATATGCTCCCCAATAAGCTTTTCCTTGGAAGCCTTCGTTTGCGGCTGTAAAGAGAATAGAGGCATCCGCAGAATCCTTAAGTAATGGGAGTGTTGCTTGAGTCAATAAAAACGTACTATGTAGGTTAACTTGTAATACTTGGTACCATTGTTCAATGGAATAGTGTTCAAGAGGGGTAAGGGAACCTAACAATGCGGCGTTATGGAGTAAACCATCCAAGCGACCAAAATGTGTATCAATATTAAACTTAAGATCTTGATAATCCTTAGGCGTTGCATTAGCAAGATTCAGCGGGTAAATAGCAGGTGTTGGATAACCGGCATTTACAATTTCATCATAGAGAGATTCAAGTTTTTTAATAGTTCGTGCTAATAAAATAACGGTCGCACCGTGGGCTGCATATGCGTAAGCGACAGCTCTCCCGATCCCACTGGAAGCACCTGTTACAAGAATAACTCGCTTAGAGAGTAGGTTAGATGAAAGAGTGGCATCAGTGATCATGTTCCTAGTCTATCATGAAAGTATAAACTTATAAATTTGTTGGTTTACTTAATTTCGGCAAATTCATGTTATATCTTCTATACCAATAACCCTATAGACTGCTAAAATTGAAATAATATTTCATTTTTTAAATAAGGTGGGTGGTGCGCGTGCTGCAAATTATACGTGCTTGGTTTAATCGATACTTTTCTGATCCAGAAGCGGTATTGTTGTTTTTTATTTTAGTTTTTGGATTTGGTATGGTTGTACTGATGGGCAATATACTAGCGCCAGTACTGGCGAGTATTGTGATTGCCTATCTGTTAGAATGGATTGTTGTTCGTATTCAGGCTTTGAACATTCCACGATTCCCGGCAGTTTTATTAGTTTTTATAGGGTTTTTAGGGTTGCTTTTAATTTCTTTACTATTCTTATTACCGTTATTGTGGAAGCAGGTTATCAATCTTTTTAATGATTTACCTAAGATGTTATTGAAAGGCCAGCAGTTATTGTTTGAATTGGTGGAAAAATTCCCTGAGTTTTTTTCGCAAGAACAGATCCATACATTTACCAGTGAATTGTTGACCGAAATACGTAATTGGGCGAAAATCGTATTATCAGTTTCTTGGTCCTCTATCACGGGAATAATTACAGGTATTGTATATTTAGTATTGGTCCCTTTATTAGTCTTTTTTTTCTTGAAAGATAAAAATGAAATTCTAGAATGGATGTCAAAGTTTCTTCCTCATAAAAGAGGTGTTTTACGGCAGGTTTCAACAGAAGTGAATCATCAAATTGGCAATTATATTCGGGGGAAAGCAGTCGAAATATTAATGGTTTCTGTTGCAACTTATATGGTCTTTGCATTTTTCGACATGCAGTATGCGGTTTTATTGGCTTTTTTAGTTGGCATTTCTGTGTTAATTCCTTATGTAGGTGGCATTGTGGTAACAATACCTGTTATCTTGGTTGCTTACCTTCAATGGGGATGGGGATCGCAATTTGGTTACTTTATGTTGGCTTACGCGGTAGTGCAGGGGCTTGATGCGAATGTTTTAATTCCTCTTTTGTTCTCCGAAGTTGTTAATTTACATCCTATTGCTATTGTAGTGGCTACTTTATTTTTTGGAGGGATCTGGGGTTTTTGGGGGGTTTTCTTTGCTATTCCATTAGCAACATTGGTTAAAGCTGTATTAAGTGCATGGCCTAAAACCCATCACTCCCATAAAGCGGTTAAATAAGAAGAGATGCATTATTCTATAGCTGTAGCGTGTGTTTTTGTTGTAAGTTTTGTAAATTTAAATAAAAATATCAGAGGGAACATAACGGCAAAACTCCAAGAAATCATAATAAAAACATCTACCACTGCCATCATTTGTGCTTGTTGTGAAATTTCGTTTGCAAGGACTGCAGCTGAAAAAGGCGACGTTGGTTTAAGCGAAAGAGCCTGTAAATAATGGGCAACGGCAGGATTAAAGGGTTGCAAGAATCCGCTTAAGTGATTCCAAGCGATTTGAGTGTGTCGCGTTAGAATGGTTGCCACGGCAGAGATCCCTATTGAAAATCCAAGCGTACGCATTAGACTAAACAAACCTGCTCCTTCTGGAATTAAATGAGGTGGCAAGGTGGATAGTGCAATGGTTGATAAAGAAATCATGGCAAAGCCAATACCAAATCCTTGAATGAAGCTGGGAATAATAATCCATCCTGGACTTATATTTAAATTGTAGAAGGTTCCAATGTAGGTTGCGATGGCATTTAAAATAATACCTAGGAAGATAAAATATTTAGGATTCAGTTTTGAGAATTTGCCAACCAACATCATGGCCATCATGCTGGCTATTCCACGTGGAGCCATCGTAAGCCCAGTAGTAAATGTGGGGTAATTAAAAAGGTTTTCTAGCATAAGGGCTTGGATCACCAATGAACCGAATAATCCTAATCCCATACCTGTCATCATCACGCAGGATATCACAAAATTGCGATCTTGAAAGAGGGATGGATCAAAAATAGGTTTTACTTTTTTTCTTAAAAAATTTAAGAGCACATAGCTTAAAAGACTTATGGCTGCAAGAAATGTGATTATTTTTATAGAACGTGCTTCAAACCAATCATCTTGGTTACCGCGATCAAGCACATATTGTGTTCCGCCAATCGCCATGGCCATGCAAGATAAGCTTAGCCAATCGAGGGAACGGGATTTTTTTTCGCTGTCGGGAACTACCTTCCATGCTAGGAATAGTGATAATAACCCCACAGGCACGTTCACATAAAATGTCCATCGCCAATTTAAGGTGTCTGTTAGATAACCTCCCAGTGTTGGACCTAAAATAGGGCCAACCATAACGCCTATTCCCCAGATAGCCATGGCTTTACCGCGTTCTTCTAGGGGATAGGTATCCATCATGATGGCTTGTGATAGTGGTACCAAAGCAGCACCAAAAACCCCTTGAAGTAAACGGTAAATCACCATTTGGTTTAAGCTTAAAGATAAACCACATAGAGCGGAGGTTATCGTGAATCCTAAAACACTTACCAAAAGATACCACTTTCGACCGAAGCGATCAGTAAAATAGCCGGTTAAGGGCATGAAAATGGCAGAAGAAACCAGATAAGAGGTTAATACCCAGCTAATTTGATCGGGTGCTGCTGAAAAAGTTCCTTGCATGTCGGGTAGAGCGACATTCACAATGGTAGTGTCTAGAACTTGCATTACAGTTGCAGACATTACGGAGAGTGTAACTAAAAATCGAGTTCTTTTATCGGCAATGACACTCATATTTTATCGTTAGATTGCTTTGTTGTATTAATGGTTACCGTTGCAGTCGCACCGATCTTAAGAGGATAGTCTGGTGAAACATCTTGAACCAATACTTTAACAGGAATGCGTTGGGTAACTTTTACCCAATTTCCTGTAGCATTTTGAGGAGGCAGTAATGAAAAAGCGGTTCCACTACTGCCACTAATACTTTCAACAACACCTGTGAAAGTGTGGTTGGGGTACATGTCTAATACAATGGTGGCAGGTTGTTGAGATCGGATGTCTTCTAATTCAGTTTCTTTAAAGTTTGCATCCACCCAATATTGTGAACTATCGATTAATACAAACAATGGCATTTGTGCTTGCACTATTGTACCGGGGCGCAAAGTGAGATTATTAATTAGTCCGTCAGTAGGTGCCATAATTTTGGTATATTCCAAGTCTAATTTTGCTTTTTCAAGCTTTGCTTCTGCAAGTTTTAAGTTGGCAGAAGCAACATCCAATGCGGTAATAGCGTTATCTTTTTCTTCGGGAGGCAAGAACTTTTGGGCAACCAGATCAAGAATACGTTCATGGTTGATTTTTGCATTTCTAAATTGTGCCTGATTTTGTAAAACTTGAGCAGCCGCTTCTTCAAGTGCTGTATCGAATAATTTAGGATCGATTTCAAATAAAAGTGTTCCTTTTTTAACTTTTTGATTATTTTCAATATATAGATTAAGGACAGGCCCAGAGACTTGGGTTGCCATTTGCACGACATTGCCGTTTACATAAGCATTTTCAGTGGTAATATGGACTTGGTAATATTGCCAAACGGTATAAAGAGTGTAGAGCAAAATAAAAGTTATTAAACTAATATATAAACGCTTTAAATGAGGTCTTTCATTCAGTATGTGTAAAAACTTGAAGAGATTAGATTTAAGCATAATTTCTCACGATAATGTTTAGCTAGGAATTAAAAAATCAATTATTAGATTAAAAATGTCTTAATGTACATAATAGGTGAAGTTTTAATTTAAGGGCGGTAAATGGGGTAGTCGGGTATGGCCGGACATAGTAAGTGGGCAAACATTAAATTTCGAAAAATGGGCCAAGATGCCAAACGAGGCAAGTTATTTACCAAATACATAAGAGAAATTAGCGTTTCAGCTTGTCAGGGAGGTGGTGATCCACACACAAACCCCCGTTTACGCGCGGTAATTGATAAAGCTTTATCAGCTAATATGACTCGCGACACGATCGATAGGGCCATTAAGCGTGGTGTGGGTGGTCAAGAAGGGCAAGATTTAGAAGAAATACGCTATGAAGGATATGGACCTGCTGGCATCGCAGTGATGGTGGATTGTATGACCAATAATCGCAAGCGAACTGTCTCGGATGTGCGGCATCTGTTTACAAAATATGGGGGTAATTTAGGAACGGATGGTTCCGTTGCTTATTTGTTTCACCAAAAAGGACAAATTGTTTTTGCACCAGGGGCTAACGAGGAAGAGATTCTGACAATAGCGTTAGAAGCAGGTGCCGAAGATGTTAAGACCGACACCGATGGAACTGTAGAAGTAATTACTGCATTTGAGGATTTTTCCAGAATCAAGGAAGCATTGGAAGTATTGCAAGACAAGCCAGAAAGTGCAGAAATATTGATGCTTCCAATGAGCTTGGTTGCATTGAATGATAAAGAAGTCGCAGAAAAATTTCTGAAATTTGTAGATCTATTAGAAGAGTTGGATGATGTACAAGCAGTTTATTCCAATGCAGATATTGCAAATGATATATTAGAAGGAAAGTGAGTTTTAAGCGTTTAGAAGAGGTGGGTACTGTTATACGTATTTTAGGTATTGATCCAGGTTCACAGATTACCGGATTTGGTGTTATTGAACAAATTCGAGGGCGGCAACACTATATTGCGAGTGGCTGTATTCGGATTGCTAAGCAGCCATGGCAACAACGTTTGCAACAAATTTTTGAGAGTCTCTCCAAAGTTATCGTAGAATATTCTCCTACAGCAGTTGCAATTGAAAAGATTTTTGTACATAAAAATGTTGCTTCTGCTTTGAAATTGGGTCAGGTGCGGGGTGTGGCGCTTGTGGTTGCTGCCTTAAACCAATTATCTATTGCTGAATATACGCCCCGTCAAGTTAAAAAAACAGTGGTGGGATACGGTGCGGCAGACAAAGCGCAAATTCAACATATGATGCAGGTGTTGCTGAAATTAAGTGGTTTGCCTCAACGAGATGCCGCAGATGCTTTAGCAATTGCTTTGTGTCATGGTCAGATGAGTCGAGGAATGTTATGATTGGTCGTTTACGGGGAATATTAGAAGCTAAAAAGCCGCCTTATTTGTTGGTGGAGGTTAATGGTATTGGGTATGAAGTACAAGCGCCCATGTCTACTATTTATCATTTACCGGATGTTGGACAAAATATCACACTTTTTATTCATTTTCATGTTAGAGAAGATGCGCAAATTTTATATGGTTTTGGAGAAGAAAGAGAACGTGCGTTATTCAGAGCTTTAATTAAAGTATCAGGTGTTGGGCCTAAAATGGGCTTAGCAATTTTATCTGGTATAGATGTTTTAGATTTTATTAAATGTGTGGATCAACGTGAAATCGCGCCTTTAATTCGATTGCCAGGGGTTGGGAAAAAAACCGCAGAACGATTAATTATTGAAATGGCTGGTAAATTGGATATGTCTTTTGATGATCACATCACTCGAAAATTGTTTACAGAGGCCCTTGATAGTGTTTCACCTAAAGCAGTAGAAGAAGAAGCCATTAGTGCTTTAATCGCCTTAGGTTATAAACCACAAGAGGCTACTCGAGCAGTGGGTAAAGTGGTTTATGAAGGAGCAACCAGCCAAGAATTGATTCGTCGGGCATTACGTTTAAATGCAACCGTATAATGCCCACAGCGAATGCAAAGGGTATTAGGGGGTAAATCATAGTGATTGAGAATGATCGTTTAACCACAGCTTCTTTACAACCAGACGAAGAACGCGTTGATAGAGCGATTCGTCCGAAATGTCTTAAAGATTACATTGGGCAGCGGGAAGTTTGTGAGCAAATGGCCTTATTTATTGAAGCAGCTCGCAATCGTAAAGAAGCATTAGATCATGTTTTAATTTTTGGTCCTCCTGGTCTTGGTAAGACCACCTTGGCCCATATTGTTGCGTCAGAGATGGGCGTTAGTTTAAGGCAAACCTCTGGCCCGGTTTTGGAACGTCCGGGAGACTTGGCTGCTTTGTTAACCAATCTAGAAGCCAGAGATGTGTTGTTTATTGATGAAATTCATCGGTTAAGCCCTGTTGTAGAAGAAATATTATATCCTGCTATGGAAGATGGACAATTAGATATTGTAATTGGGGAAGGACCAGCAGCGCGTTCGATTAAGTTAGAGCTTCCGCCGTTTACTTTAGTGGGGGCAACAACTCGAGCAGGGTTATTAACTTCCCCGCTTCGTGATCGTTTTGGTATTGTGCAGCGATTAGAATTTTATACTGTTATTGATTTATTAAAAATCATAGAGCGTTCAGCAACAATTTTGAAGTTAGATATTGATGAAGCCGGTGCGCGAGAAATTGCACGTCGATCTCGAGGAACACCGAGGATTGCCAATCGCTTATTACGCCGAGTACGAGATTTTGCTGAAGTAAAAGGCAAAGGAGTTATCGATGTGATAATTGCAGATAAGGCTTTAAATCTGTTGAACATTGATGGTGAAGGTTTTGATATGATGGATAGAAAGCTTTTATTTGCAGTAATTGAAAGGTTTAGTGGAGGTCCAGTGGGGTTAGACAATTTGGCAGCAGCCATTGGAGAAGAAAGAGGCACCATTGAAGATGTGTTGGAGCCATTCTTGATTCAGCAAGGTTTTTTAATGCGTACGCCACGTGGGAGAATTGTGACAGAGCGTGCGTACCAACATTTTGGTTTACCTTACAAGGCGGATTTTGTTAATGCTTAATATTCAATCAATACCCGTTATTACCATTGATGGGCCAGGCGGTTCGGGTAAGGGAACAGTAGGATTATTATTAGCCAAGAAGCTAGGGTGGCATTTTTTGGATAGTGGTGCTTTGTATAGAATTTTGGCGTTAGAGGCGCTCACACAAGGTATCCCCCTAACAGACGAAGGGGCATTAGAGCGTTTGGCAGGCACGGTTAATATGGATATTTTATTGTTAGATCAAAGAATTACAGATAATATTCGGAGTGAAGCCTGTGGCAATGCTGCTTCTAAAATTGCGATTTTCCCTCGGGTTCGAGCCATGTTATTAGAAAGACAAAGAGCACTTTGTAGGCCACCTGGGTTAGTTGCTGATGGTCGAGACATGGGAACAGTTGTCTTTCCCCACGCTATTTTAAAGATTTTTCTAGAGGCGAGTGTTGAAGAACGCGCTAAACGCCGCTATCGCCAGTTGAAGGATGCCAACCAGAATGTTACCCTACAGGGTCTTTTGGAGGAAATAAGAGCGAGAGATGTCCGAGATAGGGGGCGTGTAATCGCACCGTTAAAGCCTGCAGAGGACGCTGTTGTTGTTGATACAACAGGGTTGGGGATAGAGGCTGTGTTCGAACGCGTTATGCAAGAGGTTGAACACTGTCTTTATTAATATTTAATTTTAGGCCTACAATGAGATCTTAAGATCTCGTAGAGAATGGAAAAATATATATGAGCGAGAATTTCGCAGAATTATTT
>CADEGZ010000063.1 GCA_902827015.1 uncultured Pseudomonadota bacterium
ATTTTTTGAATAGCTTTCATATAAAAATTAGCCATTTCTTTAATATCTTCAAAAAGAAAATCATGTGCATCAATTCCTGGGCCTTGGATGGCGTGTACGGGACGATTGTTTCCTAAATATCTTGAAAGTACTTTATACCAAAATGTTGTTCCACCTATTGGATGGATTAAAAATATAGGAGCTTTAAATCCGTTTTTCTGAAAAGTAATTACAGGAGAGACCATAAATTTTTTGCGCGTATCAAATGATAAATCTTGTTGGATTTTTTGAATAAGCTCAGCAAATTTTTCTACGGTTGGATAATCAAACAATGCACGTGTCGGCAATTTAATTAGAAAGTTACTTCTTGTTAAAGAAAGTGTTCTTAAGGCAGATAGAGAATGGCCCCCTAAATTAAAGAAATCATCTTGTATGCCGATTTTTTCTTCTGATAAACCTAAAACTTCTGCCCATATCCTACAAATTTTCTTTTCTACGTCGTTTCTTGGAGCTACATAGTTTCTATAATGAGTAAATTCTGGTTCAATTTCAATTAAGGCCTTTTTGTCCAATTTACCATTAGCGTTTAATGGCAGTTTTTCTAATGGTATAAATCGTTGAGGGATCATGTAGCTAGGAAGCATATTGCTTAAGTATTCTTTTAGATCATTTGAAAATTGATTTTCTAAAAGTTTTAAAGTAACTAATGGCTTATTGGCCAAGTCGGACTTTGATGTTGATTTTCTAAAAATATAATCTACAAAAAAGCTTTTTGATACATTAGTATAATTTTTAAAAACAACGATATATAAATAAAGAGGGTCACATATATCAATAAAACATTTAATATTCCTGTTTTTGGTATTAGATAATTCAGCCATCTCATAAATGCTTAAGAGATTTTCGTGATATTCTGAAATATCTATTCTATAGTCATTGTTATAAAATTTACTGTATTCAATGTAATCCCTTGCTATCCTTTTATTAAGATATTTTATGCAAATGAAATCTTTATCTAGATGAGCTGTGATATAATTTTCAGCATCTGATATTTTTACAAAATCTGATTCATTCACCCAAATTTTATGGTCCTCAACTTTATTATTTTCTTTATTTTTTCTAATGTGCAGTATTACATCGTACCTATAGTTGTTCATTTCATGATTGGCTTTTCCAGATTTTGGCAATATCTCCACATAAGAAATGTCTTCGTTAGTCGTCTTTAAATGTACGAAATATTCCGGAGCGACTAATAGTTCTTTATCTCTTAATGAAAAATAATCTATTTCTGCCTTAGTTGTTTTTCCACGTTTGAATGTTTGTACAGAGTAATGAAAGCATTTTAATAATCTAAAATCTCGAATGTCTCCGATAAATATTTGCCCAGAGTCTTGCATATTGAGAATTGCATTCGTAATAATGGCCTCTAAATACTCAAGACTTGGGAAATATTGAATAACTGAATTAATGATTACAGTATCATAATTTTTTTCTAGTTGTTCGTAAGGCACTTCGCCTGCAGCACAGGCAAGTGTTGAAACTTTATCACTAAACCCGAACTTATGAACAACATTATTTGTATAGTCGATTACGTTTTTAGATAGATCGGTCGCATAGTAATAATCGCAGCTGTCTAATATGTTGAATAAAATGAGCCCACTCCCACTTCCAATCTCTAATACTATTTTTGGCTTAAGTTGCTTAATGCGATCGGTTGTGGCATTTATCCATTCAAGTATACCTTCTTGTTCGATTGCCTCGTTTGTGTATGAACTGGTCCAACCCTTTGTATTCTGCTTGAAATTATCAATATCTAATGATGAATATTCGGATTGATAGGCTGTTTCCCACGTTCTGATAAAATTTTCTGTGTTGGAATGGGTAAGGTCTAAATTTTTTACATAGTAAGCAGCTAAATATTTACTTCCACTCAAATTATCTTTATGGTCCACGTTTTCTTGAATAACGACGGCACACTCTCGAATACTTTCATGCTTTAAAAGGTTTGCTTCAATTTCACCTATTTCGATCCGAAACCCATTAAATTTAAGTTGATCGTCTGCTCTACCAATGTATTCTAAGTTACCATCTATCAACCAACGTACCGTGTCGCCCGTCTTATATAGTCGACTGTGTGCCTCAAACGGATTTTGGACAAACCTTTCTTTGGTTAAGTCTTCTCGATTTAAATATCCCTGCGCTAAACAGAGACCTCCTATGTATAGTTCACCTATAGCACCTACAGGCATTGGGTTAAGGTATTTATCTAGAACGTAAACCTGAACATTATCAATCGGTTTGCCAATTAAGATGCTGTTAGTAGATTTTTCGCAAGGATCATCGTAATTACAAGTTGTTACTTGAATAGTTGTTTCTGTTGGGCCATATAGATTGCGCAGTTTTGCTTGCATCTTTTTAAAAAATAAGCTGATTGTATCGGGTAATAAAGCTTCACCTCCTGAAAATACTTGTTGTAAAGAATCGCAGTACTGGAATTCTTGTTCTTGTAGGAGTTCTCGCAACATGGAGGGTACTAACTGTAAAATGGTTATGTTATGTTTTTTAATCAAAGCACTGAAGTCCGTAAGTTCTTCGGGGGCCATTACGAGTTTCCCACCGCACAATAAGGGTGCGAAGAGTTCCCATATAGAGGCATCAAAAGAAAATGGTGTTTTTTGTAAAAAAACATCATTTTCAGTAAAATTAAACTTTGGGAGCATCCAAAGCATATGATTAACAAGAGAGGCGTGGGTAACTGCAACTCCTTTGGGTATATCCGTTGTTCCTGAAGTATAGATAACATAAGCAAGATTTTTAGAAGAAATTACGTTTTTAGCTTTAATATCTTCTTCAATATTGATTTGTGAAAAAATTTGTTGGATTTTAATAGTGTTTATATTTTTATTTGATCTAATACTAGGGTAAAATGTATCCGTAAGTAATGTTAAGGCTTTACTGTCGGATAGCATAAAGCCAAGACGATCAGCAGGATAATTAGGATCTAAAGGAAGATAGGCACACCCTGATTTTAGAATACCTAAAATTCCCATCACCATTTCTAAGCTGCGTTTTGCACAAATTGCAACGATTGTGTCGGGGGCAACACCTAAATTAGTTAAATATTGGGCTATTTGATCAGATTTTTGGTTTAATTCAAGATAAGTTAAGCTTTTATTTTCAAAAGTAACAGCAATGCGATGTGGTGTTTTTAAAGTTTGCTCTTCAAAGAGGCAATGAATTGGCTTATGGCTATTTTTAAAGTTTACTTTCGTATTATTCCAGTCTAGTAATATTTTTTGAGTCTCAGGGGTTGTTAGTATAGCAAGCTTATGAATGGGAGTAGATGGTTGCTTGATGATGTTGGTTATCATTGTCATTATGTGTGTAGGAAGACTAGAAGCAAGAACATCTAAATTAGGGAGAACATCTTTTTTTGCATAAAGACCAAACTCTGTTCCTTTTTGATTGATAACGATTGTTAGAGCACTGGTTTTTAATAGCTTAGGAGTTTTGATACTATCAGATACTAAAATGGAAATTAAGCTGGTTGTAGATTCCATTGTAAATGCTGCATACCGCAAGCTTATATCACGCGCATAAGTTTTATTTTCTTTTAATTGGTGTAAAGCAAGAGAAATTTTTTCTAGGCTGTTAATAAAAGACATGTTTGAATCAAAATTAATTGTTACAGGCAAATATGATGCGAAGAAATTTCTAAAAGAGGCTTGATTTTGCGTGTCTTGATCTGAAAATCTTATAGTATATTCCTGATAATTGTTAAGACGATATAAATACATCAATATAAGAGTAAGTAACATTGGATTATGTTTCTTTGATACGTTAATATCGGCTAAGCCTTCATTTTCTTTCTTTTTACAAACACCCAACAATTGAGTAAAAACAGAGGTTTCCATCTTAAAAAAACCAACCATTTTTGATTTTGTTTTTTCAGCTCGTTTTGCATTTGTTGAAAGGGGCGGTATACCAGGAATAATGTTTGTCAGTGCTTTTACCCAAAATGCCTCATGTGAAGTACATTCTGATGCTATGTGTGCAAATTCTTTCACAAATAGGTGGTCTGGATTTATCAACCGACAGCCTTCTGCAAGTTTGTAATGATTTACTATTCTTTTTACTGGAAAGGGAAAGCCATTCGATGAATAAAAATCTTTGATAGCAATATCTTGTGTTGTGGTTGCAATGTGCAATTCATCTTTAGAAATCGATAGTATTGTACCAGGAGATGCTTTTGAACTGGACTCAAGAATTTTAAAACCTTTTAGCGATAATACTTTTTCACCCAACGATAATTTTAATAGGCCGATAGGGTTTTCTTGACTTTCAAAATTTAAAGCACGGTATGATTTTTCAATTTCCTCAGCTGGGATATTCCAGTGAATAAAAGTGCGCTTAAAAATTGTTTCTAAAGTATTACGAATAGGTTGATTAAGTATGGTCAAAGGTTGTTTTGAAAAATGAAGGTTTTTATGCTTTATTCGTTCTATGATGTTTGAAAACTCAAAAGCAGCATGTTTTTGAGTTTTTTGCCTAAGAGAAAAGGCAGTTTCATTTGTTCCGATAGGAAAAGAGACCTGTTGAATAACAGAGTATAATTCTGTGGTATCTGCATGGTCTCTCATTCCCCAAAAAATCCCATGTGTTTCTTTGTTTTCTAAAATGGCTTTTGTGTAGGCGTATTTTGAGTAATCTGAGGAAAGTGAATTACCGTAATGAATGATGGATTTTGTAGGTATTGAAGAGCAATATTGTAAGAAATCTTGTGAGGAGGCAATATTAAATAAATAATCAACAGGATCCGTCAAAAGATTGTTTATGAGTAAAGCGGGTTCAAAGAAAGTGATGTTATGTTCTTGTGCCCAAGATTTTACGCGTGGACTTTTTGCGATAATAATTAACTCACATCCGCTATTTTTCGTAATTTCAGCACAACGGATGGCGAGATCATCTTCAGATGTTAAAGACAAAGAAAATAAAACTATCTTGACTATTTCTTCCATGATGCTTCCATCTCTTTTGGACCATAAACAAAAGCCACTTTTTGAAAAAGTAGGCCCCTATATGCTTGATACGAATATACCAGAAATCGGGTTGAATATGGAAGCCTAAGAAGCTCTAATATTCTGAAAATATGAGAAGGTCCGCATTTATGCGGATGAGCGTAAAAATTGTTGGTTTATTTTTAAAATTCTTGTTTACATAATAGATAAAAGATAGTAGTATGATTACCTATAAATTATTCTCGGGTAATAATTAAATCTTATTTAAAAGACCAATGAACTGTTGAAAACCCCAAGATTCTTGGCTCGCTTTTACAATTAAAATTTGCTAGTATTTTTGATACTTGGATGAAATATTGATCGCGTTCCTCATTGATTATTTAAGAAACTCAGATGGAAATACAAAAGAAGGCCTTGTTTAGTATGCAACCGAGGGATAAAAATTTTTCTACTTGGATTCAGCATTCACGGGAGTTAATTATCTTTTTATCACTCGAATGTAAAATTCTTGAATTTAACCCTATGGCTGAAAAAATTTACGGGTGGAATAGGGAGACAGTCATAGGAAAAAATTTTTTAAGTCTTAGCAAAGAATATGGGTTCGAAACGCCCCTTTCAGGGGATCTGATTGGTGTTTCAACCAAAAAAAACGGCCAAAATGAAAAGACATTACATATTCAAAAGAATACTATATCATTGATTGTTAGTTTAATAACAAACGTTGAGACTGGCTCCGAGGGAATACTTTTAATTGGTCAGGATATGACTCGCCTGCAAGAACTCGAAGTAACTTTACGAAAGTCTGAAGAATCTGCTTATGGTACGAATCAGGAGCTAATCAGATTTACCGAATTAGTGACAGGACAAGAGCTGCATGAAAAGCCTTTGATTGAGTATGCTAAAAATATTTATAGTTATTTGGAAGGGGTTATTGCAGCTGTTCCAGGTTATGTTTATTGGATGAATAAAGAAGGGGTTTATTTAGGCTGTAATGATAATATGGCAAAACTCTATAATTTAAGTTCGCGAAAAGACATTATTGGTAAAACTTATGAAGATCTTTATAACAAAAAAACGGGAGATGGTTATCGAGAAGCTGATGTACAAGTAATGACAACAGGTAAACCCCTTACAGTGGCAGAAACGCTTTATTTGCCAGATGGGACAACACGCGTTTATTTATCAAGTAAAACTGCGCTACGGGATAAGGCAGGAAATATTATTGGAATGCTTGGGAATTCTGTTGATATAACTGAACAAAAACAAAATGAACAAACCCTTCAAGAAGCAAAAGAACGTGCCGAAGCGGCTAACCTTGCAAAATCGGAGTTTGTCGCGGTGATAAGTCATGAATTTCGGATCCCATTAACAAGTATTTTAGGAATGACAAAGCTGATTAGCATGCAGCAATTATCTTCTGAAAAACAACAAGAATACATTCAAAACATTACTTCTGCTGGCGTGTATTTGTTAAATTTAGTTAACGATACTTTAGATTTTGCCAAGTTAGAAGCTGGCAAATTTGAATTAGCACTTGCCCCTATGGATCTCAGAGTTCTTATTGAAGAAACCTGTACTATGCTTACGCCATTATTAAAAGCAAAGAGCCTAGAAACACTTATTCAACTTGATGAAGATACACCTTATCAAATCCTGGCTGATAAACGCATCTTGCGTCAAATTGTAATCAATTTGGTTGGCAATGCCATTAAATTTACCGAGGAAGGCTACATTACCATTCAGCTTGAATGCCTCGAAAAATCTCCTACTATGGTTAAAGTAGCTCTTTCGATAAGTGATACGGGAATTGGGATTCCTGAAGATAAACAAGGAATAATTTTTAATCATTTTTCTCAAGTCGATGCCTCACATTCGAGGCGCTATAGCGGAACAGGTTTAGGCTTGACAATCACAAAACAGTTAATTGATTTAATGAATGGCACTATTAGTGTAAGTAGCCAAGAGGGCAAAGGAACAACTTTTAGATGTGTTATCGATTTCCTTTTACAGGAAATTGATGAATCTATTAATTTCTCTCCTTGGATGGCTTATCAATCTGCAGTGCGGATCTTAATTGTAAACGATACCCCTCGTGGAGAAGTGATAAGAAAACATATAGGTTTTTCTAATAGTGAGGTGATTTGTGCTAGTGAAGCGTTTAATGCTTTATTGGCATCCTATCAATTGGGCGATCCTTATAAAATTGTAATCATTGATCAACGACTTACTAATTTTGATCCCTTTCAATTGGCACGTTTAATAAATGAGAATAGCGAGTCGAATAATTCAATGTTAATATTGTTAGCAGATGATGGTTCGGTAAGCACTCAAAATTCTGCAAAATTAGCTGGCTTCTTTGAATATGTGGTAAAGCCTGTTCAACCACTTGCGTTACAAATCGCCCTAACTGCAGCTTGGGAAAGGTGGCTTGAACAAGTTAAAATTAGATCAAAATCTTTGTTTATTCCACTGAAAACAATTGAAGTTATACCTGATAACCATTCAAAAAATACAAACGCTTTAAGAATTTTGTTAGTAGAGGATGATGAAATAGTAGAAATTATTCATAGAAATTATTTGGAGCAGTTAGCTGGAATAGTCCATGTCGCTAGAAATGGAAAAGAGGCTTTAGAGAAATTAAACGATCATGATTACGATTTGGTATTTATGGATATGGGGTTACCCGATATTAGTGGAAAGGAAGTGGTAAAAAGATTTAGGGAAGGAGGATTGGAAAATGCCCATATTCCAATTGTTTCTCTAACAGGTTATGGTAGTGAATCTAACGAGCGAGAATTTATCAATGCTGGTGTTAATGAAGTGATGGTAAAACCAGTGTTTTTAGAACAATTAGAAGAAATTATACAAAAATATTGTCAAGGATCATTAGAGCCTTAAGTAAAGCGTAAGGAAACTTCCCCGCTTGCAAAGCTTTTAACTAAACCGGGTTTTATTTCTAGCAAGAAGTGGCCTTGTGGGTTAATCCCCTGGCCTATACCTTGATAGGAAGCGGTTGAACTGGTAATGGAGATAGACTTCCCAAAAGTTAAGTCAAAAGTTTGCCATTGGTTTACAAATGCCTTTAATCCGTGGTTTTTGAATGAACGAAGTGACTTAATTGCTTCGTTAAGTAATAATCCAGCTAATTCGTTTCGATTAATTGTTTTGTTCATCAATGTTTGTACATCTGTCCAAGGTTGAGTAATGTCTTGGGTTTTAGTATAAGGCATTTGCACATTAAGCCCAATACCAATAACTGCGTTGCAAGAGTCGTTTGCTTCTCCACTGAGTTCGATAAGAATACCCGCAAGTTTTTGATTTTCACATAATATATCGTTTGGCCATTTTATGCCGAGATTTCGAGTAATTCCGTAAATTTTTAGTGTTTCTATCACTGCAATAGCAATCGCTAAACTTAAACCTGTTAGTTCACCAGGATCTTGTGGAAAATGCCAGAGCAACGATAAATAAATATTTTTTGCAAAAGGAGAGATCCAAGTGCGCCCTCGTCTTCCTTTTCCTTGGGTTTGTTTTTCTGCAAGACAAACAAGGGCTTTTTTAGGCTTTTGGTAACCTGTGCTACCTCTATTTAATAAATAATCATTGGTAGAAGCAACACTTTCCAGTATGTCCAATTGTTCCAGCTCATTTTGTTGTTCTTTTGCAACGTAGCAAAGGATCTTTTCTTTATCGAGTAGCGATACCCCGCCCGGTATGCGGTATCCTTTATTTGTAGTGGACTCTATTTCTAGATCCCATACCAATAATTGATTAGTTAACTTCCATACAGCGCTGCGTGTTAACCCCAGAGTTTTACCAAGCTGCTCCCCTGAGTGGAAATGCCCATCAGAAAGCAGTATAAGAAGTTTTTTTAATGTTTCTGTCAACGAGGATTACTTGATTTTCTTTTCTTCAAACCATTCGTGCTTACGAGTTTTTTTATCAAACTTACGTAATTTAAGCTTATGAGCCATCTTTGGATTTTTAGTGGTCGTATAAAAATCCCCAGATTCTGAAACTAATCTAACTTTTATGCTCTTACCTTTTGCCATGAAGACTCCTTAGATAACTTCGCCGCGTTGACGGAGCTCTGCTAAGACTGCTTCGATCCCACGCTTGTCAATAGTACGCATACCCTTATGGCATACAAGTAATTTAATAAATCTATTTTCACTGGCAACCCAAAAACGGTGAGCTTGTAAATTAGGCAAAAACCGTCGGCGAGTCTTTCGGTTGGAGTGGGAAACATTATTACCCACCATGACCCTTTTACCAGTTACTTGACATACTCTAGACATAACACAGCCTCTCGTGTATTTTTATCGCAATATTACAGTGTATGCGTCGTTATATCAAAAAATAGGCTTGAAAGTAAAGAAATTTTTTAGTCGATTTTCTTATAAATCTATGATTGCAAGTCCCTTTTCACCGTAAGATACCCCAAGGTATAATGCGCCAGAGGGTAGGAGACGGATCTTAAATTTTAACAATTAAATTGTGGGGGCAGGTAGATGTCTTTGGGTTGGATTAAGTTAGTGGTAATAGTAGGTGTGATTACACTATTAGTGGGTTGTGGTGCAACACATAATGCTATTAATAAGAGAACGCTAGATGTTCAAACTAAAATGAGTTCTACTATTTTTTTAGATCCCGTTGTTTCGGATAAGAAAATTGTATTTTTACAGATCCGCAATACTTCTGATAAACCAGAGTTTGATATTGAGCCTAATATAGCTTTTGCCATGCAAGAAAAGGGGTACAAAGTCGTTGAAGCACCTGAGCAAGCACATTACTTGTTGCAAGCCAATATCCTGCAAGTAGGGCGTTCTGATCTGCGTGCTGCAGACCATGCTATAAACCAGGGGTTTGGGGCGGCTTTAAGTGGTGCAATTGCTGGAGCAGCTGTTGGGAGTATTGCAACTCGACAAGATAATGGTAGAGGGGCGATTGCCGGAGGTCTTGTTGGCTCTACGGTTGCTACGGTAACAGATGCAATGGTTCACGATGTTGTATATAGTGTCATTACGGATGTACAGATTTCTGAACGGATAGCCAATTCGACCGTTGTAAAAGAGAAAACACGATCAAAATTAAAACAAGGGGAGCGAGGTATTAGAGAAATTACTTCAACTGAAAAAGTTGAATGGAAGCGGTATCAAACTCGAATTGTAAGTACTGCCAATAAGGTTAATTTAAAATTTAAACAAGCTGCTCCTGAATTAATTAAGGGGTTAACGCGTTCAGTAACAGGGATCTTTTAAAATATGCATAGTGTTCAGTTAAAAATTTTAGATCAAAAAATTGGCAAAGAAATTCCTCTTCCGCAATACGCAACAGAAGGTTCGGCGGGGTTAGATCTAAGAGCATGTCTTTTACAATCGTTAAAAATTACCCCGGGTTCCACACACTTAATTCCAACAGGTATTGCTATTTATATTGAAGATCCTAATTTGGCTGGAATTATTTTACCTCGTTCAGGTTTGGGGCATAAGCATGGAATTGTTCTTGGGAACCTCGTGGGGTTAATTGATTCAGATTACCAAGGAGAATTAATGGTTTCTTGTTGGAATAGAGGAAAAAATGATTTTACGGTGGAAGTTGGTGAACGTATTGCTCAATTGGTAATTGTTCCTGTGGTACAAGCGCAATTTGAAATTGTTAATGCTTTTCAGGCATCTGTTCGGGGAAAAGGTGGTTTTGGTTCAACAGGGCGTTAATACAATTCCAAAAGAAATTTTTCGTGCGTATGATATACGTGGCATTGTTGATCAAACTTTAACGCCGCACGTTGTACAAGAGATTGGGCGTGCGTTGGGTACAATGGTATTAAACACAGGAGAAGATTCCATTGTTGTTGCACGCGATGGGCGTTTATCGAGTTTAGGTCTACAGAATGCTCTTTGTTCTGGAATTTTATCAACAGGTTGCCATGTAATAGACATTGGGATGGTTCCAACACCCGTTTTGTATTTTGCGACATATTTTTTAAAAATTCCCTCTGGTGTGATGATAACAGGTAGCCATAATCCACCAGATTATAATGGACTTAAAATTATAATAGGTGGTAAGGCTCTTTATGGGGATGGGATCCTGGCGTTATATTCACTTGTTAAAACGGGTGTTTTTAGGTGTGGCAAAGGTCAAAATGTTGTTAAAGAAGTTATTGAGCCTTATGTTGATACCATAAGAAAAGACGTTCAATTGCCACGCTCTCTTAAAATTGTCGTTGATTGTGGCAATGGTGTAACTGGCAGGATAGCACCTCTTTTGTATGAATCGTTGGGTTGTGAGGTTATTCCTTTATTTTGTGAGGTAGATGGGCGCTTCCCAAACCATCACCCTGATCCAGGACAACCTAAAAATCTGAATGACTTGATCCAAATTGTTTGTCGTTATCGGGCTGACATTGGCCTGGCATTTGATGGAGACGGTGATCGTCTTGGGGTTGTAGATAATGAAGGAAAAATTATTTGGCCAGATCGGCAATTAATATTATTTGCTAAAGAAGTGTTATCATTCCATTCCAGCGCAACTATTATTTTTGATGTAAAATGTACACGGCATGTTGCAAATATGGTTACTGAGTTCGGTGGACAACCTTTAATGTGGAAAACAGGGCACTCATTAATTAAGGCAAAAATGCAAGAAACAGGCGCTTTATTGGCAGGAGAAATGAGTGGGCATTTATTTTTTAAAGATAGATGGTTTGGTTTTGATGATGGATTATATGCTGGTGCAAGATTGTTAGAAATTATTTCTAAGGAAAGTTTTAATAAAACTGCTGCAGAAGTGTTTGCAACTTTGCCAGATAGTGTGAGCACTCCCGAGCTTCATATTAATGTTACTGAGCAAGGTAAATTTGAGAGTGTGGAAAAGTTGATTAGTTTGGCACAATTTGAAGATGCAAAAGTTAGTACTATTGATGGCTTGAGGGTGGATTTTAAGGATGGCTTTGGACTTGTGAGACCTTCCAACACTGGACCTAACTTGATTTTACGGTTCGAAGGTGATAACTCTGCTGTTCTTTTACGGATCCAAGCGGAATTCCGCAATTTATTGCATTCAGTTGAACCACAATGGAAGTTACCTTTTTAATGAGTTTTTTAGGATTAATTTATGGTACGCCCCAGTGCTCGTTCTAGAGATCAATTAAGAGAAGTTCGTATAACTCGTC
>CADEGZ010000064.1 GCA_902827015.1 uncultured Pseudomonadota bacterium
CGTGGACTTTTTCTTAAACAATTTTGCAATTCCTGGCTTCCAATGCTTGGCTAATTCCTTAATGGTGCTTAAATCTAAATTACGATAATGAAAATATTGCTCAAGCTTCGGCATATAACGATATAAAAATCGACGATCTTGACAAATACTATTACCACACATCGGAGAATGATTCGGTGGAACGAGTTTCATCAAGAAATCTAAAGTTAATGCTTCTGCTTCTGATGCCTGAGTGGTACTATTGCGAACGCGTTCAACCAATCCTGAACGGGTATGCTGCTTAGTATTCCATTCGTCCATATGCATCAACACTTCATCAGGTTGATTTACAGCAATCACAGGCCCTTCTTCGACAATTTCTAAGTGGCTATTAGTAACAATCGTGGCTATTTCAATAATACGATCGTTATCAGGATCAAGGCCAGTCATTTCTAAATCGATCCAAATTAAATAATTGGGGTTTGGTTTCATAAGTACTTACTCGGTAACATAAAAAGATAAAACATCATACTTTAGTTTAGCATTCCCCAAAAGAACCTGCCCTTTATTAAGGGCAGGTTTTCAACGGAAAAAGCTTGTATTGTAATTTGGTAGACTGGATAGTTTTTTATCCGCTATTTATCCCATTGACAATTTACTTACAAACACAATACACTGGAGATGGAAAAAAGATATGTTTTGTCAATGGAATCATAGGATAGATGTAAATTTAGCACTAAAGAGGATTTAGCCGTGCGTACAGAGCATTCTCTAGAAGTCTTGAAAGAACGTTTTGAAAAACTCGTTCTACACCGTATCGAATCCACTACTTTAAGTCAAGCCCACCGGCGCCTTATTGCAGACAGATTTGCAAGCAAATCCTTGCAAGAATTGCACGAAATAGTACAACAATTAGACGACAATATAATTCCCCTGTCGTAACCGGGCATAACCTGGTAGAATAAACACTTTTTATTAGTTAGTTTTCGTGTTTTCTATATAAGGTCTCACGGGAACACGCTTGCTGTACTGGGGGCTTAATACTTTGTCATCAAAATTACAACATTTATTACCTCAGCATTTGCTTTCTTCTTTTGCTGGTTTATTGGCAAATTGTCGGATCCCTTGGCTAAAAAATCGTTTAATCCAATATTTCATTTGGCGTTATCCAATTAAACTAGAAGAAGCATTAATCACCGATCCTTACCAATATGGTAATTTCAATGAACTATTTACACGTCATTTAAATCCAGAAGTACGCCCCATCGCCGCTGGCATCCATGATCTTATTAGCCCAGCGGATGGTCAAATCAGTCAAATTGGGAAAATCCAACAAGGACAAATTTTTCAAGCAAAAGGACGTCATTTTACCGTACAAAATTTATTGGGTAACAACTCTAAAGAAGCCGAAATCTTTAAAGATGGCGCATTCTTAACTATTTACTTAGCTCCAGAAAACTATCACCGTGTTCACATGCCACTTGATGGGCACTTATCTCAAATGATTTATATTCCAGGCCGTTTGTTTTCTGTAAATGCCAAAACCGTCGATTGTATATCCAATTTATTTGCACGCAATGAAAGGGTGATTGCGCTTTTTAATACTTCTATCGGACGGGTTGCTATCGTGCTGGTTGGGGCAATGATTGTAGGCAGTATTGAAACCATTTGGGCAGGCACAATCACACCACCCCGTAAACAATCCATACATACTTGGAACTATGATAACCCTATTTATTTAAAACGTGGCGAAGAAATGGGGCATTTTAAATTAGGTTCCACTGTCATCCTATTATTTGAACGAGAAACGACTGTATGGGATCCAAATTTAACAACCACTCATGCAATTCATATGGGACAACGAATAGGCGTATTTAAACCCGATCGATGGTAAAGGCAACTACATCTTGTATTTCGTAAGTTCCATGTTTTAGCATTAATAGCCGATCAACGCCCAAAGCGACTCCCGCAGAAGTTGGTAATCCCGCTTTTAAGGCCTCAACTAAAAATAAATCTATGGGAATAGGCAAATAACCTAATGTTTCTCGCATGCGACAATCGTCTTCAAACCGAGCTAATTGTATTTCTGGATCAGTCAATTCATGATAACCATTCGCCAGTTCTATCCCTTGTATATAAACTTCAAAACGCTCGGCTACTTCCGGTTTTCCTGGCCGAATTTTCGCCAAAGCCGCTTTTGAAGCAGGATAGTCATAAATCATTACAGGGCATTCAAAGCCTAAATGTGGCTCTATTGAGTGGGTCATTAAAAGATCTAACCAATCATCTATTGTTAAAGTATTGGCAACGTCAGTTGCAATGCTTATCCCTTCTGAAACAGCACAATCTTTTAGTTGTTGCAAAGAAGCATGATGTGGATTAAAACCTAAAAGGCGTGTAAATACTGCTTCATAAGTTAAACGTTCGGCATTAGGTGTTCCCAATATTGTACCTAAAAACGTTTCAACTTCATCCATTAAATCATGGTGATCAAAACCCGGCCTATACCACTCTAAAATGGTAAATTCAGGATTATGTAAACGCCCCACTTCTCCATCGCGAAAGGCTTTACAAATTTGATAAATAGGACCACTTCCTGCTGCTAATAATCGTTTCATCGCAAATTCTGGCGAAGTCTGCAAATAAAATTTCTGCTCTTCTAAAGCTTCCCGTTGTAAAGAAACAATTGAGATCGGTTTTAAGTAGGGATCTGTTGCAGCACTGGTACACATCAAAGGTGTTTCAACTTCCAAAATATTTCTTTCTTGAAAAAAAGTACGGATCTCCGCCAACATCTTTGCTCGCAAATTAAGATTTACTAAATTAGCATTAGGGCGCCATTCTTTATTCTTTTGCACGAGAGACATACTCCCCAGTTCGAGTATCTACCTTAATCAATTCCCCAATTTGTACAAATAAAGGAACTCGAACAACAGCACCGGTTTCTAAAGTTGCAGGCTTCCCACCTCCCCCGGAAGTATCTCCTTTAAGTCCTGGATCAGTTTCAACTATCTTAAGCACCACAAAATTAGGTGGTGTCACTGTTAAAGGTAAATCATTCCAAAGAGTAATCATACAAATATCTTGTTCTTTCAGCCAAACAGCGCTATTCCCTACAACACTTTTATTAATTTCATACTGTTCATAAGTTTCGGTAACCATAAAATGCCATCGTTCACCATCGTTATAAAGATATTGCATTTCTTTTTCTACGACATCTGCTGCTGCTAGGCTTTCTCCAGACTTCATGGTACGTTCTATAATACGACCCGTCTTTAAATTTCGGAATTTAACACGATTAAATGCTTGGCCTTTGCCTGGCTTTACAAATTCATTTTCTAAAATAACATACGGATCATTATCAATAATGACCTTTAATCCACTTTTAAATTCATTGGTACTATAAAACGCCATAACACCATTCCTTAATCCACAACTAGAATTTAGTGGATATACAATTTGGCGGCGAGAGGCATTGATAATAACGCAAAGTACCTAACAAAACAACACCCTCAAGCCGACTATTCTACAGTTTTCGGTCTATACTTTAACTCATATGAACACAACCACCGGACCCCTGGGTTTTACAATCCCAGTTCAAGATTTACAAACAAGTCAGGAAGTTGTCATGACACCTGCCGATGTCACGTCGTGGCGCAATCGTCTACCCATGGCAGATACTGGTAATGCAGCTAAGAAAGTGTTTCATGCAATAGGTGATTGCAATAGGGTCACTTTAAAATTAAAAGACCGGTTTGAAATTTTAGAAATACTGCGTACCCCCGCGCAGTTTATTTGCCAATCTTTACGCAAACATTACATTAATCAATCAAGTGCTTTAACACCTCAGCAACTCACCATTGCCAATTTAGCACAAACCATACAAATGGAGATGGCTAATGGATATAAATTGTTGATTGAACAATTAGCAAATAATTCTGAATTACAAAATGAAATTTTGCCCATCGCTTTACAAAGAGTTATCCATTATTTCACACACATTATTATTCGATGTTACCAGCTCTATTCAATTTCCCCTAAGGAAATATGGCGTGAGCTTCATTTAGTTTATAAACATGCAGAAAAAAATCATTTCTTAAAACAAAATAGTATTGCTGATGATTATAAACGCGCTTTACTAATGGCTGGTAGCTATCCATACCAATGGCGACAAACCGAACAAGATTCTGTTTATAAAGCAAGCGAATCATGGGCATCCTTAGCCACCATACGTAATGATTTACCCAATGTATCCGAACCAGGGTTTCTGGTTATTGATTTTGCGGACGACAAACCTCCAATGTCTCTTAGTCGAGGAGTAATACAGTTTTCTTCTTCTTGTAAAGTATTAGATGTAAACCCCATATTAGATCGCCTAAAAAAATTATTAAAAGCAATTGAACCCAATGAGCTGCAAGCCAGAATTGCGCACGAAAACGATCCGGAATATGCTGTTTCTACTTCTATATTAAGAGGCCTTATTAAAGAATGGGGAACACCCATAGCACGTTTTCGCGACCGTACTATTAAACAAGAAACGGTAAAATTTTGTACAGGTTTAATATCTACACATTATTATTTAAATAACGAACGTCCTTTTCAATCGCCGTCTTCATCTGCTGCTTCTAGCAGCGGAACAGATGATGGTTTATCGTTTACTTTACCAACCATTGGCTTACAAGAAGAAGCTACAGATGCTGCTGGTGGAATAAGTTCATCCTCTTCTTCTCCAGAAGTGATGAGTAATTACCCACTTTATACCTGTACATTGGTAAACGAAACTCCTGAAGGATATGGGTTGCGTTGGGCAAATGAAAATTACCCTTCAATTCAACCCGGAGAAGTAATGGCAATAGAAAAACAAGAGAACGATACAAAAATTTGGGAAATTTGCAAGATCAGATGGGTACAACATCAAGATAAAAATGAATTTAGGTTGGGTGTAGAGCGATTAAGTAAGGGTATTAAAGGAGAGGCTGGCGCTGCTCAACTTATAAAAGAAGGAAATCCCGTTGGCTATTATTTACGCTGTTTATTGCTAGGGACAAGCATCATCGTTCCAACCCTCCCTTTTAAAAAAGGAAGCCAAGTTGTTGTATCCCTTGGTAACAATACCGATCCTCTCGAGCTTGAGTTGGCGGAACTCACTGATGTAACGGGCAGTTATAAACGATTTGAATTTAACAGTAAACAAAAATCTGTTGAAAAAAACGCACTAGAAACAAAAGCCCCCTCTGTTGTTCAAAAAGAGGTTGAACCTCCCAAAGAACAAGTTGCACAAAATAAAAGTGATAACACTTTTGATTCTATCTGGTCGAATCTTTAAAAAATAAAAAGAATCTAAAAATTATTTATACAGTCTTCAATATTTCTCTAAATTGATCTATAACTTCTTTGTAATTATTTGCACCAAAAATAGTAGAACCAGATACAAAAGTATCTGCACCAGCACTTGCAATTTCTTTGATATTATTAAGGTTAATTCCCCCATCTACTTCCAGTCGAATTTTTTTGTTTTTAGCTTCAATTAATTGACGTGTTTCTTGAATTTTTCCTAATACCGTTGGAATAAATGTTTGCCCTGAAAAGCCGGGGTTTACCGACATCAACAAAATCAAATCAACTTTATCCAACACATAGGGCAAGATATGCAATGGTGTTGCAGGATTAAATACCAATCCTGCCTGACATCCTAAATCTCGGATCAATTGCAGACTGCGATCAATATGCTCGCTTGCTTCAGGATGAAAGCTAATGATAGTAGCACCGGCTTTAGCAAATGAGCTGATTAAACTGTCTACCGGCTTAACCATTAAATGTACATCGATAGGCGCTATTATACCAAAATCACGCAAAGCCTGACACAGTTGAGGTCCGAAAGTTAAGTTAGGAACATAATGATTATCCATTACATCAAAATGAACCCAGTCGGCCCCAGCTGCCAGCACAGCTTTAACTTCTTGTCCAAGCTGAGCCAGATCTGCCGATAATATAGATGGTGCAATTAAAAATGGATCCATTTATACCCTTCGCATTCGCCGCTATTTTTAAAACCAATAGCCTAGCACTAAAATGTGCAAGTTAATACCATGATTATAAGAGCCAATATAAGCATTTGAAAAATGAATGGCTTTATAGCTTATATCATATTCACGATTTTCTCCAAAACGAACACCCATTCCAAATCTATCTTCAAACTGGAAGTGAGTACCCAATTTCCTGCCCCCAAATTCCTTATGACTTACCAACGATAACCCAATACCCAGTTCTACATAAGGCCAACCTAATTGCGTTCCTTCCTTATGCTCTAAGCGTGCTACTGCAGCTAATGCCCCAGCATTCAAATGTTGATGGCTCATTGGCTTTACATTCTTATTGTGGGCACTTACATCGTAAAAGCTTGCTTCCCAATAACCGCCAATGGGCCAATTTGAGTCCATTCTCCACTGTTTGCAAAACTCTTGCTGCACACCAATGCGCAAGGGGATGCTACGAGCGACCCCATAACCCGAAGCAATCGAGATCCCTGTCTGTGCTGAACTTGGCTCCAATGGAAAGATCACAGCCAAAAAAATAATAATGTATTGTTTTACAAACAATTTTTTAACATTGGAGTGCTTCACTTCCTATTCCTTTATAAAGTACCCTTATCAAAAGCTACTAGAGTTAATTTTAAGATAAATATTCCTAACTGGATTACCTTATGCTAACATCTCTCCTGGCTCAACCTCCGAGCAATTATTAGTAAGTTAACTCATACAGGAGTACAGCAGCATATGTCCAGAAAAAATGATAAACGAGACCGACTTGTAGACGCAGCGGACGAATTAATTTATCAACAAACTTTTAATTCAACCACCCTTGCGGATATTGCAACTAAAGCAGACGTGCCTCTTGGTAACGTGTATTATTACTTTAAAACTAAAGACGACATCTTGAAAGCGGTGGTGCAAAAAAGAAGTGCTACGCTACAAGCACAATTTTCCCAATGGGAACAACAAATTCCAAATGCAAAAGAGCGCTTACAAGCTTTTATTGGACACAGTACCGAAATCTCGCATACAACTGCTAAATTCGGGTGTGAATTGGGCAGCCTTTGCCAAGAATTGGGTAAATATGCAGGTGAGTTGGCAAACCTCGCTGCAGAACTCATGCACAGAACACTCACTTGGGTAGAAAATCAATTTAAAATACTCGGAAAAGGCGAACAGGCGAGCATTTTGGCAAAATATCTTATTGCCAGTTTGCAAGGTGTTTCGTTATTAACTTTAACATTTAAAGATCCTAACCTTATTCAAAAACAAAGCAAAAACTTAGAGCAATGGTTAGAGACTGCTTAAGTTAACGAAAGCCTCGTTCCTTTCGAATAAGATCATAAGCGGCTCTTATTTGTTGTGTTTTTTCTTTAGCCAATTTAACCATCCCTTCTGGCAGTCCCCGTGCTGCCAACTTATCGGGATGGTGTTGGTTCATTAATCGTCGATAAGCTTTCTTAATCTCGGCAGGTGTGGCAGTAGAAGAAATACCCAAAACACCATAAGCATCCTCTGAAGAATCGGTGGCAGAATTTGCATAAGCAGAGCGCCTCGCACCTCCTCCACTATGGTTGTAGTAGTGATAATGTTCCCCATAAGAACGACGATTTGGATCAAATTGGGAAGAAAACCACTGATGAAACGCTTGGCTCGCCCACTGCCTTGCCCACAATTGTTCAAACTCTTGTGGAGAAAAATGCAATTTCTCACAGATCAACAACAATATTTCTCTCTCTTGTGGCCGCAATTCTCCATCTGCAAGTGCTGCTTCTAATTGTATTTCGATAAAAAATCTTAATAAATCTGGATATTTCCGACATTCATCTAACAAAAAAATTAAAGTTTGATTAAGATCAAAATCGGGTTCTTTGCCGGAGTTAAAGAGGCGAATTGCTTCCCGCCTTAATTCATCATTCAATTCTAAGCGAGACATAATATTTTCGGCTGCGCGAATTTCGTCTTCGCTAACACGACCATCCGCTTTAGCAAGATGGCCCATTACAGAAAAAGTTGCCCTAAAAAAAGCCTGCTGGACCGCAAGAGTACGTGCGCGAGGAAAATGGTATAAATGAAGGCGAAGACCACGATCAAACCAACTTCCCACGACAAACCCAAGAACACCGCCCAGGATCCCTAATAATTTATAGCCAAAAATGGCTCCAATTAATCTGCCCCAAATAGTCATACACTTTCATTTAACAACGACAATTGCTCTGGTGTACCAATATTATGCCACAATCCCTGGTAATACTCGCCTGTTATAGCTTGCTTTTGCATTGCTTTTTTGAATAACAAAGAAATGGGGAAAGCGCCTGTAGGACAGTCAACAAATAATTCAGGACGATAAACACCAATTCCTGCAAAATTGAGTAATGCATTACCATTTTCTGCTATCACACCATCAACTAATGCATAATCTCCGCGGGGATGATATGAAGGGTTGTCAACCATAACTAAATGTACCAACCCTTTAGGAAATTTTGGCAAACGCTTAAATGGAAAATCTGTAAAAACATCAGCACTAACAACGATAAAGGGCTCTTCGCCCAGTAATGGCAAAGCTTTTGCAATACCACCCCCTGTTTCTAAAACAGGATCTTCATAGGAATAACTTATTCGAACACCAAATTGTTCGCCTTGTCCCAATGCTGCCTCTATTTTATGCCCCAAATAAGCCACATTAATCACAACCTCTGTAATGCCAGCACGAGCCATTGCTTGCAAATGATAGCTAATTAAAGGCTTATTCTTTACCAACAACAAAGGCTTAGGGATTTTGGCAGTTAATGGACCCATTCTTTTCCCATATCCTGCTGCTAAAATCATCGCGCGCACTTATATACCTTCATGCACACTTTGTAAAAATGTACCCAATGGATGCAATTCAGGATAATGACTACAGGTCGCAAATATGTAATTTAACACTTGAGGAATATCCTTAAGATATCCAGATTTATTATCACGATGATGAAGGCGCGAAAAAATCCCTAAATTCTTTAAGTGCCGTTGCAATCCTGTCCAATCAAACCAACGTAAAAATTCAAAAAAATCTTCCTTGAGGGTTAATAAACCTGTTTTTTTTGCCTGTAAACGAAAATCTGCCACCCATTCCACAACTCTCTCACGTGGCCAAGCAATATAACAATCCTGTAGTAAAGAAACCAAATCATAGGTGATGGGTCCTCGCATTGCATCTTGAAAATCCAAAATGCCTGGATTTCCTTCCTCTAGGATCATTAAATTCCGTGAGTGATAATCTCTGTGAACAAGCACTTGCGGTTGATTTTCAATCACTTGAAACAGTAATTCATAAATTGGCCTTAACATTGCTTGATCACTCTCTGAGATCTCAATAGCCTTATGTTTTTCAAGATACCATTCTTCAAAAATACCGAACTGTCTTTGCAGAAAATCTCTATCAAAAGCAGGCAATGCTGCTTCACATTTTTGGATCTTAAGCATCGCTTTAAAAGCATCTTGATACAAGTTATCTACCGTATTTTCGTTAAGTTCATTTAAATAAAGGCGATCACCCAAATCCGATAATAATAAAAAGCCTTCATTTATTTCCATCGCCACTATCCTGGGTACTGATAACCCCTGTTTTTCCAGCATTAATGCAATTTCTGCAAACAGATGGGGCGCTTCTGGCGGTGGAGCATCCATAACAACATACTGCAGTTCTTCAAAATAAATTCGATAGTAGCGCCTAAAACTGGCGTCTCCTGCAAGCACTGTACGCTTAAAATCCGGCGTTTTTAAAACCTCTTGTAACCATTGCTCTAAAGCCCGTTCGCGAGACATGTTAGATTTCCTACTCTTATAAACATTTGCAGTGAACGTGGAAAATATGCGATCTTTTACCACATCATAATTGTATTACACCCCTGATGCCAGTGAGATATAATTCATACTGTTTTATTATTGCAAGTTTATTTTCTTTGTCTGCTGTTGCTTTCGCAAACGCTACAAAAGAACCTTATGTTTTCGATGATTGGGTGTCTACACCCAACAGCCATAAATTATGTCATGGATATTACTTAGAGCAGCCTATCCCATCTTTAGGGTCATTCACACCCAACCTCCAAAATCAACCTATTACGATTACATCTGAACAAGCTCAATTTTACTCTGAAGGAAACTCCACTTTAACTGGGCATATTCATGTCATTGATGGTACCCGCCAAGTATTTTCAGATGTTGCGACCATTCATCGCGACTCTAGTAAACCAAAGCCCATTGATTATATTAAAGCCGATGGACATGTCAAAATAACAGAGCCTGGGTTACGCATTGATGGAACAAAAGCAGAAGTGTTGCTTGAACAAGATACCGACATAATAGAGAATGCAAATTTTAGGCTCTATGATCGACATGCTAGAGGGATTGCAGATCATATTACGATTCGTAACAAAAATAGAATGATCCTAAAAAGTGCAACCTATACGACATGTAATCCCTTTCAAAATACTTGGGTTTTAAAAGCCAAAAATGTGGATTTAAATAAAAAGACGGGACGAGGCCGAGCACGTCACGCACGGCTTTACGTTAAAGGCATTCCCGTTTTCTACTTACCTTATATTGATTTTCCAATTGATAATCGAAGACAAACAGGGTTTCTCTATCCCACTTTTGGCGTTACAAATCGCTCTGGTGTAGAGCTTGGAACACCTTTTTATTGGAATATTGCTCCCAACTACGATGCAACATTAACACCCAGGGTATATAGCAAACGAGGTTTAGAATTACAAGGGCAATTCCGCTATTTGCTTCCCAATAGTCAAGGGGAACTAGAAGGTTCTTTTTTACCGAATGATCGTGCTTATCGCAAATTTCGTCAAGATAGTTTGAGTTTTCATCCCGGTATTCCCACGAAAGATCCACGGATCACGGCATTAAATACTGGCAATAATCGAGAGGCATTGCGAGCCAAACATTCCACGACGTTTAATGAACACTGGTCTACTAATATACAATACAATAGTGTAAGAGATGACAATTATTTTATGGATTTCGGGAGTAACATAGGTATTGCCAGCACGACCCAGTTATTACAACAAGGAGACATTTCATACCAAGGAAATTATTGGAATATGCAAACGCGACTCCAACAATATCAAACTTTACATCCATTTGAAGGCCCACCAGAAGCGGACATTTATAAAAGATTACCACAAATCGCTTTTCAAAATTCTGTTTCTGATCTTCCCTTCGGTTTACAATGGTCCATGCCTGGAGAGTTCTCCCATTTCTTACACAAACCAGAACCCATCAGCGGTAACACATTTACAATAGGAGATCGTTTTCACTTACGACCAGCAATCTCACTACCAATTCAGCAACTTGCATGGTTCATTAAACCCAGGCTCCAGTGGAATTTTTTAGCTTATTCCTTAGGAGTAGGTTCTAATGATCGCAACACCATAAAGCCCCACAGCGCTCAAACATTGCCCATGTTAGATTTAGATTCTGGTTTAATTTTTGAACGAAATCTTGCAGTAAAAAAAGAACGCTATATTCAAACGTTAGAGCCACGACTCTACTACCTATATGTTCCCTTCCGAAATCAAAGTGCTTTACCAGCATTCGACACTTTTTATAGTGGCTTCGATTACAATCAACTTTATTGGGATAACCGCTTTACAGGATTAGATCGCGTTGGGGATGCAAACCAAGTTACCAGTGGCCTTACCAGTCGATTCTTTAACGAAAAAACAGGTTCAGAATGCTTAAGTTTAACAGCAGGACAAATTTGGTATTTTCAAGAACGTCGAGTTAATACCTGCACACCTAATGATAAGAACTGTATTACCAATCAACTTCCCAATCAAAAACGGCATCATTCTTCGTTAGTCGGGCTTGCCCGTTATGCCATTCAAGAGACTTGGACAATGAGAGCAAATGTAGAATGGGATCCTTATCGCAAACGCACTGATAAAAAAGCGCATTCTGTTCAATACCATCCTGATGAACTGTCTGTCTTGAATATTGGTTAGCATTTTTTACGAAGTAATCCTGTAAAAACTGATCAAAAAACAGTTGTGCGGAAACGAGTGAACCAAACAGTCCTGTCCACTATTTGGCAATTTAAAGAACAAGACACCTACTTAGTGCGTAGGCGTTATGCTT
>CADEGZ010000065.1:0-8990 GCA_902827015.1 uncultured Pseudomonadota bacterium
TTAATCGTAAATAACATCAGTTATTTCGTACGATACAATACCACTTGGTGCTTGTACCTCAATGACTTCCCCTTTACTTTTACCGATAGCGGCTCGAGCGATAGGCGAGGTAACAGAAATCTTACTCAATTTTAAGTCGGCCTCGTCTTCTCCGACAATTCGATAACTCGCTTCTTGTTCGGTATCTAAGTTAACTAAAGCAATTCGCGCTCCAAAAACCACTTTGCCATTATTAACAAGGCCACTTAAATCAATAACTTGTGAATTTCCTAATTTATGTTCTATTTCTCGGATCCGCCCTTCAATAAATCCCTGCTGTTCTTTAGCCGCATGATACTCAGCATTTTCCCTGAGATCCCCATGTCCCCGCGCTTCTGCAATGGCATCAATTACTTTAGGCCGTGCCACTGTTTTTAGATGCTGTAACTCTGCCCTTAATTTTTCTGCTCCTGCGGATGTCATCGGAATTTTTTGCATATCAATAACCACCTTGTTAAAGGACAAATCGATTACTTGGACTTACAAATTTAAAAATAATGGATATTTCTAACACATTTAAGGATCCTTTGGCAACCTCCTTTAAGGAAGTAAGTTAGTTGTGAACATTTTTACAGTATTGAACTCTACTAGCAACTACGTATAATGACTTACTTTAGTTATCTTATTAATATTCAAAAGCGAGGTTATCCAATGAGCAAGAGAACTGATAAACGGGTCCGTCTAGTAGAAGCAGCAGACAAACTATTTTATGAGCAAGGTGTTAATATCACCACTCTAGCAAATATTGCTGCATTGGCCGAGGTACCCTTAGGAAATGTCTACTATTATTTCAAATCTAAGGAGTCAATCGTTCTTGCTGTTATTGAACGCCGTCGTCAAGCTATACAAGCACAATTTGCATCGTGGGAGGCATTAAACAACAAGGGTCGCTTAAAATCCTTTATTGAACATAATGCAACTCAAGGTGTCGAGGTGGTTTCCTTTGGAGACTGGTTGGGTAGTTTATGCCAAGAACTCTGCAAACACAGCGGAGAAATTGCTACCGCAGCTTCAGGGTTATTAAAAGACGTTCTGCACTGGTGTGAGGCACAATTTAAGGAAATGGGAAAAGGTGAAAAATCTCATACACTTGCCCTATCTTTATTATCTGGCCTACAAGGTACAAGCCTTTTAACCTTAACCTTTAAAGATCCGATGGTTGTTGAACAGCAAAGTGGTTATTTAATAAACTGGCTAGAAACTGTTTAAGTTCTAATCTCCCTTTATCTTCCTATAAAAAAAATAACAGGACGATCTGATCGTTCTGTTATTTTAAAAATTACATTTATCCACAGCTTGTACACTTGACGTTTAAGATCCATTATCCCAAAATACATATATGTTGTGTATTCTCATAAATTAGAACCACAACATATTGGGTTACCTACCAATAGTTAGATGACTTAAAAATCCTGGAGATTTCTTATGCATGTTGACACAGCTTCCCCCCATTTAGTCACGCCCTCAAATGTTGCACCAGGTACTTTAAACGTGATCCGGCGCAACGGGACATTAACACCTTTTGATTCCACGCGTATTGCCCTTGCAATCACTAAAGCTTTCTGGGATGTAGAAGGCAATAGCGCTTCTAGTTCTTCGCGTATAACTGATATTGTAACAAAACTAACTTCGGAAGTAGTACAAGCTTTAACCCGCCGCCTACCCACAACTGGAGGAACAGTTCATATTGAAGATATTCAAGATCAAGTAGAATTAATCTTGATGCGTAATGAATATCATCAAGTTGCACGTTCATACGTGCTGTATCGAGAAGAACATCGCAAATTAAGAGAATCTAAGCAAATAAAAGTGCTAGAAACTTCCTCTCAGGAAACAATTTCAGTGCTATTAGATAATGGCACACAAGCACCGCTAAATTTAACAATGCTTGAAGCAACTATAGAAGAAGCCTGCAGTAACTTAAAAGATGTTTATGCTCCCCCTTTAGTAAAGGAAACTTTAAAAAACCTATTCGATGGTGTGCAATTAAAGGACGTGCGGCAATCTATGATTATGAGTGCCCGTACTTTAATTGAAGAAGAACCCAATTACAGTTTCGTCGCTGCTCGTTTACTGCTCAAAAATTTACAATTAGAAGCCATGCGCTTTTTAACACTCCCTACACCTAAAACACACCGAGAAATGTCTCATCAGTATGCTACCACTTTAGCCGTGACCATTCGAAAAGGTATACAATTGGAACTTCTGGATCCTAAACTACAAGCTTTTGATCTGGATCGACTTGGAGAAGCGTTAATATCAGAACGGGATTTTCAATTTACCTATCTTGGACTACAAACACTTTACGATCGCTATTTCTTACACAGCAACGGCATTCGATTTGAATTACCACAAATTTTCTTTATGCGCGTTGCAATGGGCCTTGCAATAGCAGAAGAAGAAAAAGAACGTCGTGCTATTGAGTTCTATAATTTATTATCTACATTTGATTTTATGAGTTCTACTCCTACGTTATTTAACGCAGGAACTCCTCGCTCACAGCTGTCTAGCTGCTTTTTAACCACGGTACCTGACGATTTGTCGGGCATTTATAACGCCATCAAGGATAATGCCCTATTGCAAAAGTTTGCAGGAGGACTTGGTAACGACTGGACACCTGTAAGAGCAATGGGTGCCCACATCAAAGGAACGAATGGTAAATCCCAAGGAGTAGTGCCTTTCTTAAAAGTTGCTAACGATACGGCCGTCGCAGTTAATCAAGGCGGCAAACGCAAAGGTGCCCTTTGTGCCTATCTCGAAACTTGGCACCTCGATATAGAAGAATTTTTAGAACTCCGCAAAAATACTGGAGATGACAGACGTCGTACACACGACATGAACACTGCAAATTGGATCCCAGATCTTTTTATGAAACGCGTGGTTGAAAATAAAGAGTGGACACTTTTCTCTCCACATGACGTACCCGATCTGCATGACCTCTATGGAGATGCATTTGAAAATGCCTATATGGGATATGAATCAAAAGTTGAGCGAGGTGAAATAAAGAATTTCAAACGTCTCCCGGCTCTATCTTTATGGCGGAAAATGCTTGGGATGTTATACGAAACAGGACATCCATGGATTACTTTTAAGGATCCCTGTAACCTTCGTTCCCCACAATCACATGTTGGCATTATTCACAGCTCTAACCTCTGCACTGAGATTACCTTAAATACCTCATTAGAAGAAATTGCTGTGTGCAACCTTGGCAGTATTAATCTTGCACAGCACATCACAGAACAAGGTTTAGATATCGAAAAATTGCAACAAACCGTTAAGACAGCAGTCCGCATGTTAGACAATGTTATCGACATTAACTATTACTCTGTCATGCAAGCAAGGCGCTCCAATTTGCGTCACCGCCCCATTGGGCTTGGATTAATGGGTTTTCAAGATGCCCTTTATAAATTAGGGTTTTCTTACGAATCAGAAGAAGCCGTTGAATTTGCTGATCGGTCTATGGAACACTTAAGCTTCGCAGCCATTTCCGCGTCTTGTGATTTAGCACAAGAACGTGGTGTTTACTCTACCTTTGAAGGCTCTCTTTGGAGCAAGGGGATTTTACCCATCGATTCTATCGAACGTCTGCAAGAATCTCGCGGGATCTACCTTGACCAGGACAGAAGTCAAACCCTAGATTGGCAAAGTTTACGAAAACGAATTCAAAGTACTGGCATCCGAAACTCTAATGTTTTAGCCATTGCACCTACTGCTACTATTTCAAATATTTGTGGTGTTTCTCAATCCATAGAACCCACTTATCAAAATCTTTTTGTTAAGTCTAACTTATCGGGAGAATTTACCATTATAAACCCTTATCTGGTCGAGGATTTGAAAAAATTAGGCTTATGGGACGCAACGATGGTTAAAGATTTAAAATACTTCAATGGAAGTGTACGAAATATCGAACGGATCCCACAACATCTTAAAGCCAAATATGTTACCGTATTCGAAATTGATCCTAAATGGTTAATAGAAGCAGCTTCAAGAAGACAAAAATGGATTGATCAATCACAATCTTTAAATCTGTATATCAATTCACCTTCCGGTAAAAAACTCGATATTTTATATCGCACTGCTTGGCTACGAGGGCTTAAAACTTGCTATTATTTACGTGCCTTAGGTGCTAGCGATGCTGAAAAATCAACTATTCACGATGGGGCTTTAAATGCCGTTCAACTTAATGAGGTAACCATTATGGCTTGCGCCATTGAAAACCCAGATTGTGAAGCTTGCCAATAAAAGAGGAACTTATTTTATGACCGATGTAGCCATGCTCGATAAACAAATAACTGGTTTAGAATCCCTAGAATTTGGCGCCGCAAGGATCCGAGTGGATGATAAAAAAATCATTAACTGCCGTGCAGATCTAAACCAACTTGTTCCTTTCAAATACGAATGGTCTTGGGATAAATATCTAAAGGCTTGCGCGAATCATTGGATGCCTACTGAAATAAATATGTCGGCTGATATTGCTTTATGGAAAAATCCAAATGACTTAACCTTAGATGAAAGAGAAATTATAGAACGCAACTTAGGGTTCTTTTCAACGGCAGATTCTCTGGTTGCCAATAATTTGGTATTAGCGGTTTACCGACACATTACAAACCCAGAATGCCGCCAATATCTTTTACGCCAAGCTTTTGAAGAAGCTTTACATACTCATGCTTATCAATATGTTATTGAAAGTTTAGGCATGGATGAAGCCAAAATATTTAATATGTACCGGGAAATACCGGCGGTTTCTACAAAAGCAGCCTGGGCCCTTACTTATACCGAAAGCCTTTCTGATCCTAACTTTACAACAGGAACCCCTGAAAATGATCAACGTCTATTAAGAGATCTAATTGCTTTTTATGTTATCTTTGAAGGTATTTTCTTTTATGTAGGATTCACTCAGGTGCTTTCGATGGGTCGACGTAATAAAATGGTTGGCACAGCAGAACAATTCCAATATATCCTACGTGATGAATCCATGCATTTAAACTTTGGTATTGACGTTATTAATCAAATTAAAATTGAAAATCCGCATCTTTGGACACTCAGTTTTCAAGAAGAAATCATCAATATGATAAAAGCTGGCGTCGAATTGGAATACCAATATGCAATCGATACTATGCCAAGAGGTATTTTAGGTTTAAATGCCAGCATGTTTAAAGAGTATTTACAATTCATTGCCAACCGCCGTTTCTTACAAATTGGTCTATCAGAACAGTACCCCGGCGTAACAAATCCCTTTCCCTGGATGAGCGAGATGATAGACTTAAAGAAAGAAAAGAATTTCTTTGAAACGCGTGTTACTGAATATCAAACGGGTGGTGCATTAATGTGGGAAGAAGAGGATCATAAATAATCTCCCTTCGTTCCCAAATGAGTACATGAGGACACGACAAAATATCAAGATAGGCATTTTTACACACTGTTCTAAATAGCCAATTTAACTTTGTGCTAGATGGGGGTACACTTAAACTATGTTAAGAACTGTACACTATCAAGCACCCAAAACAAAGACAGAAAAACCAAATTTGTGGGATGCTATTGCATTTATTATCATTCTCACTATATTAGCTGCGTTTGCTGTAGCAGCAAGCCAAATGCACGCTCCCTATCAAGTTGGAAAACCAATTGAAATCTCTCTTAGCCCCACTGCTCTACCTGGCTATGCAGTTAATACCGTGTTACGCATGTTTATTGCGCTTTTTTTCTCATTTTTATTTACTTTAATTATTGCACCGCTTGCAGCTAAAAATCGTCTTGCTGAAAAACTCATTATCCCACTCATTGACATTTTACAAGCTATTCCTATTTTAGGAGTACTTTCAATCACGGTAGTTACCTTTATTCAATTGTTTCCAAACCGTTTATTAGGACCAGAATGCGCTGCCATTTTTGCCATATTTACCTCCCAAGTTTGGAATATGACCTTAAGCTTTTATCAGTCTCTGCGCACCATACCCAAAGAATTCCATGAAACCGCTGCCATTTTTCACCTTTCTTTCTGGCAGCGATTCTGGCGCATTGAATTGCCTTATGCAACTCCCGGATTACTCTGGAACACCATGATATCAATGTCTGCAGGGTGGTTTTTTGTTGTAGCTTCAGAGGCAATTTCTGTTGCTAACCAAAATATTATGTTACCTGGTATTGGTTCTTATATTAGTGTCGCCATTGCCAATTCAGATCTAACAGCAATTTTTTATTCAATATTAACCATGTTAATTGTGATTATTTTATATGATCAACTTTTTTTCAGACCATTACTAACATGGGCAAAACGTTTTAACAATACGGAAAATATTGAAGATATCCCTCACCATTCTTGGATTTATAAATTATTTGCCAAAACTCGATGGCTTAAAACTTTTAGCCAATGGTGTGGTGAAATAACCGATTTTATATTAAATTCTCCCCTTTTACGCTTTCCTAAAATTGAATTATATGCAATACGGCCCACCTACATTTACGCCATAACTTGGTTTTGGAATACTGTGTTATGGGCGGGTTGTGTAATTGCAAGCCTATTTTTATGGAAATTCATCAGACAAACCGTTCCGATTGTCGAAATCCAACATGTTTTTTATTTAGGGGCAATCACCGGTTTTAAAGTAATCATTCTTATTTTAATATCGTCCTTGATCTGGGTTCCCATCGGCATATGGATAGGGCTAAGCCCAAAGGCCAGCTATATCATTCAACCACTTACTCAATTTCTAGCTGCCTTCCCTATTAATCTTATTTACCCTCTTGCTGTAACACTAATTATACATTTCCAATTAAATGTCGAGATCTGGAGCACGCCTCTTATGATTTTAGGAACACAATGGTACATTTTATTTAATGTAATTGCAGGTACCAATGCTATTCCAAAAGAACTTTTGTTGGTTGCCAAAAATTTCTCCGTCAAACGTGGACTGTGGTGGAAGCGCATCATGCTACCCGCTATTTTCCCTTACTATATAACAGGCAGTATGACAGCGGCAGCAGGTTGCTGGAATGCCAGTATCGTTGCAGATGTGTTAGAATGGGGAAAATATAAACTCGTCGCTACGGGTCTTGGGAGCTACATCTCACAATATACAACGATTGGGGATTTCCCAAGGATTTTTTTAGGGATAGCTGTTATGTGTTTTTATGTTCTACTAATTAACCGCTTAGTATGGCAAAAACTCTATAATTTTGCTGCTTCCCATTTTGTACTGGAGCAATAATATGTCTAAATCATTACTGCGCTTAGACAAAATTCAAAAATCTTTTACAAATTCTGAAGGACAAAAACGACTTGTTTTAGACGAAATCAGCTTTCAGTTACAAGAAAATGAAGTGGTTGCTTTGCTTGGCAAATCAGGCTCAGGGAAATCCACCTTACTTCGCATTATTGCAGGGCTTGAATTACCCACCGAGGGTACTGTTTTTTATCGAGGGCGCCCCGTGCTTTCCCCTGCAGAAGAGATTTCCATGGTTTTTCAAAACTTTGCGCTACTGCCTTGGTTAACCGTGCTCGAAAATGTTGAATTAGGGCTAGAAGCACAAGGAATGCCCAGAAAACAACGTAGACAAAAAGCACTTGAAACGATAGATACCATTGGGTTAGATGGTTTTGAGTCTGCTTATCCCAAAGAGTTATCGGGTGGTATGCGACAACGAGTTGGTCTTGCAAGAGCTTTAGTGGTGGAACCCGAGCTATTATTAATGGATGAACCTTTTTCAGCCTTAGATATTTTAACAGCAGAAAACTTGCGTAACGACTTATTAGAACTCTGGACTGATAAAAGAACCCATACCAAAAGTATTTTGTTTGTAACCCATGATATTGAAGAAGCAATTTTAATGGCTAACCGGATCTTAATCTTTTCAAGTGATCCAGGTCGTATTCAAATAGAAATTCCCAATATCATACCCTTCCCAAGAGAAACTCAAACAGAAGCTTTTAGAAAATTATTAGATCAAATATATACTTTAATGACTATCAGTGAACGAGAAAGACTCTCCTTAGCTAAAGCGAGGATCAAAACAACTGCCGTTACACACCCCGAGTATGCTTATCGCCTTCCTGATGTTAGTATCTCGGAATTAACTGGGTTATTGGAAGCCATGGAATCCCACGAAGTTCACAGTAAAGTTGATCTTCCAAAACTGGCAGACGAACTTTATTTAGACGTTAATAGCTTATTCCCATTAACAGATGTCTTAGATATGTTAAACTTTACCAAAATCGTTACCAACGGAAACATAGTGCTTCTTGCTGCCGGTAAGGAGTTTGCCGCGGCAGATATCCTAGAGCGCAAGCATTTGTTTGCGGAGCATTTATTAAAATACATTCCTTTAGCACGTCATATTCGTGAAGTTTTAGATTCCAAACCCAATCATCGAGCCTCTAAATCTATTTTCCTAAACGAATTAGAGGAATTTTTAAGTGAAGAAGAGTCAGAACGTTTATTAAGTATCATTATCGAGTGGGGACGTTATGCTGAAATATTTGCTTACGATTATGATGCAGGTATTTTAAGCCTTGAAAATCCGCAGTAATTTTTTAAGCTGTGGGTGGTTCAGTAGAAGGATCCGAAGATGCAGGAGGAAGGCTAATGTCTTTATTCTTTTTTAGTCGAAAATCATAAAACATAGCCATAATACAGGCATAATAAAAAGGATATAAGATTGTTATTATAATGCCGCTGGTGATTAAAACAACATATGTTCCTTGGCTCTTTGTTGCAACTTGATTAAATAAAATTTCTGTTATTACAATAAGCAGTATATTTAATCCAACCCCAATTAAATTAAGCAAAAAAGAAAATATCAGATAAATAAGATTTATAATACAAAGGGTGCCGAAGGTTCGCCACCAATTTCCTGAAACCAATCTAATACTTTCTTTCATGGAGTCTATGACTCCCTTTTCTTCAATGACTACAATATATGTCGAGCAAATAAGAAAAATTGATAAAATAACG
>CADEGZ010000065.1:9000-12126 GCA_902827015.1 uncultured Pseudomonadota bacterium
CGAAAATGCTTTTTGAAAACCCATAAAAATGGCTTCATCAAATTGCAAATATTTATCGTGTACAGCCGCATTAATTCTCGAAATCACTGCTGCATGTACAACCAATAAAACAACTAAAAATAAAATACCATAGACAATAGCTAAACCAATGTCTCCATTCAAATTTACAGTAGGCTGCCGATAAATATGAGATTTAGGATCATTGGGTGTTGGAAAAATAAAATGAAAGCTCACAGCCATCATTGCAAAAATAAACCCAAAAGGAATAGTTTGCTTTAGGGTGGATTTCCAAATCGACACGCCTGTTTTGACAACTTCAGTAATCGTTTGTGGTTTATTTGGGATCATCATATAAAACAAGTTTAGTCAATTTAATAACCATTTTGTTAAAAGCTCCCCATAACCACCAAAAACTGTAAATTAAACCAGATATATTAAAACTATAATCCTCAAATCTTTAATCTTTTTTCTTTGGTGGTGACAGCGGGAACATTGTATTGCCGATGCAAATTAGACCACAAATAAGAATAATCAACGGTTGAATCGAAGGAAGGCACTAGCCTTCTATATTTAAGAGAAAAGAGAGAAAAACTGTCCTAAAATTGATCGCCTTTCTATTTAAGATCCAAGCTTGGTATAATTAAAAATGCCCAAACTAATAATACCTTTTGTAGTTGTTATTTTATTACTTGTTTTACTTCCAGATAACAGTTGGTCTTCAAACAAATACTTAACAATTGAGATCTTCGGTTTAGAAGCAGAGGAAAAGCAAATTGTACTTGCCAATTTGAGCATTAAAAATGCTGAGCATGAGAAAACATTAAATAAAGATGCTATCTTAAGTTTTTACCAGCTGGCTCCTAAAGAAATAACAACAACCTTAGAGGCGCTTGGGTTTTACCACCCTAAAGTAAGTTCTGAACTCTTCTCAACTGCTGATGGGTTCATTGCCAAATATTATATAGAACCAGGTCCCTTTATTTTAATTAGAACCGTTACAATTAAAGTTTTAGGCGAAGGACAAAACAATCTCGTTTTAAAAACATTAGTCGAACATCCACCCTTAAAAGCAGGTGAACGATTAAAACACAACATTTATGAAATTTTTAAACAAAATTTGTTGGGTAAAGCTTTACAATTAGGCTATTTAGACGCCATATTCAACGTAAACGAAATTCGCCTCGATCCAACTCGAAATCAAGCCGACATCCTGTTAGAATTGGATACCGGTATACAGTTTAAATTTGGCAAAGTTAATTTTCCTTCTCCTCCTTACCCACCCGATTATTTAAAACGTTACATTCCTTTCTCTGAAGGAAGTCCTTATACTACAGAACAATTATTATCTTTACAAAAAGCACTGATAGATACCGATTTATTCGCTAAAGTACGAATTGATCCTGAACTCAACGAAACTAAAAATTTTTTGGTCCCTCTACAAGTAAGATTAAAACCTAAACCCCACAATAAATATACAGCCAGCATCGGGTTTGGTACCGATACAGGTGCGCGTGGTACACTGGGGTGGGAACGTAAGCGAGTTGCTTATCCTGGGCATCGAATTAACATCAATGGTCGCGTCTCAAAAAGACGTAATCAATTGAGTGCTCAATATACCATCCCAGGAAAGCACCCTACTACCGATAAATTTGCTTTTGGTCATCAACTTACTGAAGACAAACCTCCTGATCATACCTATAATTTAACCAATAAAACCAGCGTCACACATATGCAAAAACGTGGACGTCTTGAGCGGATCTTAGCCATTAATAATTTATCGGCTGTTTACCGCACTTTGCCCACTGATCCTAAAGAACATACCCATTTCCTTCTTCCCAATATGGGCTATGTTTGGAATAATATTAAAAAAAGAACCTTATTACAGCACGGTACATGGTTCTCTTTTACGTTGCTGGGTGGTTTAAAATCTGTATTGTCTAGCGCTAACATAATACAAGGTCAAGGCAGCATAAAGTGGATCCTTCCTTTTGGCGATTTAACGCGCTTAATCTTAAGAAGTAATATAGGTGCTACAGCTACTTCTAATTTTAGTAAACTCCCAAGAAATTTACGCTTCTTCACCGGGGGAGATCATACTGTTCGAGGTTTTGGGTATGAATCCTTGGGCCCAAGGATTACTGATAAAAATGGTAATGAAATTGTAGTTGGGGGACGTTATCTATTTGTGGGAAGCATAGAATTTGAAAGGAAGGTTTATAAAAATGTAGGGGTGGCAATTTTTATGGATACAGGAAATGCCATGAATCAATGGAAAACCCAACTCGCTACTGCTGCAGGCTTTGGCTTTCGTTACGAAACGCCTTTAGGGCCGCTTCGACTTGATATCGCAAGACCCACCATGCGAGGCAAACATAAACCGCGTGTTCATTTAACCTTTGGAATGAATTTATAATAAATACTTATGGTATGGAAATTAATTAAACGGAATCTTCTTTACCCACTAACCGTTTTTCTAACGGTAAGTTTTTGGCTGCTCAGCACAGAATCGGGTTTAAAAGTAAGCCTCTTAGCTTTAAAGCCACTACTCGGGGGGCAGATCTTAGCCTCCCAAATACAAGGAAAATGGATTGATCAAATTAAAATTCAAGGGCTTAAATTTGAGTCCACAGCTTTTAGTATTAACATAGAAGAATTAACTATTAAGCCACAAATTTTTGAACTTCTTAACAAGAACATTAATATCTCTTTTTTCTCCCTAAAAAATAGTTCATTTGCAATCAAAAGCTCTTCCTCTGTCCCTATTATTATTACAGAAAGCCACGGTCGTTTAAAGCTAAAAACAAACGGTCATAAAATATTCGCACAAATAGACAATATTGAAGGATCATTATTAGGTTCACCATTCGTTGGACTTGGTGAGCTGAAAATGATCGATAACAACATTGAATCCTGTAACGTTTCTCTTGATTTTAACAAACACCAATTCAGAATCACCCAATCTAACACCCATTCTAATAAATTAGATTGGGACTTAAAAACAAACCAACCAAACAACATGAGTGTTGATCTACAAGGATCGTTGATAGCACAATCGTTGAATCACTGGGTTGGCGAAATAATAAAGGCAAATATTAATTCTAGATTTATTGGAAATTGGAATTTAAA
>CADEGZ010000066.1 GCA_902827015.1 uncultured Pseudomonadota bacterium
TGTAGAACAATTATTACCCGAAGCTTTTGCTGTCGTGCGCGAGGCATCCAAAAGAACCTTAAAGATGCGTCATTTTGATGTACAACTTATTGGAGGTATGGTTTTACACCAAGGAAAAATCGCCGAGATGCGTACCGGTGAGGGAAAAACTTTGGTTGCCACACTGCCACTTTATCTTAATGCATTACGAGGTAAGGGCACTCATTTAGTGACTGTCAACGATTATCTTGCTAAGCGCGATGCAGAGTGGAATAAACCAATATATGAATTTTTAGGTTTAACTGTCGGTGTGATTGTGCATGGTTTAAATCGGGCAGAAAGGCAAGCTGCTTATGCTGCCGATATCACTTATGGCACTAATAATGAATTCGGCTTTGATTATTTACGTGACAATATGGTGTTTTCTCCTGAAGAACGTGTGCAGCGTGGTATGCATTATGCTGTTATTGACGAAGTGGACTCTATCTTAATTGATGAAGCGCGAACACCTTTAATTATTTCGGGTGCGGATCAAGAAAGTTCTGAATTATACATGCATGTTGATCGCATTATTCCAAAATTAGAACGACAGAAAGGCAAGGATATGGGAGGCGATTATAGTGTCGATGAAAAAAGCCGGCAGGCTTTTTTAACTGAAGAAGGACACATTAAAGTTGAGAAATTGTTAGTTAAGGAAGGTTTATTGAAAGCAGGGGAAAGTTTATATGATGCTGCAAATATTAGTTTAATGCATCATCTTTATGCAGGACTTAAAGCCCATGCGTTATTTAAGCGAGATGTTGATTATATTGTTCGCGATAACCAAGTTATTATTGTAGATGAACATACCGGACGTATTATGCCAGGTAGACGATGGTCCGAAGGTATTCATCAAGCCGTAGAAGCTAAAGAAGGGGTTAGGATAGAAAGTGAAAATCAAACCCTTGCTTCCATTACTTTTCAAAATTATTTTAGATTGTATGAGAAATTGGCGGGCATGACTGGTACAGCTGATACAGAGGCCTACGAATTTCAACAAATTTATGGTTTAGAGGTGGTGGTGATCCCTACGAATCGTTTAAATAAACGAGAAGACTTAGGAGATAAAATTTATTTGACACAAAAAGAAAAATTCGATGCTATTATTGAAGATGTTGTGTCTTGTACCATGAATAAACAACCGGTTTTAGTAGGTACTATATCTATTGAAACTTCTGAATACCTATCAAATCTTTTAAAACAGAAAGGCATCGTGCATCAAGTTTTAAATGCAAAACAGCATGAACGGGAAGCCGAGATGGTTGCGCAAGCGGGTAGACCTGCAACAGTGACTATTGCGACGAATATGGCAGGGCGTGGAACAGATATTGTTTTAGGTGGAAAATTATTATTGGAAGCCGACGAACAAGAAGAAATTGCTTGGAAGGCGCGTCATGATGAAGCAATAAAAGCTGGGGGTTTACATATTATTGGGACAGAACGTCATGAGTCTCGACGGATTGATAATCAATTACGAGGTCGTTCGGGTCGCCAGGGGGATCCAGGTACGACACGTTTTTATTTATCTCTTGAAGATAATTTAATGCGTATTTTTGTTTCGGATAATATTTCTGCTTTACTCAGTAAATTAGGATTGAAGGATGGGGAAGTGTTAACGCATCCTTGGGTAACTAAGGCAGTTGAAAATGCTCAGCGTAAAGTAGAAGGACATAATTTTGATGTTCGTAAACAATTATTGGAATTTGATGATGTTGCCAATGATCAAAGAAGAGTTATTTACCAACAACGTAATGAGTTATTAGAAGCAGTAGATATCCAAGAAGTTATACAAACGATTCGTGCTGACGTGGTAAATGCGATAATATCTGAGTACATTCCACCTGAAAGTTTTGAAGAACAATGGGATATTCCAGGTTTAATGCGAATTTTAGAAGGGGATTATGGGTTAAAATTAGAAATTTCAGAATGGTTAGAGAAAGAAACAAATCTCGACGAACGCCTTTTAAGAGAACGTATTTTAAATGAGTTTATTAAAATACATGAAGCCAAAGAGGTCGAAATTGGCATATCTCCTATGCGCCATTTAGAAAAAAGTATTATGTTAAGTGTATTAGATACCCAATGGAGAGAACACCTTGCTGCAATGGATTATATGCGTCAAAGTATACATCTTCGAGGGTATGCACAAAAAGATCCAAAACAAGAATATAAAAGGGAAGCTTTTGTATTATTCTCTGAGATGTTAGAGAATATTAAACGAGAAACTATTAGTGTGCTAACAAGAGTACAATTTAAGACAGAATCGGATGTACAGGCGATTGATCAACAATGGAGAGAACACGAGCCACAAAATTTGCAATTTACTCACGCAGAAGCGCCTGCAATTGTAGCTCTGCCTGAACCAGAACAAGATATTGAAAAAGAACAATCAGAGGCGCGTATAACGCCTTATACGCGTCAACAGCCTAAAGTCGGTCGGAATGATCCATGTCCTTGTGGTTCTGGTCGAAAATATAAACAGTGTCATGGTCGACTGGTTTAATGTCGTCTAGAGTATTTCACCATGTTGCTGTGGGGATCATTGTAAATTCAGAAGATAAGATTTTAATTTCTAAACGACTTAGTTTTAAGTTGGAAGGAGGATTTTGGGAATTTCCAGGAGGGAAAATTGAAAATAATGAAACAGCCGTCGAGGCTTTAATCCGAGAATTACAGGAAGAAGTTGGGATCCACGTATTAAAATTTAATCCATTGATGCAATATCACTATGATTATCCTAAACACAGCGCTTTGCTTGAGGTTTTTGTGGTAACACATTTTGAAGGTGAGGCAAAAGGGTTGGAAGGGCAAGAGATCTGTTGGATCAGTGAAAATGAATTTTTAAATTTTAACTTTCTTGAGGCGAACAAGAAAATTATAGAGACCTTCTTATCAAAAAAATCCTCCTGGCTACATGAATAAGTGATACTACACCTTAATTTTTAAGAAAAATCTACGATATATTCATGAAAGAGGAGCAATGAAAGGGCAATTTCATGATCTTGGGTGTGGTAGTCATCGTAGGTATTTTATTATCAATGGTTGCTTATTTTATTACGCTTTATAATCAATTGGTTTTCCTTAAGAATGAGGTATTGAAGAATTGGTCTAATATTGATGTGCTATTAAAACAGCGTAATAGCGAATTAACAAAACTCATTGATAGCTGCAAGATATATATGGAGTATGAAAAAGGAACGCTTTTAAAAATTACTGAAGCGCGTAATACTTTAGTTTCAGCAACTGAAAATAAAGATTTAGCTTCTTTAGGAAAAGCGGAGTCAGAATTAAGGGCTGGTACTCGTCAATTATTTGCACTTGCTGAAAACTATCCTAATTTAAAAGCAGACTCCAGTTTTGGAAACTTACAAGGAAGAATTAGTGAGCTTGAAGCTTCTATTTCGGATAGACGAGAATTTTATAATGAAAGTGTTAATCTAAATAATATAGCTATTGAACAATTTCCAGAGGTTATTGTTGCACAAATGTTTGGGTTTAAGGATTTTCAACTTCTAAAATTTAGTGACGAAGAAAAACAAGATGTAGATATTAAAAAAGCATTTAGTTAAAAAGAGAAGCAGAAGATATGTTTAAAAAAAGAAGGAGAGCCTTTGCTCTAAAGGAAGAATATATTTTTTATACAATGCTTACCATTTCTCTTTTGGTAATGTATCTCCCTATTGAATTTTCCAAGCGTAATAAGAAGGTCGACTTTGCTTTATTTAATTCCATTTATAATTCATGGGGAGAATGGGCTATTAAGGCGGCCCTGGTCTTATTAGGTATTATTTCTTTTTACTTGGCGTTTCGGATCTTAAAACAATATTTTATTATTAACAATAATCCCCTCTCCAAAATTCGTTCTGCTGCGCAGGGTTATGTAGAAGTGGAGGGTGTGCAGGCTTTCTTGCCAGGAAAATCTTTATGCTCTCCATTAACAAAGACACCTTGTACTTGGTATGCTTACATGGTAGAAGAATTATCAAGTACTGGGAAAGGATCGCATTGGGTTGTTAAAGAAAGTGGTGAAAGCAGCGAACATTTTATGTTAGTCGATACGACAGGACAATGTATTATTTCTCCTGACGGTGCGGATGTTTTTACCAGATTTTATAAGGTTTGGATTGATCCAGATAATAAGAGATGTACCGAACAACTTTTAATGCCCAATGAACATGTTTATGTTACGGGAGTATTTCGTACTTTTTCTTCATCAGACATAAATCCCGAGTCAGCAGAAAAAAATCAAAAAGTTTTAGACTTAGTTAAACAGTGGAAGCAAGATTATGCGAGACTGCTTCAGGAATTCGATGTTAATAAAGATGGAAATTTAGACAAAGATGAATGGGACAATGTAGTAAGAGCAGCAGAAAAACAAATCAATGGCCAATATCCAGATTCTTCTTCAGAAGATGTTGTTACGGTTAATATAATTTCTAAGGAAGGTCGGAAATTAGATGAGCCATTTATCATTTCCGATTTAAGAAAAAAAGAAATATTAATGAAGTTCCATAAAAAATTTGTTTTTTACCTTGTTATATTCTTTGTTACAATTGTGGCTTTTTGTACAGTAAAAACGTGGTATTATCACACTTTAGTAAAACTTTATGGCTCTACCCCACCAATAAGAGGAGCATTTTTATCTGAACCACTTTCTAAATGAGGAGGCAAGTCTAACCTGTATACCATCGGTGTGTTTGAGTACGAGGTAAAGCTTCAATACCATGTGCCTCAATAAAGGTAACAATAGCCCATCTTGCAAAAGGCTTTCCAATAAATGTTTCGTCTAATTGAATAACATCATGCCATCCTGCAAATAATTTATCAGTATCCATCACTTTTTGAAAATTACTAGAAAGCATGAAAATAGCGTTTCCAGCTTTATGTTCTACAAGTTGGAGATTTTCTGGGCAACTGCCAATACGAAGCCCTGGGCCGCTTTCTGCAATAGCAAGTGTAAATGATCCAGCATCAAAGTGTGGCTTGGCTAGATACTTGCTTGAACAATGCCAATCATATCTTAAAAATCTTAGCAATAAATGTACGTGTTCGGTATTAAAGATTTTAGCGTGGACGCCAGGGAAATTTTGTTCAAAAATTTTTAGAATTTCCCATATGGTTTGATAAGCAAGATCCCAAATAGGTTTTGCCTTAAGCATAAAATCATAAACAATTGGCTGTGTTTCAAGAAAATCAGCATATTTTTTCAATAAGGCCGGGTGATAGTGAAAGAAATCTTTATTATCGTTATAGAGGTGATCGTTTGAATCACGGTGTTTAAATCCTACATCTCCACGCCGGTGCTTAGGGGCAATTGAAAAATCAATGTGCGATTTTATGGTATCAGGCTCATCTAAAAATTTAAAAAATGCTTGTATTGCTTCTTCTAAAGTAGAACGCGCAATAGAAAAAGGAATATTTATATAAAATTGTTTTTGAAGAGTTGTCTCAATTTCTTCTAAACTTAGGCTCATCTTGTGAATTCATCAATCAATGGGGGAAGTATATTGATGATTTGTTGGATCCCTTCTTCATTAATAATAAGGGGTGGTAATAATCGTATAACCATTTCATTACTGACTGTGAAAAGTATGTTTTTCTTTAAGGCAAGTAATAGAATATCGCGGCATGGTCTATCCAGCTCGATGCCAACCATTAAACCCTTGCCTCGAATTTCTTTAACATGAGGATGATTTTTTAGTTTTTCTTGTAATCCCTGCAACAATTTCTTGCCTTGGGTGGCAGCATTTTCCCACAGTTTATGGGTTTCGATTTCTTTTATTGTGGCAAGAGCTGCCGCTGTTGAAAGAGGATTACCTCCAAAAGTTGAACCATGATTACCGGGTTGAAATAAAGTAGCCACTGCTTCTTTGGCAAGACATGCGCCGATGGGTACACCATTGCCCAATGCTTTTGCAAGAGTTAAAATATCTGGCAATAAAGGTTGTGATTGTACTGAAGCGGGTTCGTTTATTGCTTGATGGTAAGCAAATAGTGTACCGGTGCGACCCAACCCCGTTTGCACCTCGTCTAATGCCATAAGCCAGTTATTTTTGTCGCAAATACGCCGGACCCCAGTTAAATAATTTTCATCTGGAATTCGGATCCCGCTTTCTCCTTGTAGGGGTTCAACTAAAACAGCAGCAATGTCTTTAGGGTTGGCAATATTTTCTAGGGCATTGAGATCGTTGTAAGGTACGTGTATAAAACCTGACATGAGGGGTTCAAACCCTACCTGGGCTTTGTGGCTTCCGCCTGCCGCAATAGTCGCTAACGTACGACCATGAAAAGCATTGTTCATAACAACCACTTGTGGGAAATCAATGCCCTTTTGGTGCCCATATAGCCGAATTAACTTTAAAGCGGTTTCTACGGCTTCTGCACCCGAGTTACAGAAAAATGCTTGATCAAGCCCTGTAAGTCGGCATAAAACATCTGCCAGCGCACTTTGGTTTGCAATTTGATAGACATTAGAGGTATGCAAAAGTTTAGCAGCTTGATCTTGGATAGCTTTAGTAACGGCTGGATGAGCATGTCCTAAACCCACTACTGCGATACCACTTAAAGCGTCTAAATACTTGTTTCCCTCCGTATCCCACAGCCATATACCCTCTCCACGCTCGAAAGTAACGGGAAGCCGTTTATAGACATTCATTAAGTGGCTCATGAGTTCATTTTTCCGTGAAATTTTTTGTTACAAAATCCCAATTAACGAGTTTCCAAAATGTCTCAACGTAATTAGGTCTGGCATTACGATAATCAATATAATAAGCGTGTTCCCAAACATCGCAAGTTAAGAGCGCCTTCTTGTGCTCAGTCATAGGAGTTTCAGCATTACTGGTACTGATAATTTCGAGTTTTTTATCTTTATTTTTAACAAGCCACGCCCAACCTGAGCCAAATGTTCCAATGGCTGTTTTGGTAAATTGTTCTTTAAAAGCTTGAAAGGATCCAAAAGTTGTTTTAATTGCCTTTGCTAAGAGTTCTGTGGGTTCGCCACCTCCTTTGGGGCTCAGGCAATTCCAATAGAAAGTATGGTTCCAAACTTGTGCTGCATTGTTAAAAATTGCTCCGGAAGATTTTTTAATAATTTGTTCTAACGAAAGCTCGGCAAGAGGACTGCCAATAAGTAAGTTATTTAAATTTGTTACATAAGTTTGATGATGCTTTCCATAATGGTATTCTAGAGTTTCTTGGGAAATGTGGGGTTCCAAGGCATTTAACTCATAGGGTAAGGGGGGTAATTTTATAGCCACCGATCTCTCCTTATTGGCTTAATTTTAAAATTGTTAAAAAGCAGTGTATCACATTTCCTTTTGAAGTGATTCCTAGTAAACTTCAAAGGCAAGCGCCTGATGGGAGTATAGATATGAGTTCTGATGCAACTTTGGAAAGAATTAAACGACAAATTGCAAGCAATCCAGTATTACTTTATATGAAAGGGACTCCCGATTTCCCAATGTGTGGGTTTTCAGGACAGGTAGTACAAATTTTAAGTGAGCTTAATACAAAATACAATTATGTAAATGTTTTGGAAAACCCAGATATTCGGGCAACATTACCTGTTTATGCTAAGTGGCCCACCTTTCCTCAACTTTATATTCGAGGAGAGCTCATTGGCGGGTGTGATATTGTTTCAGAGCTGCAACAAAAAGGGGAATTTAAAACGTTACTAATAGCGGCACAAGCGTTGTCTCCTCATCATTCAGAAACGGCTATAGCAGTTGAGTAAGGTTTAGAAATTTTCTTAACAAATCCTGTAAAATCCGTAAATTGGCGTATTTTATTACTGTGTGCAGCAGCCAGTAGCCTTTGCTTTTTTTCCTGCTTCTCTGAGCGCTTATTTGCAGAGGAAACAGTTTTAAAATTGCAAAATAACCATTTTAGTCAAGCGAAACGTTTAGCAAAATTGATCTATGCAGATCATCGGGTTACATTTTATTGTGGCTGTCGTTATGATAAACATGGCAAGGTTGATTTACGATCTTGTGGATATCAGATCCAACAAGATAAACGACGAGCACGCCGACTTGAGTGGGAGCATATTGTTCCAGTAAGCTTATGGGGTAATCACTTACCCTGTTGGAAACGGGCGTTGTGTTGTAAAAAGTCCCATATGTGTTATAAAGGACGCGCTTGTTGTCGGAAGCTTGACCCTACATTTTCTAAAATGGAGGCTGATTTACACAACATAGTGCCAGAAATTGGAGAATTAAATAGGCTACGTTCTAATTATCGATTTGGTGTTTTACCACATATATCATCCTCTCAATTTGGTGCTTGTGAAATTAAAATCGATAATCAAAGCCGTCGTGTAGAGCCTCGTTCTCAAGTAAGAGGAATTATTGCCAGAGCTTATCTATATATGGCAGAAACTTATGGTATCTCTTTAAGCAAGAATCAAAGGCAATTGTTTGTTGCTTGGAATAAACAATATCCACCTGAAGCATGGGAGATAAAGCGGAATAAACGTATTATGAGTATTCAGGGAAATGATAATTCTTACATTTCTCAGTATTATTCGCGAAGGGTAAAAAGCTAAGATGAATAATTTAAGTTTAATACAAGAAGTAATGGTTTGGATATTGCCTGTTTTGTTTGCAGTAACAACCCATGAAGTTGCTCATGGATGGGTTGCAAATCAATTGGGTGATAAAACCGCCTTCATGTTAGGCCGTCTCACGTTGAATCCGCTTAAGCATATCGATTTAACAGGTACAATTATTGTCCCTTTTCTCTGTTTAGCATTGGGAGGTTTCGTTTTTGGATGGGCAAAACCAGTACCAGTAAATTGGCGTAATCTTAAGGTGCCAAGAAGAGATATTGCGTTAGTTGCAATTGCAGGCCCTATTTCTAATTTTTTAATGGCGTTGATATGGGCATTAATTGCTAAATTAGGTGAAATGGCGTTGCGGCAAGGATTTGAGAATGCAGTGTTTTTACTCTATGCAGGTACTGCTGGTATAGGCATTAATCTTTTATTAATGATTTTAAACTTAGTACCTATTCCACCGTTGGATGGCAGTCGGGTGGTATCAAGCTTATTACCACCTTCTTTGGCGAAAAATTATGAAAGCATTGAACCTTATGGATTTATAATTCTAGTAATTTTGGTTTGGACTAAAGTTTTATCGCAGATCCTTTCTCCTTTGCTGATATGGTTACAGACACTTATTTTATCTGTTTTTGCTTTATAACTTGCGAAATTATAATTGCTTAGGTATCCCAAAAGATAGCTATTTTTCCCTTTGTTTTTAAAAAGGCTACCTAGGTATAGTTCTCTTTTAAAAGGGATTAATTTGTTGTTGGAGACTCTATTTAAGAAAAGGTATAATAATCGCTACACTTGTGGCTAAAATTATCCCTATTTATCTATATATATATCCAGGAGTAACTTGTGTACCTACTTATAAAATTGGGGCGAAACATTCTTAGCAACTTAAAAAAGCATTCATTTTTTTTATTCTTTTTCTTAGTGGGTATACAGCTACAAGTAGTGGCACAAGAATTAAGGCCTATTTATGAGCTTGAAATTTCCGTTCGCGAGGAAGAAGGAATAGATCAGACTAAATTAATTCGGCAAGCTATAGAAGAAGTATTAGTTCGTACAAGTGGATCGGATAAAGTTTTAAATTTAGATCTGGTTAAAGAGGCACTCTCTTACCCAGACAAATATGTAAAGCAGTTATCTTATCATCAACGTGCAACCGAACGTTCAATAAAAATATTATTTAATGAGAATTTAATCAATCAATTGCTAACAAAAGTAAAACGACCTGCTTGGCAAAAAGAACGACCACTAGTACTTGTTTGGTTAATGAAAGAACAAGAATGGATAGGTCCGGATACTCCTCCTTTCAGCGATGAAATGGCACAGGTTTTAACGAAGCGTGCTATCCCTTTTGTGTTTCCGCTTTTAGATCTTGTAGATGTGGCTCAAGTTTCGGAATTGGATGTTTGTAATGGTGTCTTAGAACCCTTGCGTGAGAGCGCAAAACGTTATAATCCTGACGTTATTTTATTGGGTCGTTTACAGAATCATATTGATCAATGGCAAGGTAACTGGACACTTTTAAAAGAAAATAGTGAAGTTCTTACTTGGTCTAATGAAGCACAAAATCTAAATATTTTGTTAAATGAGACTGCTGAAGAATTGGCTTTAAAGCTAAGAGGGGCTAGTGTGAATGTTGCAGAAAATGACGTTGTTGAAAAGGCAGTAACTCGTCATTTATCGTTGGCCGTAGTGGGTATTCTAAATGTTGAACAATATACTAAAGTTTTAGAGTATTTGCGACAACTGCCTACAGTAGTGGAAGTAGAAGTTAGCCAAATTATGCCGGAAAAAACGGTCTTTAATTTACAAATGACGGCTGATAAAGAAACTCTTATTAAATCAATTAACGAGGGAAGTTTGTTAATAGAGGACACTTCAGTTGTAAATGAAAGTTTCGAAGGAGAGCTTTTCTATAAGATATTCGGGATGCCTTGAGTGCGTGATTCTCAACTACCTTTGAACATTCAGCTACACGACGACGCAACACTCAGTAGCTTTTATCCTGGAGATAATAAAGAGGTATTAGAGGCTGTTAAGCATTTTGCTTATGGTAAAGAGGGAATGTTTTTGTATATATGGGGGCAAGCAGGAGTGGGGCGGTCGCATTTGTTACAAGCAGCTTGCCGCGCAGCTTCAGAAATAGGGGATGCGGTTGTTTATGTTCCGTTATTAGAACAAAAGCAGTTGTCTCCTGGTATATTGCAGGGTATAGATGATATACCATTAGTTTGTATTGATGATATTAATATAATAGCAGGGCAGCCTTTGTGGGAGGAGGCCTTGTTTCATTTATTTAATCGTATTCAAGTACAAGGTGGTCGTTTGTTGATTGCGGCTGATATTTCCCCTAGAAATTTAACTGTAATATTGCCCGATCTAAAATCGCGTTTAACGTCTGGGGTTATTTATCAAGTACACCGTTTAAGCGATGAGCAAAAAATAAACGCCTTACAACTTCGTGCTTCACAACGAGGTTTGCAATTAGCAAAAGCAGTGGCTCAGTTTTTGTTAAGCCGCTGTTCGCGAAATATGCGTGAACTTTTTTCTATGTTAGAAAAACTAGATCGAGCGTCTCTTGCCGAGCAAAGGCGTTTAACAATTCCTTTTGTTAAACAAGTACTAGCTCTTTAAGATAATGCTATATTATCCAGAAAAAACATACAATAAAAAATAACATTAAATAGATAATTAAGAATAATTTTGGAATAATAGTTTCTTTTCCTAAAAGAGTATTGGCCTTTTCTGTGGGTTCATCAATTTCGGATATTATGTCAGTTCTTAAAGAAAAAACGCGAGATGGAAAAATCCTTTCAAACGCATAAATTAGAGAGTAATTGATATAATTAAGATGTTTATAGGCATTTATCAGCCTAAACCAATCCCAACAAATGATAATTCCAATAAATAATAAAAGCGATAAAATTAAAAATTTCTCAAAATTTAATTCTGAAAAATGGGTCACTTGAGTTAAAAAACTCAAAAAAATGGAATTTATAGCAATAAAAATGTTATTTGAATCTTTTCTTCTTTCGTCACTTTTTTGTGTGGACTCTACCAACAGCTTGTATTGTTCAAATAACGTCTGTTGTCTGCTTGGATTGGATAAATCTTGTGAAGGATCGATAAGCAATTCATCTATTCTTTTCTTAATTAAATTATAGGATCCTAAGTCTAATTTCTTATTCATATTGTTTCCCTTTTTGATAATATATTTATTATCGCCTAATCTTTAGTACGCTAAGACTTCCTCCCCAATTCTAAACCAGAAGTTGTTATGCATTTTATTGAAGCTTTTTTTAAAGTATCACTCTTTGCTTTGTACAGCAAATTTTTTATAATAGTTTAAGAGAAATACTAGCAAGTCGTTTTCCTAAGGCAAGACACAGGGTTTTCTCTTCTTCACTAATGGCAGCTTTGCTATCTATTCCTGCCACATGGGTTGGACCATAAGGAGTTCCGCCCGTGGTGGTAGTTAGCAAAGCAGACTCTGTGTAGGGCAGACCTACTATAACTGCACCATGGTGTATTA
>CADEGZ010000067.1 GCA_902827015.1 uncultured Pseudomonadota bacterium
AAAGAAAAGGATGAACGTAAGGAAGGAGGAGCAAGGCACCATCATCGTGGTCGCGATCGATTTGATATCGAAGAAGAGGAAACTTTTGAAAGCGAAGAAGACCAACAAATGGTTGGGTAATGTAGGAGTATATAAATTATGTCTCGTCAGTTTCGTCGTCGTAAATATTGTCGCTTTACAGCAGCTAAAGTTAAGCAAATTGATTATAAAGATCTTGCTACTTTAAGAAGCTATATCACAGAGAGTGGTAAGATTATTCCTAGCCGCATTACAGGTACTAAGGCCCGTTATCAAAGACAATTAGCGAGAGCCGTTAAGTTAGCTCGATATTTGGCATTGTTGCCTTATTGTGATCAACATTAACTTATTAATAAAGAGGTAATGTGTTGTGGAAGTTATTTTATTAGAAAGAGTATCTAAGTTAGGTGATCTGGGATCTAAAGTTCGTGTTAAACCAGGGTTTGGCCGAAATTATTTGATCCCAATGGGCAAAGCATTACCAGCTACACGGAGAAATACTGAACTTTTTGAAGCAAAACGCTCAGAATTAGAAAAAATGGCAAATCAACGTTTAGAAGAAGCGCGCGTACGTGCTTTGGCAATGGAAGGTTTAAAAATTGCTATCGAAGCACACGCTGGTGAAGAAGGACGATTATTCGGTTCTGTTGGTTCACACGAAATTGTTCGCGCTATTAAGGAGCTTGGGCATGAGCTTACTAAGCATGAAGTGCGACTTCAAGAAGGTCCGATTCGTCAATTAGGGGATTATGAAATAGAGCTGTATTTATTGGGTGATGAAGTAACCGTGAAAGTTCAGTTGTCGGTAATAGCCGCCTAAGAATCAGGCCAAGGGCGATAATATACCCTAAAATTCAAGTGCGAAGGGTATACCGTTCTGTGAAGGGTATGTAAACGAGACTCTGTTCTTGTTTTTTTTGATCCTTACAAGGGATAGTACATGTCTATAAGTTCAGAACTCAGAATTCCTCCACATTCTATTGAAGCAGAACAAGCAGTATTGGGTGGTTTAATGCTCGATAATAATGCTTGGGACCAAATTGCTGATCGTCTTTCTGAAAGTGATTTTTATCGTTTTGATCATCGTACCATTTATCGTGCAATGGTTGATTTAATGCTGCAATCTAAGCCACTTGATATTATTACTGTTTCTGAAAGCTTAGAAAGTACTCGAGAATTAGAAGTCGTGGGTGGGCTTGCTTATCTAGGGGGGCTTGCTAAAAATACCCCAACCTCTGCGAATGTTGTGGCTTATGCAGATATTGTTCGAGAACGCGCCATTCTTCGTCGATTAATTGAAGTGGGTACTGAAATTGCAGGTTCGGCTGCAGAGCCGAGTGGTCGTACAGCCTTAGATTTATTAGATAGCGCGGAACGTAAGGTATTTGCAATTGCCGAAACAAATGGGCAACGTGGCAGTGTAGGGCCCGAAGATATTTCAGAAGTGTTGGCACGCACGGTTGATCGAATTGATGCTTTATTCCATGCCAATTCGCCCATTACGGGGATTTCGACGGGTTTTACAGACTTCGATAAATTAACTTGTGGTTTACAAAATTCGGATTTGATTGTCATTGCGGGTCGACCTTCTATGGGAAAGACCACATTTGCTTTAAATATTGCTGAATACGTTGCCATGAAAGATGATGGCGTCGTATTGGTGTTTAGTATGGAAATGCCTGCTGATCTACTGGCGATGAGGATATTGGCCTCCATGGGACGGATTGATCATCAACATATTCGTAGTGGGCAACTCAATGATGACGATTGGCCAAAAATTACATCCGCTATTAGTATGATTTCCTCTAAAAAGTTGTTAATTGATGACAGTGGTTCGTTGAGCCCTTTTGAAGTAAGAGCAAGAGCACGTCGGGTGGCGCGTGAACGTGGAAAATTAGGGTTAATTGTGATTGATTATTTGCAATTAATGCGAGTACCTGGCCACAGTGAACATCGAGCAGCAGAAATCTCAGAAATTTCTCGATCTTTAAAATCGTTGGCTCGGGAATTGAATGTGCCTATTATTGCATTATCACAATTAAATCGCAGTCTTGAGCAAAGGCCTGACAAGCGTCCTGTAATGTCGGATCTAAGAGAATCGGGTGCTATTGAACAAGACGCAGATCTCATTTCGTTTATTTATAGAGATGAGGTGTATCATAAAGAAAGTAACGATAAAGGTACTGCAGAAATTATTATTGCAAAGCAAAGAAATGGACCTATTGGAACAGTGCGATTAACTTTTTTCGGTCAGTATTCTCGATTTGAAAATTATTCTTCCGGTGCTAATAGAGAGGGCATTTATGGGGCGCGCACTTAAAGCCACAATTGATTGTAGTGCACTGGAATCGAATTTAAAAAGAGTACGTGAAATTGTTCTTAATAGTAAAATATTAGCCATGGTAAAAGCGAATGGCTATGGTCATGGCATTGTTAATGTTGCTAAAGCCTTAAAAACAGCCGATGCTTTTGGAGTTGCCTGTATTGAAGAAGCGTGTGAGTTACGTCGGGCCGGAGTTTCACAGCGTATTGTCTTAATGGAGGGTTTTTTTAATTGTGATGAAGAATTGCCGGAAATTATTCGCTTAAACTTGGAACCCGTTATTCATCATGCAGGCCATATTGAAGCTTTAAAACAAGAAACAGGACATGCTACCTTACCTATTTGGATAAAAATTAATACTGGGATGCATCGCTTAGGGTTTCCAGTAGAAGAAATAAATGATATTTGGCGAGGGTTATCCACCATACCATTTATTAAAGTAGAAGGCTTTTTAACCCATTTTGCTAAAGCAGATGAAATTGAAGATCCTTATACTGAATTGCAGATTGATCAATTTTTTCAAGCGGTTTTACATTTGCCGGGAGCAAAGAGCTTGGCAAATTCGGCAGCTATCTTAGCTTGGCATACCTCTCATGCAGATTGGGTGCGGCCTGGAATTATGTTATATGGGGTTTCTCCTTTTACAGGTCGTTATGGTTTAGAAGAAGGCTTGCAGCCTGTGATGACCCTTCGATCAGAGTTAATCGCGATCCAATCCTTGAAAAAAGGACAGGCAGTAGGATACGGGGGGACTTATATGTGTCCGTCTGACACCCGTATTGGTGTGGTTGCGGTGGGATATGGAGACGGGTATCCGCGTTTGGCGCCTACTGGAACACCCTTGTTGTTAAATGGGAAGCGAGTGCCATTGGTAGGGCGAGTTTCTATGGATATGGTGACGGTTGATCTTTCAACGCAGCCAGATGCACGGGTTGGGGATCCAATACAACTGTGGGGGCCAGGGTTGCCTGTAGAAGCTGTGGCAAATGCTATTGGAACGACTGCTTATGAGTTGTTAACGGGGCTTTCCACTCGTGTCCCTTTTGAAGTGATTTATCAAAAAGATGAAAAAAGACCCTTGACTTCAGAGCAAGAGTCCTTATATTAGCACTCATAGGGGTAGAGTGCTAAAAGAGCATTCCAAATTTTTGGAAAGTTAGTAAACATAAAGAATAGCTAGGAGGGAAAAATGGGTCAACTCAATATTCGTCCGTTGCATGATCGTGTGATTATTCAACGTTTAGAAGAACGTACTACCGCGGGAGGTATTGTTATTCCCGAAACCGCTGGTGATAAGCCTCAACGTGGCAAAGTGATTGCGGCAGGACCTGGAAAGTATGAAAACGGTGCTCTACGTAAACTGGATGTTAAGGTAGGAGACGAAGTACTGTTTGGTAAATATTCTGGTACCGAAGTTAAAGTTAATGGTCAGGATGTCTTGGTTATGCGCGAAGAAGACATCATGGGCGTTGTGGAATAATTCATTTTTTGAACATCTGATATGTGAGGAGTAAATAACATGGCTGCAAAAGATCTACATTTTGCTGAAAATGCTCGCCAGCGTTTGTTAAAAGGGGTTTTAGGCTTGGCAAGTGCGGTTGAAGTTACCTTAGGCCCTCGTGGTCGTAATGTGATTATCGATAAATCTTTTGGCGCACCGACTGTGACAAAAGATGGAGTATCGGTAGCTAAAGAAATTGAATTTGAAGATAAGATTGCCAATATGGGTGCGCAGATGGTTAAAGAAGTGGCTTCTAAGACCTCTGACGATGCAGGAGATGGCACAACAACTGCCACTGTGTTGGCTAAAGCGATTGTTATCGAGGGTCACAAAGCTGTGGCTGCTGGTATGAATCCTATGGATTTGAAACGAGGCATGGATAAAGCGACTGCAACCGTGGTGGCTGAGCTTAAAAAGCTTTCTGTACCTTGTAAAGACAATAAAGCAATTGCGCAAGTCGGAACTATTTCTGCGAATTCCGATGAGTCAATTGGTAATATTATTGCTGACGCCATGGGTAAAGTTGGTAAAGAAGGTGTTATTACGGTTGAAGATGGTAATGGATTGGATGATGAGCTAGATGTAGTCGAAGGTATGCAATTCGATCGTGGTTATATTTCACCTTATTTTGTTAATAACCAACAAAATATGAGCTGCGAATTGGAAAATCCTTATATCTTATTAGTGGATAAGAAAATTAGCAGTATTCGAGAATTGCTGCCTGTATTGGAAGCAACTGCAAAGTCTGGTCGTGCTTTATTTATTATTGCTGAAGATGTAGAAGGTGAAGCATTGGCCACTTTAGTTGTTAATAATATCCGCGGCATTGTAAAAGTTTGTGCAGTAAAAGCGCCAGGTTTTGGAGATCGTCGCAAAGCCATGCTGCAAGATATTGCTATTTTAACTAATGCTAAGGTTATTTCGGAAGAGATTGGTCTTTCCCTTGAAGCTACCAAGATGGAAGACTTGGGAACTGCCAAGCGTGTTGTGGTAACTAAGGAAAATACCACGATTATTGATGGTGGCGGCAAAAGTACAGATATTGAAGCACGTATTAAGCAATTACGGAGCCAAGTAGATGAAACAACGTCTGATTACGATCGCGAGAAAGTGCAAGAACGTATCGCTAAGTTATCTGGCGGCGTTGCAGTTATTAAAGTAGGTGCTGGCTCTGAAGTGGAAATGAAAGAGAAGAAAGCACGAGTAGAAGATGCACTTCATGCCACTCGCGCAGCAGTCGAAGAAGGGGTTGTTCCTGGCGGTGGTGTTGCGTTGGTCAGAACCATTCCCGTGTTAAAGAAACTCAAAGGTGATAATGAAGATCAAAATCATGGTATCGCGATCATCTTAAGAGCCTTAGAAGCACCTTTACGCCAAATCGTTGCGAATGCAGGTGAAGAACCAGCAGTGGTGATTGATCGTGTGAAAGCGGAATCTGGTAACTTTGGTTACAATGCCGCTACTGGCGAGTATGGCGATATGGTGAAATTGGGTATTTTGGATCCTACCAAAGTAACTCGTACTGCGTTACAACAAGCCGCTTCTATTGCTGGTTTGTTGATTACCACAGAATGCACAATCTCTGAGACACCAAAATCTGAAAAAGAAGGTGCTGGAGCCGGTGGCATGGGCGGTATGGGTGGCATGGGCGGTATGGGCGGTATGGGTGGTATGGGCGATATGATGTAATACCCACCACTTGCTGTTCTATCTAATGCTATTTGTGTAGTGTTTAGAACGTTAACCCCGCACCTAAATGGTTGTAGAGAATCATTTTAGGTGCGGGGTTCTTTTTTCTAATCAGGATAGGAAGTAAATATTGTTGTGTTACTCGCTATTAGTAGGTGGCATGGCGTTTAATGTATCATTCATCTCAACACCAACTGGGTTGCAAGAATTACTTATAATTTTGCTGCTCGGATCGTTGATATCGATAGTTATAGTATTACCTTTAGCATTGGTAGATTTTTCTGCATTTTTTACAATCATTTTTAGATCATTTTGTTCAAATAGACAATGTAATACAAAGTTTTGTGGGGGATTGGTGTTAGGAAGTTTGATTGTCTGAATAACTTCGCACTTGTTATTTTTTAATCCAACAATTTGGTACTGCATTGACGTTTTTGTCATTGGATTTAGAACGTTAAAATTGCCTGCAGTACATGTCCTTAGGTGTTCAGCATAATCTTTCAAGTCACTAGAATCACTCTGCTCAGGATATCCATTATTAGAGGGATCTGGATTTTCTTCGGCGAGGGTGATATTACAATTAAAAATCACTAGAAATAATAAAATAATTTTTGTGTATTGAGTATATGTGTTGTGTTTCATACTTTCAGTATAGCCTATTTTTTAGCTTATACCCTTCGCAATTTAGTAGACAATTCAGGATGATTCTTGTAAAGGGAGAGTAAAGCGAAAAATCGCGCCCCCTCCGAGGCGATTTTCTGCCCAAATCTCGCCGCCATGTAAGTTAATAATTTTTTGACAAATGGCCAACCCTAAGCCCATACCTTGAATGTTAGTAATGGCTTGTCCTCGATAGAACTTTTCAAAAATTTTATTTATTTCTTCTAGAGCTAAACCTGGCCCGTGATCTTCAATGCTAATAACAACTCTATCTTTTTCTAAAGCAGCAGAGATATCAATGGGAGTATCAAAGGGAGTATATTTAGAGGCATTTTCAATAATATTAAAAAAGACTTGCTCTATAAAAACCTTGTTAAAATAAATTTGAGGGAGATCTGTTGGCAATTGTATATTGATGATCCTATTCTTTATCCCCAAACTTTTTATGGCTATATTAATCACTTTATTAAGCGTATTTATAGAGTGTAATTTCTTAATTGGGGTGGTTTCGGTTGTTTCTAACCGACTGATTTGTGACACTTTATTAATTAAGTGATTTAAATCTTTTGAATAATCATAAATGCTATTACCTATTTCTTGAATTTCAAGAGAATTTAATTGGTAGCCTTTTTCAATCACCTGATTGGCTGAATTCATGATATCTATTAATGGTGAGTGCATGTTATCAGAAATGGATTTTAATAAAACATTACGCACTTTATCCGTTTCCATTTGTATTTTGGCACTGTTGGCTTCTCCCTCAAGTCTATCAACGTCTAGTGCCATAGCGGTTTGGTTGCAAAATCCTTCCAAGAGACGCAGTTGCTCAGGGATGAGGAAGCGATTAGGATCTTTTGGTAGAACGCGGAGCACACCTAATGAGCCTTTTGAGCCCAATAATGGAATATAGATAGCTTCATTATCAGGTAGTGTTTGAGTTCCTAACCCTGCGGTTTGCCCTAATTCATAAACCCATTGGGCAACACTTTGATCTTTGGGCGTTAAAATAAATTCGGTATTTTTTCCAGTAATGGGAATAAGTTTATGATTTTTGTCTGGTAACAAAGCTAACACTTGACTATTAAAAACATCGGAGATCTGCAAGACAGCAATTTCTAATAATGGTTTAATACCTCTAGTATGCGCCAATTGCTTGCTTAAAAGGTGCATAGTCGCTGTTCTTTGCTCGCGAATTCTAGAAAAATTTGCTTGTTGTTTAATAAGAAGAGTAATATGAGAAACCACTTGGGATACAAATAGCATACTAGCAAGCATAATTAAATGCGGTGTATCTGAAAAAAACATTCCAATTTTGTGATGGGGCATGAAAAGAGAACCCAACATAAAGACGCTTAATAGCGAAGTTAGGAATGAGGGGCCAAAAAAACCTTGAGTTGAAACAAAAATTATCCCCAAAAAATAAACCATCATTAAGGTACTGAGTTCTGCATACTTGAAAATTAGAAAGTTTATTGCTGTACAGACACTGACGGTTGCGATACTGGTAAGATAAGCGATTTTGGGGGTCGAACAGGGCTGAGTATTTTTTTTAGGATATTGGGCTTTTTGTAGGTTATCCCTTAAAATGTATAAATCGATATCATCGCTGTGCCTTACCAGTTCGTCTGCTAAGCTACGCTTAAAAAAGTCTTGCCAACGAGATCGTGCTTTTTTACCCAAAATAACTTTGGTAATTTTATGATTGCGTGCAAAGTTGATAATTTCTTTTAAGACATCTGTTCCACCGATAGTTAACGTTTGTCCTTTGAGTCGCTCAGCCAGTTGTAAATATTGGACAATATTGTGCCGTTCTTCTTCTGATAGCGGTGAATGAGGCGTCTCAACATATATTGCAATCCATTCAGCTCTAAGTCTTTTAGCCATTCTATAAGTGGATCGAATAAGTTCTGGCGCATGAGGATTGGGTGCAATACAGACTAATAATCGTTCAGTTGTTGGCCAGATTTTTTCTATAGATGTTCCGTGTCGATGTAGTAATACTTCGGTATTTACCTGTTCGGCAGTAACGCGTAGAGCAAGTTCTCTTAAGGCAATTAAATTTCCTTCACGAAAAAAATGCTCGATGGCAAGGCCTGCATCGGTAGATATATATACTTTTCCTTCTTTTAAACGTTTGATCAAATCTTCGGGTGGCAAATCGATTAGTTCAATAGCATGTGCTTTTTCTAATAAGGTATCTGGCACTGTTTCTCGTACAACGACGCCTGTGATTTGAGTTACAATGTTGTTTAAGCTTTCAATGTGTTGAACATTCAGAGTAGTATAAACATCGATCCCTCTGTCTAAAAGTTCTAAAATATCTTGCCATCGTTTATTATGTCTTGAGCCAGGGGCATTTGTGTGGGCCATTTCATCCACTAAGACTAATTTGGGTTGACGAGCCAAGGCCCCATCGAGATCAAATTCTTGTAGTACTTTCCCTCTATAGTGAAGGGTATGGCGAGGTAGGGTTTCTAAATTTTTCAGTAGTGCTTTTGTTTCTAGGCGATCATGAGTCTCTACAATGCCAGCAACTACGTCTAAGCCGTCTTGGGATTTTTCTAAAGCGTCTTTTAGCATCGAATAAGTTTTGCCAACACCAGGTGCTGCGCCTAAGTAAATTTTTAATTTTCCTTGTCGTTGCTGCTGCTCTTCTTTTTGAACATATTTTAAAAGTTCTTTGGGATCAGGGCGTTGTTCCATGTTTCCTCTATTCTTGGTTTGAATGGTTTTTTGTTAAGATTTCATTTAACGCTAGGTTTAATTTTAAGACATTGATCCGGGGTTCTCCTAAAAAACCAAATTGTCTTTTTTCTATGAATTGGTGCACTAAATTTGTAATCACACTTTCAGATAAGTTACGCGCTTTTGCAACGATCGGAATTTGGTAAAATGCACCTTTTGGACTAATGTGGGGATCAAGACCACTTCCAGAGGCAGTAACCAGATCAATTGGGATCAATGAATGATTCTTATGATTTATTTTTTTTAGAGTTGAAATTTGATCTTTAACGGTGGCTACTAAAGCGGGATTAGCAGGCCCTAAATTAGAACCATTGGAGGCTAAAGCATTGTATGGAAAAGGTGTTGTGGCAGAGAGGCGACTTTTAAAATATTTCGGGTCTTCAAATGCTTGACCAATTAATTCCGAGCCTATTATTTTTTTATCTTTTATAATTAAACTACCATTGGCTGAAAAAGGAAAAAGTATTTGTGCTAATCCAGTTACTAGAATAGGATAAATTAAACCAGTAATAATCGTAAAAAGTAATAATAAAGTACCAGCAATTTTAAATTGATAAAGAAATCTCTTTAAGAAGTTATTTTCTGTCATATTACGCTTAATCCTTGCAAGATAAGATCAATTAATTTTATTCCAATAAACGGTGCAATTAACCCCCCTACACCATAGATTAATATATTGGTTTTAAGTAAGTGGCTCGCGGAAACTCGGGCATATCGTACACCACGTAAAGCAAGAGGAATAAGAAAGATAATGATCAATGCATTAAAAATAACAGCAGATAAAATGGCACTTTGTGTGCTTTTTAGCTGCATAATATTCAGATTATTTAATGCAGGGTATGTACTTGCAAAGGCGGCGGGAAGAATAGCAAAGTATTTGGCAACGTCATTAGCAATACTAAAAGTGGTTATAGTGCCTCGAGTCATGAGTAATTGTTTGCCAATTTCTACAATTTCAATCAATTTGGTAGGGTTAGAATCCAGATCGACCATGTTACCCGCTTCTTTTGCAATTGGAGTGCCGGTATTCATTGCTACAGCGACATCTGCTTGTGCAAGTGCTGGTGCATCGTTAGTGCCATCTCCAGCCATTGCTACTAATCTTCCTTCTTTTTGTAGACTACGAATTAAGTTAAGCTTATCTTCTGGTGTGGCTTCTGCTAAAAAATCATCTACCCCTGCTTCAGCAGCGATTGCAGCAGCGGTAAGAGGATTATCACCTGTTACCATAATTGTCTTAATTCCCATGCGCCTAAGTTCTGTAAAACGCTCTCGAATCCCGCCTTTTACAATATCTTTTAATTTTACAATTCCCAATATTCGTGGGCCTTCGGCAACCATTAAAGGAGTGGCACCTTGCCGGGAAATTGTATTGACAAGTTCTTGAACAGTCGGGGGAAAATGTCCTCCTCTTTCTTTAATAAAAGTAGCGATTGCCTCGGTAGCACCTTTACGAATTTCACGGCCTTGTAAGTTAACACCACTCATGCGTGTTTGAGCGCTAAAGGGTATAAAGGTTGCTTGCAATTCTTGTATATTCCTACTGCGTATTGCATATTTTTCTTTTGCTAGGATCACAATACTACGTCCCTCAGCTGTTTCATCTGCTAAAGAAGCAAGTTGTGCTACATCTGCTAGAGTTTCAAGCGTTACACCTTCAACAGGAATAAATTCGCTTGCTTGGCGATTTCCGAGGGTGATAGTGCCGGTTTTGTCTAAAAGTAACACATTAACGTCTCCGGCTGCTTCAATAGCGCGCCCGGATAAAGCAACAACGTTTCGTTGGATCATTCTATCCATACCAGCAATTCCAATAGCAGAAACGAGGGCGCCAATAGTTGTGGGAGCAAGACAAACAAAAAGTGAAATAAGTGTAGTAATGCTAACTACTTTTCCATTATTCATCGTTTCAACACTAAAGATGGAATAAGGTAACAAAGTAACGCATACAACAAGAAAAATAATGGTGAGTTTAGCCAGCAAGATATTGAGTGCGATTTCATTGGGTGTTTTTTGGCGTTTTGCGCCTTCTACTAAATTAATCATATGATCTAGAAATGTTTCTCCAGGATTGGCTGTGATTTTTATAACCAACCAATCGGAAGTCACTCTTGTTCCCCCTGTTACCGAACTTCTATCCCCACCGCTTTCACGAATAACAGGTGCGCTTTCACCTGTAATAGCGCTCTCGTTTACAGAGGCAATACCTTCTATAACTTCGCCATCGCAGGGAATATAGTCACCTTCTTCTACTAAGACATAGTGGCCAGCGCGCAGATCAGCTGATTTAGTCAGCGCAAATGAAGCGCGGGTGGTAGGAGAGGAAAGTTTTTTTGCTTGGATTTCACGGCGGGCTTTACGTAAAGATTCTGCTTGGGCTTTTCCACGGGCTTCTGCTATTGCTTCGGAGAAGTTGGCAAATAGCACGGTAAACCAAAGCCAACAAGTAATGTTAAAAATAAAGTTTAAAGGCATTTCACCTTGACCCAACATGACTTGTATTAATAAACCAGTTATTAGAATACTTCCCACATAAACGGAAAACATGACAGGGTTGTGGACTTGATGTAAAGGTTTTAGTTTTAAAAAGCTTTGTAGGATGTTGTTTTTGAGCATCTTATACTTAAAGGAAATGTCGTTATTTTTTATCATGGTTTCTCCTTGTATTTAGTTATTAAAGTTTGTTAGATGTTCCACGATAGGGCCAAGTGCTAATGCAGGAAAAAAGGTTAGGGCCCCAATAACTAGAATAACCGCAGCTAATATTCCAATAAATAAAGAGCTGTGGGTTGGTAATGTGCCAACACTTACAGGAACACTTTTCTTTTTAGCAAGCGATCCTGCGATAGCAAGTGCCGGAATTGCTATCCAGAAACGCCCAATTAATATAGAGATCCCTCCCAAAGTATTGTAAAAAATGGTATTGGCGTTAAGCCCAGCAAATGCGCTTCCATTATTATTGGTCATAGAAGAAAAGGCGTAAAAGATCTCAGTAAATCCGTGTATTCCAGGATTTGCAATGGAGGATTTACCTGCGTCAGTATTAAGAGCAATAGCCGTGCAGATTAACACAGTTAAAGGCATAATGAGTATTGCAAAAGAAGCCATTTTCATTACATAAGATTC
>CADEGZ010000068.1 GCA_902827015.1 uncultured Pseudomonadota bacterium
GTATTGTCTTGTAAAACTCCTTGTGTGCCAAAATTAAAATATTATTATCGACAGTTGGGTCGTATGGCAGCAGTATTATCTTTAGTGTCGGATTTTTCGTTAATTATTTTGGGAGGTAAATTAAAACGTCGGGAGCGGCTTTCGGCGCGATTGGGAGATGTTTTAAGTTATTTGTATCTGGCGTCTGCTGTATTAAAATATTATCATGATTTTGGAACGGAAGAAGAGGATCTACCGCATGTACATTGGTGTTTGCAATTTTGTTTGCACCAAATCCAAAAAGCATTTTTAGAATTTTTTCGGAATTTCCCTATTCGTTTTCTAGGGCTTGGTTTTCGTTGGCTCGCTTTTCCATATGGGCATTCTTATGCTTATCCTAAGGATTCCTTAGAAGGGCATTTGGCGAATTTGATGCAGAAACCTTCCCCTTTTAGAGATCGGTTAACACAGTATTGTTACTTAAGTAAGGACCATAACGACATTGTTGCACATCTTGAATTTACTTTAAATAAGATGCTTGATTGCAAAGATATCCTGGTAAAATTAGAAACTGCAGTTAAAAAAGGTATCATTCCAAAGAGTGTAGATATGAAAACTAAGATTAAAAGTGCGCTCGTTGCTAAAGTGTTAAAAAAGGAAGAAGCACATTTGTTGCAAATTTTTGAGGAAGCTCGTACAAAAGCGCTTCGGGTAGATGAGTTTTCAGAAGAACAGTTAACTGGGAAATAAATATTATGCGACATAAAAAACGAATGGTTTATATAGTGGATGGTGCAAGAACACCATTTATTAAGGCATCTGGGAAGCCTAATGCTTTATCTGCTGCGGATTTAGCGGTGGCAGCGGCGGGACCCTTGTTGGCACGCCAACCCTTTAAGGCTAAAGATATCGACGAAGTTATTGTAGGTTGCGTGGGGCCCGCAGCAGACGAAGCAAATATTGGACGCATTATTGCTTTAAGATTAGGGTGTGGGCATGCCGTTTGTGGTTGGACGGTACAAAGAAACTGTGCATCTGGTTTACAGGCGTTGGAATGTGCAGTAGGAGACATTCTAAAAGGGAACCATGATTTAGTATTAGCAGGTGGTACTGAATGCATGAGTCGTGCACCATTACTTTATTCAACCGCTTTAGTGGAGTGGTTAACGAGTTTACGCACTAAAAATTTAGCAAGTAAGTTTAAAGCGGTCCTAAAATTTAAGCCCCGTTTTTTAAAACCTGTAATTGCATTAGAACAGGCATTAAGTGACAGTATTGTAAATTTATCCATGGGGCAAACAGCTGAAAATTTAGCTTATCGATTTAACATTAGTCGTGAAGAAATGGATGCTTATGCTTTGCAAAGCCACCAACGTACAATTGCGGCAATGGAATTAAAACAGTTAGAGGAAATTGTTCCTTTGTTTGATTGGCAAGGGAATGTTATTGAATTTGATACTGGCGTTCGTAGAGATTCTACTTTACAAAAACTTGCTACTTTAAAACCCGTCTTTGATAAACCTTTTGGAAGTGTAACAGCCGGTAATAGTGCGCAAATAACGGATGGCGCTGCTTTTTTGATCTTGGCAAGTGAAATGGCTGTAAAACGTTATGAACTGCCGGTTTTAGGTAGAGTGGTAGATACAACGTGGGCAGCATTAGATCCGGCAATGATGGGTTTAGGCCCGATTCATGCTATTCAAAAGTTGTTGTCTCAACATCATTTATCAGTGCATGATATTGATTATTGGGAAATCAATGAAGCCTTTGCCGCCCAAGTTTTGGCGTGTTTAAAAGCTGTTCAAGATGAAGAATATGTGAAGACACATTTTGGTGTGAAAAGCGTTTTGGGGGACATTCCACTTACAAAGTTGAACATTGATGGTGGTGCTATTGCCGTTGGTCATCCCGTGGGTGCAAGTGGTGCAAGGCTTATTTTGCATTTACTACACGTATTAAAACGAAATAATGCAAGATTGGGTGTTGCAAGCCTTTGTATTGGGGGTGGGCAAGGAGGTGCTATGTTAATAGAACACGTTTCGGAGGTTTTATAAATGGATGAATTTTTTCACCGGAATTGGTCTTCTATTCGTGATGAAGCAAACATTGCATGGTTGGTTTTAGATAAAACGAACATGAGTGTGAATACATTGAATGCAGAAGTATTAGAAGAACTTCATTCTTTGTTGCAAGCGTTGCAGAAGGATCCGGTACCTTTGGGGCTTGTAATACAATCTGGAAAGAGAAGTGGTTTTATTGCTGGTGCAGATGTTCAACAATTCAAAGATTTGGAAACTTCAGATGCAGCTTTTAATTTTATTCGTCAGGGCCAGATCGTTTTTAATTATTTAGCAGATCTGCCATTTCCAACAGTGGCTCTAATTCGAGGATTTTGTTTGGGTGGGGGCTTAGAACTGGCGCTTGCTTGTCGTTATCGTGTGGCAATTGATCATTACAAAACTAAAATAGGCTTACCAGAAGTACAGCTTGGGCTTCATCCAGGATGGGGTGGTACTGTGCGTCTTCCCCGTCTCATTGGGGGTTTAAAAGCCATGGATTTAATTTTAACAGGAAAAACACTTTCTGCAGGAGAAGCTTATAAAAGGGGGGTTGTGGATGCTGCAGTTCCTGAGCGTCAAGGTTTAATTGCAGCGCGGCATTTTATTCAAAAGCAACCTCAACCTAGAGTTGCGGCATTTGTTGAAAAATTAACCAATTCAAATTTTTCAAGATCGGTGTTGAGTAAAATTTTGCAAAAAAAGATGGCACTTAAAGTAAATAAAGTGCATTATCCTGCACCTTATATAGCGCTAGAACACTGGAGAGAACAGGGGGTGGAAAGTGATAGTGCTTTTATGAATGAGGCAAAATCGCTTTCGCAGTTAGCAGTAAGCGAAACTGCCCGAAATTTAGTACGTGTGTTTCATTTGCAAGAAAAATTAAAAAGGTTAGAGCCAGAGGTTACTTTTAAACCGGAACATGTCCATGTGATTGGAGCAGGAGTTATGGGAGGAGACATCGCTGCTTGGTGTGCTTTAAAAAATCTTCGAGTAACATTGCAAGATCAGAATGAACAGGCAATTGCAAAGGCTTTGAATCGTGCTGTTCTTTTATTTAAGAAGCATTTAAAACAACCTTATCAAGTAAAAGCAGCTATGGATAGATTAATGCCAGATGTAAAGGGGATGGGTATTAAGAAAGCCGATCTTATTATTGAGGCCATTGTTGAAAAAGTGGAGGCAAAAAATGCCTTATTTGCAATGCTTGAGCAAGAAGCAAAGCGGAATGCTATTTTTGCAACCAATACTTCTACTATCCCATTGAGCGAATTGACGCAGAGTATTAAGACTCAAATGCGCTTAATTGGTTTGCATTTTTTTAATCCAGTAGCCAGAATGCCATTGGTGGAAGTTATTGCAGGAGAAGATACTGAAGAGACTATTGTGCAAAAAGGTATGGCTTTTGTGCGCGCCATTGAAAAATTACCATTGCCTGTTAAAAGTTCCCCAGGCTTTTTGGTGAATCGTATTTTGTTGCCTTATTTATTAGAAAGTATGTTGTTATTAGAAGCAGGAATACCCGATGAAGCTATTGATAAAGCGGCAGTGGAATTTGGTATGCCAATGGGTCCTATTGAGCTTGCAGATACTGTGGGGTTAGATGTTTGCTTGTATGCAGCAAAAAGTCTTAGCCATTATTTTGGTGGAGCATTGCCAGTTGGACTTAGTAAACGCGTTGAACAAGGACAATTAGGTAAGAAAACTGGTCAGGGGTTTTATCAATATAAAAATGGCAAATTAGTTAAGAAAAAATTGAGTGATTCTTATCGTTTGCCAGAAGATATTTTGGATCGTTTAACCATGAGTATGTTAAATGCAGCAGTGGCCTGTTTGCGGGAACAAGTTGTCAGTGATGTAGATTATTTAGATGCGGGGATGATATTTGGTGCGGGTTTTCCACCTTTTAGAGGAGGACCTATGCATTACATAGCTGAACAAGGTGAATCTTTATTGTTACAACGTTTGAACTTATTGGCACAACGATATGGTCAACGCTTTGTGCCAGATGTGGGTTGGACAACTTTGAAAATATCCTGAATCAATCATTAAAGATCTTCTTTGTGAAGTAAGCGCGACTTTACCGAGAAAAAGTTGACATCCTAACCTTTTCGATTTAGGGTGCCATAATTAAGGAATGAAAACTATAATGTTTTTATCCGCTAAAAACACTATGACTTTTGTGTTTGTTTCCTTAATGTGTAAGGTTAAGATTGTCTAATACCCAACTGTTGAAAATTTTGTTTTAAATAGTTGGTTGACCTATTTGACATAGACTTTATAAAGAGAGATATTGTGCAATCGGTGCGTCGAAAACGGCTATCTTACCTCTTAGTGTTAGTACTGTAGGATAGTATAGGTAAAACAACGTAGGAGTTTTTTTAATATGGCTAACAAGGATAACCGCTATAAGCAACTTATTAGTATTTTCGCCGCTAGTGCGCTGGTAGGTGTGTCTCAACCTGCTTGGTCAGCTGCTTTTCAACTTCAAGAGCAGAGCGCGGCTTGGTTAGGTACCGCTTATGCTGGTGCTGGTTCAGCTGCTGAAGATGCAAGTACGGGGTACTATAACTCAGCAGGGTTAACCAGGCTGGGGCAAGAGCAAATTGCTTTATCGGGTATTTTTGTTGATGCTAATACTAAATTAAATGTGAGTAATGCAGTTACGAATATTTCTGGTATTCGTGGTATTAGCGGAGCGTCGATCCCTTTGGGAGGTGGTACTACCAAAGCTAATAACATGGCTGTTATTCCTGGCATTCATTACGCTAGAAGGTTAAGTGATAACTGGATCTTTGGTTTTAATGTTGCTTCTCCTTTTGGTTTAAAAACACACTATAAAGTGGACTCTATTGCTCGTTATGAATCCACCCGATCGGCAATTAAAACTTTAGATGTTAGCCCAAGCCTTGCTTATCGTTTTGATAATGGTCTTTCTTTAGGTGCGGGTGTAGATGCCTTATATGCAATCGCAAAATTAGATTCAAGGCTTAGATCTCCTATACCAACTTTAGATATTTATAATGAAAATACTGCAAGTAACTGGGGGGTTGGTTACCATGTGGGGGCTCTCCTAGAATTCAGTGAATCAACTCGCTTAGGGGCTACTTATCGCTCTAAAGTCAAAGTGAAATTGAGAGGCAACTCTTTTACAGGAACAGATGAAGGAATTCAATCTAATCAGTGGGTCAAATCAGATTTCACCTTTCCTGAAACAGTAGCAATAAGTGGTTATCAAGATCTTAATGAGCAGTGGGCTCTTATGAGTGATGTGCAATGGACCCATTGGTCACGATATCAGCAACTCACTCTTCGTTTTGCTAATACTCAGCAAATAATTTATCCACAATATTACAAGAATAGTGTTCGAGTCGCATTAGGTACTACTTATCAATATGATGAATGTTGGAAATTCAAATTAGGGGTTGCATTTGATAAAACGCCAACTCGTGACGCACTTAGAAGGATCTCAGTGCCAGATCAAAACCGTACTTGGGGTGCTGTCGGTACGCAATATCGGTTTACTAAGAATCTTGCGTTAGATGTGGGTTATGCTCATCTCTTCTTTAAGAAGGCTAACATTAATGATACCGCGCCTAATGCTGTTAACATTCTGCCGGCACCAGCCCAGAGCTTACAAGGAACAAGTAGGACACGCGTAGATTTAGTGGGTATTCAACTAACGTGGGATTTAGTATAATTTCCGAGTTAGTAAGGGTGGTTACGATTAGGTAAATTTTTTACAACGTCGTAATTGTAGTGTGGGGTATCTTCCCCGTAACTTTAATGATGGATTTGGACGCTATGCCACGGAAAACTGATAAACGTATTCGTTTAATTGAAGCTGCGAAGGTTTTGATTCACCAAAAAGGGTTTAATCAAACAACATTAGCAGATATTGCACAGGAAGCAGACGTTCCCTTAGGGAATGTTTATTACTACTTTAAAACTAAGGAAGCAATTGGTGAAGCTGTTATTGAAAAGCGAGCAGCGGAATATGCCGAATTCTTTGCTAAGTTGGATGAAAATTCAGATCCAAAAAGTCGCTTATTGTCTTTACTCCAATTCAGCGTAGAGGACCTAGAGCTAACCGCTCGTTATGGTTGTCCAGTGGGTGGGTTATGCCAAGAATTGGGAAAACAAGGTGGTTCTTTAGCAGATCAAGCAGCAAAATTGTTGCACGATTTGTTAGTGTGGAGTGAGTCCCAATTTCGTACTCTTGGATTTAATGAAAAAGCTGCAGATTTTGCACTTAATCTAGTATCCAATATACAGGGTATTTACCTTTTAACGCATACCTTTAAAGATCCAAAACTAGCGACTCGTCAAGCTAAACTTCTCCAAGAATGGTTAGAGAAGCTTACTGCTGGAGTACAGAGGGGTACTAAGCAAGTGGCTGCAGAAGTTGCTTAAAGCTTTGGAATTATACCCTTCGCAATTGTGAAGGGTATAATGATACTTATTTATGTTGGAAACTAATCAAATAGCATATGCGTTAAAGGACTTATTAGAAAGAGTTAAGGCCCTTAGGGGGTATCTTTGACTACGATATAAAAGAAGAACGCTTAATTGAAGTTAATCGATTATTAGAAAATCCTGCCATTTGGCAAAATCCAAGTCAAGCACAAGAATTAGGACGAGAGCGTAGAGAGTTGAAACGGGTTGTTTTTACTCTTAAACAATTAGAACAAGCGCTTTTTGAAACCCAAGAATTATTTAAATTAGCAACTGAAGAACAAGATCCAGCACTTTTACAAGGCATTTCTTTAGAAACGCATACCTTAATAGAAACGGTAGAAAAGCTGGAATGGAAGCGAATGTTCCCAGGTTCGATGGATTTGAATCATGCTTTTATGGATATTCAATCGGGTTCTGGTGGAACCGAAGCACAAGATTGGGCTGAAATGTTATTAAGAATGTATTTAAGATGGGGAGAACGTCGAGGTTTTATAACAACTTTATTAGAAGCATCTGCAGGAGAAGTTGCTGGTATCAAGAGTGCAACGATTAAGTTCGAGGGAGAATATGCTTATGGTTGGTTACGAACGGAAACCGGGGTTCATCGATTAGTTCGTAAGTCTCCTTTTGATTCTGGGAATCGTCGACATACTTCATTTGCTTCGGTATTTGTTTATCCTGAAATTGATGATGACATAGAAGTAGAAATTAATCCTGCTGATTTGCGAATTGATACCTATCGAGCTTCTGGTGCGGGTGGCCAGCATGTGAATCGCACGGACTCGGCGATTCGGATCACCCACTTACCGACTAATATTGTTGTGCAATGTCAAAGTGATCGCTCGCAACATAAAAATCGCAGTTTTGCAATGAAGCAATTAAAAGCAAAACTATACGAACACGAGCGTCAAAAGCGTTTAATAGAGAAACAGGCTTTAGAGGAAAATAAAGCTGATATTGGGTGGGGGAGTCAAATTCGTTCTTATGTGTTGGATCAATCTCGTGTTAAGGATCTCAGAACCAATGTAGAAACAACAGATACTGGTAGCGTATTAGATGGGCATATAGATTTTTTTATGGCAGCAAGTTTAAAGGCGGGTTTATGACAGAATCAGAAATTGCAGTGGATCCCAATGAACAAATTGAGCAGCGCAGAAAAAAACTTGAGTTACTACGAGAAAAAGGCAACCCTTTTCCTAATAATTTTAAACCAAATCATTTGGCAGCAGAACTCCAGGCTCAATTTGGTGCAAAAACTAACGAAGAACTAGAAAGTAATGGAATATCGGTATCTGTAGCGGGACGCATGATGACACGTCGTCTTATGGGTAAAGCGAGTTTTGTTCATTTACAAGATATGTCGGGAAGGATCCAGTTATATATAAAAGAAGATCTATTATCGTTGGATGTTTATGCGGAATTTCAAAGTTGGGACCTTGGGGATATTTTAGGGGTAGAGGGGTCCTTATTTAAAACAAAAACGGGTGAATTATCTATTAAAGTAGTTCGTATACGGTTATTAACTAAGGCTTTAAGGCCATTACCCGATAAATGGCATGGGTTGGTTGATCATGAAACACGTTATAGACAACGATATTTGGATTTAGTTGTTAACGAAAATAGCCGGAAAACGTTTATGATACGTTCAAAGGTTATTCAAGCTATTCGCGAATTCTTAACACAAAGACAATTTTTAGAAGTGGAAACTCCTATGATGCAGGCAATTCCTGGGGGTGCTGCGGCTAAACCTTTTATTACCCATCATAATGCTTTAAATATGGATTTATACTTAAGAGTTTCACCGGAGCTATATTTGAAGAGATTAGTGGTGGGGGGGTTTGAAAGAGTCTTTGAAATAAATAGAAATTTTCGTAATGAGGGTTTATCCACGCGGCACAATCCGGAATTTACGATGATTGAATTTTATCAAGCATATGCGGATTATCGATATTTTATGGACTTAACTGAGATAATGTTAAGAGAAGTTGTAGAAAAAGTTTTAGGAAGTACAGTAGTTTCTTATCAAGGTATTATGTTGGATTTCTCGAAACCTTTTGAACGATTAACAATTAAAGAAGCAATCTTGCAATTTAATGCGGATATAAAAAAAGAAGATCTTGAAAATAAAGAATCTTTAATTAAAATCTTAGAAAAACAAAATAGAGTTATTGATCCTTCTTGGGGGTTAGGAAGATTGCAGCTGGAATTATTTGAACAAAATGTCGAGTCGAAATTACAGCAACCTACTTTTATTACCCAATATCCAACAGAAGTTTCCCCATTAGCAAGGTGTAGTGAAGAAGACCCTGAATTTACTGATAGATGTGAGCTTTATATTGCTGGGCGTGAGATAGCAAATTTATTTTCAGAGTTAAATGATTCTGAAGATCAAGCGGCACGTTTTCAAAAACAAGTGTTGGCTAAAGAAGCAGGTGATGAGGAAGCAATGCATTTTGATTCCGATTATATTGTTGCTTTGGAACATGGCCTTCCTCCTACTGCTGGGGAAGGGATTGGCATTGATCGCTTGGTAATGTTATTAACGAATTCTGCTTCGATCAGAGATGTTTTATTATTTCCGCATATGCGTAGTAATTAGGGATGTCCATCTCTTAGCATGGATTATTCTTCTCCTGGGTTTGTGAGTGAGGATTTAATAGGTTGGCCATTGGAAGTAAGCATACAGTTATAGGCACCCTCTTCTATATCGCTGGTTGCAGAGAAATAGTTTGCTTGCATATCGTCAAATAAGGTATTTAGGTTTTGAATGCCGGTTTCATCGTAATCACAAGTTTTGGTAATTGGTATTGGATTATCATTCTCGTCTTTTAAGCCTATATCATCGGTAGTGTGTGATATTGTGCAACGATTGTTATTTTTCCCTAGGATTTCCCACTTTGTTTTAACAGAAGGATCGAGATTATAAGGTGTTTGGCAGGTATAGCTTTCACAATTTTTTGATTTTTCTGTAAAGTTCTTACAAGTAAATTCTACCACGTCTTTTGGATTTGGATCGGTCATGCTTGAATTTGGATCTTCCATTGTATCGTCGTCTGCGTGGACTATTAAAGGAGAATTAAGCAAGAAAGCTATCAATAATATTCTGTGAGTGATTTTTAACATTCATAAGCTCCTAAGTTGAAGATAAGTTTACTAATAATAATAGATAGATTGGAGGGTATATTCACTCAGATGGTTAAAAAATATTGTAACTACAAGCAAATAATAAGCCTGTATATATATCCAATTATTTGGATAGCTTACAATTTTTATATTGCAAATGAAACTAAATTGTACTAATATTTCTATAGGGATAATGGCTTGAGGTAGTAGCTTATGAAATATGTTAAAAACGGTGTCGCAATGTCTTCTAATGCACCTACTCAAGAAAAAGTATTGAGTAAAGCACTTATTAAAGTCGCCATAAATTTAGGTTTAAATCAAAGAGAATTAAGTGAAATTATAGGTTCGAGTAAATCAGAAATTAGTAGGTTATTTAATGGAAAAATTGCCATTTCTCCCAATACCAAAGAGGGAGAATGTGCTTTGATGTTAATAAGATTATATAGAAGCTTAAATGCCTTATTAGGAGAAGATGAAAGGCAATGTCAAGAATGGTTTCAAAATTATAATGCGCATTTGGGAGATAAACCAAAAGATTTATCTAAAAAAATAATAGGATTGGCCGAAATTGTTGTCTATCTAGATGCAATGAGAGGCATGGTGTGAGACAAATTTGGCAGGATTTAATTGGAACTTCTTATATTCAGTGTATTGAGACAGAAGCATGGCGCATGGTTGAAGATCAATCTAAATCGTATACCAGAAAAATGGTTGATACGCTTGAAGAACATGAAATATTAGAGCGATTGATCGAAGAAAGTAAACCTAACGTAAGATTTTATGGTGATGAGTCTGCTTTCAAAGGTTTGCATTATTTGTTATTTACGCCTTTTAGATATCCTCCACTAAAGAAAGGTTCTCGATTTGGGAAATGGACTGAGAGAAATCTTTTTTATGCTTCATTAGAACTTGAAACAGCGATGTGTGAAAAAGCGTATCATCGTTTAGACTTTTTATTGGCAAGTGCTGGAAATATTGGGGGAAAAGCTGTTAACTATACAGCGTTCAAGGTCAATATAAGCACAAAAAAAGGGATAGATCTGAGTAAGCACCCTTTTGTTGAATTTCGGGAGCGGATCTGTTCTACCGCTTCTTACGGAGAATCTCAAGAGTTAGGAAGTTGTATGCGAGAGGATGGAATAGAGACTTTTATTTCTTATTCTGCGAGGAGTAGGAAAAACGGCAGGAATGTAAATATTTTTACACCAAAAGCATTTTCTAAGAACCAAGCCATCGAAAAGACTTTTCAGGTGTTCTCATGCTATTTCACCAAAAAGAGTGTGGAATTTTATCCTAATTTGATTTCAACAAATGGTGCTACTGTTTTTAATGTAGAAATGTTTTATGTTAATAAACAATTTCCGACTATTACCAGGTAAAAAAGGGAGTATTAAATAAACTGTGTCATTTTTTAAATTTTATTGAGCTTTGGGTTTAGTTTTTGTTGAAGTGAAAGAGCGTCCTTCAGCCTCCCTAGCGGAAAATCTCATTGAGCTAATTGGTATTATCGATTCATGAACTAGTAATCTACAAATTTCCCCATGCTCTGCTTGATTGGCGTATTGTGCTGCGGTAAGACCTGCTTCACTCGTCAATGTACGATTGGCGCTATATTGAAGCAACAATCTAACAATGTTTGTATTACCTTGGCGTGCAGCAATCTGCAATGCCGTATAATGTTCATTACTACTTATTATGTTGGGATCAGCTCCTTGTCTTAATAAATCGCGTGTGCGGTCTACATCGTTGTTTAAAGTGGCATGGTGTAATTGAGTGTAACCATTATTATCTAATGCATTAATGTCGGAAAAAATAACTTCTTCTAATATTGACTCAGGTCTTCTGCTTGTGGTCGTAGTGGATGAAGGCTGAGCTCTCTCTTCTCGTCGTTGTATTGCAGCGTCAATTTGTCGCCCCAATGAAACCCTTAAAGCTTCTTGCTGTTCACTTGAAAGAGGGGATGGCATATCACTTGTCCTGGTACGGATCATTTCAGCAATAGCCTGGGCGCGCCGTGCAAACTCACCAGTTGTTGAGGAAGGAACGGCTTGGAGTGCACGCTCATATTCTCTTAAAATACAGTTATCTTGTGCAATTGTTAATCGTTTGGAAAACGCGCGCATGGCTGTTTCGAATTCTGGAGTGTCAGGATCAAGATCGGAGTTGGCGTTCATTGTCATGGCTGAGATAGTTAGTGTACGTAAACGCTCTTCTCTTAGACTTTCTTCAATTTGAGTGTATCGTTCAGAGCCAAGTGCATGAGATCTCAACTGCCTCTGAAACGCGTCCCTTCTTTGATTTAAAGAGCTATTGTATTGTGTAACTAGTGTTTGTTCT
>CADEGZ010000069.1:0-4230 GCA_902827015.1 uncultured Pseudomonadota bacterium
TGGTGTTCTGTTTGGTAATGTAATAAGACCATCCCGGTTTCACGATATTGTTGGATTAAACGAACTATTTGCTGTCGAGAATAACCTGTAATTTTGATAAGATATTGTGTAATAATACCTTTTACACATTTTTTCTGCTTAAGATATTCAAACGACACTAGCGTTTTCTGTACCCATTGATAGACAGCGGATACATTCCCTTCAATACAAAAGGCCACAGGCTGTGTACCAAGCAAGAACTGCTCCAACTCTTCAACTGTTTTCAATTGATTGATGCTCATAATGGTTTTCATCTCCCCATCATGAGCAGAAGTTAGCTTGCTGTCAGTTCTTTAGTTCAGACTCATTTTCATTGGAAACACGCCCATTCCTTCAGACTCAAACCCCATTGGAAGAGACTGGCAGTTGCTTACTGATGATTTCTGTTATAAATTGAAAAAACCTATCCCCCACCAAAGGTGGTGGAGGACAGGCGCACAAAACGGATGCTTCAACACCCGCAGAGTGCTACCACCACTAGTTCCGGAAGAACCAATGATGGGTAAAGAAAATTCTACCTTAATATGTCGCTCGTGTATATTTGAGCCAACCTGCGGGGTGCCTGGTATATCCTTAGAGGGTATATCATTAATATCCACGCCAGAGACTCAATTTATACAACGGCGGCTTTTCCGCCTCGTCCACTGTTTAAAGAAGCCCTACTATGTCCAATTTTGTAAAGAAATTCTTATTTCTTTTATTTGGCATTTAGGGCTTTTTTGTTTTTGTAGATGGGGCGGGTTTTTATTACAAGCCAAGAAAATTTACTATCATCAAGCTAAAAAGTCTAAGCTCTTTTTTAACCTCTGTCCTCTATCTAACTTCATTGATTTACAAAAACTTAAAGCTTTCATTTATCCAATCAGATCATTTAATGCCAGGAGGCAATAACGATGAAAAAAAATGAGGACAATAAACAAACCACTAAGAGATATGGTTTAGTGGTAGAAGATCAGCCTATTGCTGCTTTAATTGTTAAAACATTATTCCTTGAACAAGGATGTGAAGTTGACGTTGCTGAAAACGGATCCATTGCTATTGATCAAGCACGAAAATATCAATATGATTTTATTATCATGGACGTTGGCTTACCGGATATGAATGGTTTTGAAGTAACTAAAAATATCAGGTTACTTGAAGAAAATTCCAAACATAAAGCCTTTATTATAGGGCTTACAGCTCATATCAATTCAGAAAAAAAACAATTGGGTTTAGATGCTGGCATGAATATTGTTTTAAATAAACCATTAACACGAGAACAAGCTATTACGCTTTTGAACAATTTCATCCCAAAAGAACAATCTTAAAATCGAGCTTACGCCAAAATAATAGGATTTTCAGCCCCTTTACTAAAATTATAACAGACTGATTTTTACCAACTTTTAATTACCAAAGAACTCGTTACCCGTAACAGACCATACACAACGGCGCACTACCGAATCGCCGGATAAGCAAACCGTATTACTACGGTTTGCTCTCCCAAGAACGCAACGTGCTTTTTTCAAAGCATTACGCTCAAGCTCCATGTAAGGCCTCTACTAAAGGCCCAGCCTTTAAGTTCGCATTTGGGTTTTTGAGTAATATCCACCATCTGCCCCACCAGCCTGAACGTTCGGATTTCCGCTCGCTTTTGCGTTCGGAAATACGCTTATCAAAATATTCCTGATAAGTAGGATCAAACGGTGTTGCCTCCGATCTCACTTTTACGTGTCGTTTGATGGGAGTTTTACTCATGGAGAGAAGATCAAGATTATAATGCTCACCTTGTTTATCCTTACTCCTTGCAAAGAATATCCAATTTTGGAGTTGTTTACTTCTGAAATATCGCTTCTTAACCCATTCCTTATTTTTATTGGGATGTCGCCTTTTGGCCCATCGCCATAAAGAATAGAAGATGTGACTGTCTATGAATCCAAATGTTTCTTTGGAACAAACATGACGGTAATGATTTGCCCAACCTCGAATCTTTGGATTCAGTTGTGCTATCAGGCTTTCCGTCGTGCTGGTTGCGTTGCTTTTGACGGTTTCTCGAATATTCTCAAGAAATCGTTTAACACCGCTTTTGGCGGGTTTAATGATTAACTTGTTGTTGTACTTGCGTACATTCATATTCAGAAAGTCAAACCCTTCGTTAATATGCGTTATTCGAGTTTTATCTTGCGATAACTCTAATCCACGTTCTTTTAAAAAGGTAACAACAATGGGTCTCACCTTTTGCTCCAGTACTTCTCGTGTGGCTCCAGTAACGATAAAGTCGTCTGCATATACACAAAGATTAACTTTATCTTTGCAGGTGACGACAGACTTTATCGCTTTCTCTAAACCACTGAGTGCAATGACAAGCAAAGTTGGCGAGGCTAGACCACCTTGTGGTGCGCCCCATTCCGTAGAATACAATTGGTTCTTTTCAATATAACCGGCAGCCAACCATTTCTTCAATATTTCCGTATCCATCATTGTGTTTTCTACAAGCCAGGCGTGCGAAAGTCTATCGAAGCAAGAAAAATATCGGCCTCTAAAATGTAGGTCGCTGATGTTTTTCGAGCCAATGTTTTGAAGCACTGTTCTATTGCATCCGCCACTGATCTTAAAGGGCGAAATCCATAGGAATGTCTGTCTGCTATCGTTTCTGCTATGGGTTCCAGTGAGAGCAGATATAAAGCCTGCATCCCTCTGCACTGCATAGAAGGAATAGAAAGCGGGCGAACCTTTCCTTTTTGTTTCTTGGGTATGTATATCCTTTTCAACGGAGTGGTTTGGTAACCCCTACGTTTAAGGGATAATACTGCTTGCATCTTTTGTTGAGAAGTTTTCCAGATGACGTTATCCATTCCTGGTGTCTTTGCACCCTTGTTTTGAACAACCCGTCTTACTGCCAATAGCTTGGCATAAAACGAATGAGTCAGAACCCACTGCAACGCTTTGACCTTGCCGTGTCTTCCTTCTCTATAAGCCTTCGCAATACGCAACTGAAGTCGACGTACCTGTGCAACTACTTCGGGCCATTGGATGGCCCTCCAGTCGTTCCACGAAGCAGAAAGTGCACCAGTGGTTAGTATCCCACCGTCATTTGCGTTCTTTCTTTTCATCAATTCCTCAATCTCTCTCACGATTAAAAGCCCGCTGGACGTCTGCTCGCTTTCGCGCTCGGTATATACCGATATCTACAGCGTTACCCGTAGCCTTCGCTTCTTCCAGCATCCCACTTTGCATCAGTATCAACCTTTCTCGCGATTGGCCTTCCAATTGCTTGGAACCGATACAAAAGTTACCATTCTCTAGTCGTTGCAAGACTATTGTTTTACGTAGGTTTAGAGGGACACTGTCGACCGGGCAACCATTTGGGTTACGGAGGTGTATTGGGTACACAACCTCTCCCAGCTGCCTTTGCCTTTTGGCCACAGGGTATAACAGCCATTTCCCCTGTTCGTGGATTACGATCTTTAACATGTCTTTACTTACATTCCTCATGCCTACTGTTCCCCTTGCGCTTACCCGATTTGTTGGCTATCAGGAAGACACTTATCTTACGATTAGCTTCCCGTGTGTTTTGTCCCACACTTTGCTACGTCTAGGGAGCGCTCCTTTATTCAGCTCCCCGGGTTCATCTGGTAACACAGATGGCCTCTTATTGTAGGCAACTCGCAACAACGACGAATGGCCGCAGACCCAAATTCCACACGCGCGGAAAATTCTTTGAAATAGCCAACCCATAATCCCTACAATGCTTTAAATGTTAACCCGTAGGTTCAACACTAAGATAGTTATTTCTTGTAAAAATTAAGTGGCATTAAAAAATCCCTCCCAAATATTTTCATACATAATATCGTAAGCATCCTCATTCCACATAAGATAAGGATTAACCCTAAAATTATTTTTAATGCACGACGGCTGACGACCAAAGTCATTCATGCTTGGTTGTTTATTTCTTAACTGATGGCTAAACTCAAAGCTTAGACTTTTTTGATTTCGCATCGCTAATAATTCTAAGATCCCATATACATCTTTATACGTCGACATATTACACCCTCCTTGTTCCTGATTTAATAAAACATTTTCTCCCTCATTTTCATAAGGCTTAGCTCTAAAATCTGCCTGATCCGCTCTCTAGATAAATTTAATTCTTTACCAATCTCTTCCAATGTTTTAGGCTCTTCGCCATCTAAGCCAAATTTTTTAATGATGACTTCT
>CADEGZ010000069.1:4240-11927 GCA_902827015.1 uncultured Pseudomonadota bacterium
CATGATATTAACCCAAGCTTCTCCTTCTTCACCCATTGGCTGATCATAAGAAACCACATCTTGACTGACTTCTAACAGAGTATCCACTTGGGTCACCGACAACTTGCATTGTTTTGCTAATTCTGAAACAGACTTATTTTCTACACTGCTTGAGGATCTTTTGAACCTTATTCACTGCTTGTGCAACGTGAACGGGTAAACGAATGGCTCTTCCCTTGCTCGTAATGGCACGATTCAACGCATGTTCGATCCAATACCCTGCGTAGGTACTAAACCTGGTTTCCTTATTAAAATCAAATTTCTTAATGGCTGTCATTAACCCTATCGTTCCTTCTTGGATCAAATCCACCAACTCTAAACCATAATTTTGATAACGCTTAGCAATTTTTAAGACCAGACGCTGATTATAAACAATCATTTTATCACGAGCTTGGAGTTCACCTTGCTGTGCAAGTCTTAAATAACGGATTTCTTGTACCGCGCTTAACAGCGTATGGTTAAGTTGTTTAAAAAACAAACCTGAACTATCTATGGTTTCTGATGCATTGGCAATAAACTTAAATTTTTGAGCAGATTTCTTTGGGGGTTTTTTAAGTACTTGCACATAAGATGACATATCTTCACCATATAAGGCAGCGGTTATCTCTGTTTGCATATTGGGATCACTCATAAATCAAAAAAGTCACCCTCCCATCATTATTTCCATGTTACACCGCTATCATTAGATTGGGAACCTTCTCCTTAAGATCATTTTTCTTAAACCAAAGCAATATTCCCCAGAAATCTCTTAACCGGCATACGATTTTTATGCTACCGATAAACAACCGAATTTTACTCTCTAGCTTAATTTTAATGGTGAGCGCATTCCTCCTCAGAGGCTCTCCCAAAATGCCATAAAAAATGCTTATTTTGCCCGCTGGATTTATGCCGCGCAATCGGGTATGTAAAAACATCAAGGTAATCAATAAAATTCAAACAAAAGAAGATAAAAGTCAGCACTAAGCCGATTAATATGGAAGTAGGCTGAATATGGATCAAACGCTACAAATAAAGGAAGCGGCTTCCTAGGTTCAGCAGGTAACTAGCAGCTTTCATTCATAAAATTAATCCAGATGAGCACTACCCACTGGTTAAAGCAAGTTACTCCTTTGGTGACTTAATGGTAAAAGAAGAGACCTTACAAATCCCAAACCAGGGTGGTAGCTTAAAAACTCTGACTGATGTCGAAATTGATAAAAAAATTCAATCCAACCTCAACTACAGCCCCATTCCTTTATCATTATTACTGAACAAAAATAGCGAAATTTTCTTATGCGAAGGAGAAAGAACCATTCCTCTCAATATCCTTAAGCCGGGGTTATTGTTCGGTATCTTTGAAACGGTCGATTTTATGTTTGATAGACAATCATCGCCTGTTTGGAATGTTTCAGCGGGGCTTCGCTCTGTTTTCATGTTACCTAAAATTAATGAATTTTCCGGAATCAAACGCTTAAGGAATCATTACCATCTTTCGTTAGATACTCAATTAAAATATCTCAATCAACATTGGCAAGTATTTAAAGAAATTTCACACACCCCTCTTTTTTCCCTCCCTAGAAAAGTGAAGTTCTTTTTTTTACAAAACCCTGGTTTACCCAAAAACAAAATACTAAGTGGTTGGAATTCTACCATTTTTTATTTGAACAAAGCTGGGAACAAGCACAATACGCTATCCATGAACTTAAAATAGGCCCACTTTGGCAAGAATGCGCTCAAACCATTGCGCATCGCAGATTAAAACCCACTCCCTATTTAATTGATACGGTCAAACATTTACTAACGATTGCCCAAGGGTTAGACCTGGCTTTATCCCCGCAAGCTCTGAATCCGAGTTGCCATTAACAGAATTACAATGATTGCATCACAAACCTCGGCACGAACTAAAGGCATCCTGCCTAAAGTTCTCCTTGGAGTTGCGACGGGTGTTTGATTATGCCGCGGACATCCTGCAAGACGAGAAGCTTCGCAACTCGCTCACAATGACTTTACGCCGTGTGGTAAATTTTTCATGCGCACTACGCAAGCTTCGTTTCACAAAAATTCCACGGCTACCTCGTAATACTCGCCTCGCTTGTTTCACTCGCTTCCATAGCTCGCATCGAAGGATTGAATCATATTTCTACACTGTACTGTTAATAATATATCCCATTGCTCGATACTTTTTAAGACGTTTCTGAAACATTTTATTTAAAATGGGGACATTGCAATCAACGTAATCGTATACCATAATATCTTGTTTCATTTCATGAATTCGATGTAACCTACCAACATATTGCTGAAGAGTACCTTGCCAAGAAATTGGAAGTGATAGAAATAATGTATCTAATCTAGGATCATCAAACCCTTCTCCGATATAGCTTCCAGTTGCAATAATTAATCTCTTTTCATTATTAGGGGTATTTAGAATTTTATGGAAAATCTCGATTCTTCTTGAGTGCTTCATTCCCCCTCTTAACACGAAGACATGTTCAACTCTTTCTTTGAATTGTTCTGAAAACCATTCTAAATGCTTAGTTCTCTCTGTTAAAAGTAGAGCTGTTCTACCTTTTTCCAGTGCTTCTAGGACATCTTCAAAAATTAATGTATTCCTTTCATCATCATTTGCTAAAAGAGCATATATATCTGACATTTTTTTAATATTATCATTAGGTAGTTCAAAGGCTGTATTCCTTATCTGCACATTATGTTTCATTTGAGTAGCAATAATTTGAGATTTGCTACTTACTCTGAAACAGATAGGTCCACATTGCATTAAAATAATTGGATGATGACCATCTTTACGAGTAGGTGTTGCAGTCAATCCCAAAACATATCGTGCCTTCACCTTCTTTAAGACTCTTTCAAATCCAACAGCCGCCAAATGATGGCACTCATCAACAATAATTTGACCATATTGTATTACTTCTTCTAAAACTTCTTCTTTTTTGTGAAGACTTTGTAACATTGCTATATCTAAAACACCGGTCATTTTTTTTCGACCACCCCCAATTATTCCAATAGATTTTGGAGAAAGACTTAAAAAAGAACACAATCGTTCGATCCATTGCTCTAAAAGTTGTTGCCGATGAACTAATATCAAGGTATTTGTTTTTCTTTCGGAAATAATTTTAGCAGCTATAACCGTCTTACCAAAACCAGTCGTTGCTGCCAAAATGCCAAAATGGTTAGGAAGTATTGCTTTCAAGGCTTTATTTTGATCTGGGGTTAAGTCTCCATGGAAATCAAAATCGATTGGATCCCCTTCTTGAACTTCAAATCGAATTTCTGTTTGGATATTATACTGTTTCAATAGTTCCAACAATTTTTTTTCACATCCTCTGGGTAACCCAATATATTTTGGAAATTCTTCAGCACAGGAAATAACTCGAGGCTTTCCATAAGTTGATAGTCTCATAGCTTGGGCTTTATAGAATTCAGGATTTTGAAATGCAGCAATTTTTTTAATTTGGTTAATAAGAAGCGCCGGGAGATTAGACCTAGGCACATATAACAAGTTACTCATAATTAGCTCGATTTGCTCTGGCAAAGGCTCTTCAATTGTTGGGAAAGTCGAAATTGGTTTAGGGGTTACCCAAGGATCTTCTTGCTCCTCTTCAGGGTTACTGTTTAAAATGTCCAATAAGCTTCCTTGTTGTTCCAATTTTTCTATTAATGCTAAAACAGCATATTCATTAATAGGGTTGATAGACAACAAAGGCATCCATGGATCTGGGTAAGGTTCTAGGCTCTCATCTAAAAAGATGCTATTTCCTGCTTTACGTCGGTTTCCTTGTAATGGTAAAGCAATCAAATTGCCAAAACCACCTTTTGGTAATGTATCTTGATTTGGGAATAAACGATCATAAGAATCAAGTCCAATCCTTGGGTTTGTTTTCATAGTGTGGGTTAATAGCCCAGTCCCAAGTGATCTGGCAAGATGGGCCGAAATAGGAGCAGAGAAAAAAATCCAGATATGTGCGCCATTTCCTGATTGAGAACGTTCTAGTACAACTGGTAACTCAAAACCCCGACACGTTTTAAAAAATGCAAGCGTATCTTCTTTCCAGGTTTCTTTATCGAAATCAATCGCCAAAAAATGGCATGTTTCATTCTTTTGCAAAGGATACACGCCGACCATATGCTCGCCAGATAAATGATTATGAATCACTTTATCCGTGATTGGAAGTCATTTGCTAAATTGGCATTCACTACATTTAATTTTCGGCTTTCGGCATACTCGGCGATCCCATTCATTGGCACAAGCAGGAGAATAGCCCGCCTTCCCCTTTTTGTTTTCCCATCTTAAAGCATACACATCGTCGCGTGCCTGAAACAATCTACGAAATAAAGCGATTTTTTGTGATACTGTAAGGTTATTATTATTGGAATACTTAAGATTATTTCCGTCTTCGGTTATTTCATTCTTAATGTCATTTGTTTCTGTTGTGAGATTCGATGCATCTTCAGGGATAATAAGCTTTTGTTTTTCATCTATATTGAGTAATTTTCGCAAATATAAATTTTCACGCTTTAAACGTTCATATTCCAATTCAAGAGGAGATAGATATTGTTTTTCATTTTCATTCCTCAAATCTATTTTAATCACAATTGAAATATCCTATTAGTCCCTGGCACTTAATTGATTATGCGGTAGATTCAACCGGTTATTGCAACGCTTCGTTCAGTTTATCAATTGGCGAATAAAATGCCAATGTTTTTCTAGGTCGATGATTCAGCTCTAATGTAACTTTATCACCATGCTTTTATCACCTCCTCTTTTCAAGTTTAGGTAAGGCGTTCACCTCAAGGTCATTTGCTCCAAACCTTGCTTAGAGTATCTAAGAAAATTCCTCAATGCATACCAAAGCACACACTACTAAGCCACTAGAGGTTGGGTAACGATATGAAGGTAGATCAAAGCAATCCAATTGGCGCGGATTATGCACTTCCAATCAAGCTTCTCACATTATTACTCAGCAGCTATACTCTTACTCTTTTTTGGAAGATTTTTGTAGCACATAATGTGTGCTATAGGCAGTTTCAATATTGGGGTGTCCACTTTTGCTAAAGCGCAATCGATAACTTTTATGTTTATAAACCGTCAGGCTGGATTTTAACTTTGCATGCACCGCCCACGCTCTAAATTCCTTCATCCTTCTAGATATTTTAGTCAAATTAGCCATAATAACACGTTCGAGATAAGGCACCCTGCCTTGTTTCCAGTGATTCAAATTATCTATGCTCAGCCAACCAAGGCCTACCATAACATCAATTACACTCACATAACCTTTCAAAGATACGGCATTCCCCGCTACCGTAGCAACTGCCTGTGAATACTTTTTCTTCTGATTGATCCTCTCCATTTTCTCCACTTCCTATTGACTATACAGATTACGCCTATTGCTAAAAACACTAAACTACAGCCTGCTTAACAAGGAAAATGGCATTTAATTTCGCAGTAACCTCATCTATGATTTCCTGACTACCCTGGTATAGATCTTTTAACTCCACACTGGAAAATTGATTTTGCTCATCATGATAACGATCCCATAGAAGGAGTGATTTTTTCGGAAACCCATGCTGTTCAACGAGCATCTGTCTTGTCGAGTGATTTAAGATCTCTTTTCGAGACGGGAACTCTAAAGCTCCATTGATCAGACATAAAAAGCCGTACAGGGCAGATCCTAATGCTTCACGCAAAGGGGTTAACATCTCTTCAAAAAATTCTTGCTCAAATAGAACAGTCGCCATACGCTGTTTACGAGTAGCAAAGCTTAGCGCTTCAGTGACTAAAGTCATTTTTCGTTCATGGATCAGATCAATTGTTTCATTCAGCGCTTGCGAAGAAGTCACTATTTGAATATTCTGATTTAGTGTTAAGATCCCTGCCTGTGCTAGGCGTTTGATCATCTTAAGGGTATGATTATCGATGATTTCCAACAAAGGATCTGTTGTTTTATCAGAGCCTAATATTTGTTTTAATAGCTCAGTGTTAAGCTCCGTATTGCTGTCACACACCGCTAAGATTTTACATTGATTTGATTGTGCCAGTTCCCTGGTCTGCTGCACCAGATCTTTAATATTCTCGGAAAATTTGATTAATCCCTCATCATTGCTCGCAGGCAGAGGCGCAACCACGTCAACTTCTACCCGTTTTGATAAACCTGGCTCTGTACAGTACTCAGTGGCTTCAACGGTTGGTTGATTATCAATACTTAAGCCCATGAGACTTTCCATACGTTCCATAAAAGCAGAACGTCCCGAAGGTAATGACATCTCTGTTAAGTCATCACTTCCTTCTAATACACCCTGCGCTAAAGTTTGCTTCTGAGCCAATAAACCTAACATTCTATGCTCAATACTATTTTCGCAGACACAATTGATCACTTGCACCGTACGAGTTTGATGTTTACGCCACGCACGTGCAATCCGTTGTTCTAATTTTGCAGGATTCCAAGGCAGATCTAAATTAATCACGACATTGGCTACCTGAAGATTCAACCCCAGACTCCCCGCATCGGTTGACAGAAAAATCTTGCAATCTGGATTTTCTTTAAAACAATTAATCTCTTGACGACGCTTATACTGCCGAACTGCACCTGTATGCCAAGCGGCTTTTATTCCCATTTTTTCGGTCAATTCACGAACCAAGTGTAACATACGTTCCCATTCAGAAAAAATAATGATCTTAATGGATTGATCAGCCAATAACTCTTCTAAAGTGTTCTTAAGTTCCCGTATTTTTGGGGAGATCCGACATTTTGGATCTAGAATATAAGGGGTATCGCAAATCATGCGCATACAGGCCAGCCATCGTTGCAGCATTTCAAATTCTTCTTTTCGCAACACCCTATTCCGTACACGTGCCAGCAGACGTGCCACCCGATCTTCATATTCTTCATAACGAACACGCTGTTCTGCTTCCATGCTGACAAAAAAATTGTTGATAGTGCGTTCAGGTAATTGCCCCTCGACTTCTCCTTTTCGTCGACGTAACATAATCGGTTGCAATTTACGATAAAGTTCATCAAGATTTTTATATCCAATGGGCTTTCCATCTTCATCTAATCTATAAAATTGCCTATTAAATCTAAATAAGGGGCCAAAAAAATGGGGATCTAAAAATTGGATAACAGAATAAATATCATCTATTCGATTTTCCAAGGGTGTGCCTGTTAAAACAAAGGCATAACGACTCTTCAGCAATTTTACGGCATTGGCAGTTTTAGTTTGCCAATTCTTAATACGTTGGGCCTCGTCCAATATAATAACATCTAGAGACATCAAACGCTGAATATCTGGGCCGTCTATTAATATTTGCTCATAATTCGTTAAGTAAAAAAATGAAGAACACTGATATTGCGCTAATCGATTGGCGCGTGATCCTTCGATTACAAGGCTTTGTAAGGCTGAAAATTTATTAATTTGCTCCACCCATTCTGCTTTAAGAGAGGCGGTGGCTATCACCAATACCTTTTTGATATTGCGCAGCTGAGATAATAACTGACAAGCAGCAATGGCTTGCACCGTTTTTCCCAATCCCATTTCATCCGCCAGTAAAGCCCTTTCTGTGAAAGCCAAATGGAGCATCCCTGCTTCTTGATAAGGGTACAATGGGATCTTCATAATATTCAGAGAGTGTTTTCCTTGTTTTAAATCAGACATGAAA
>CADEGZ010000070.1 GCA_902827015.1 uncultured Pseudomonadota bacterium
CCGCGTTTATAAGACCACTTAAAACCAGCTGCTCTTAGTTTGGCTTCATGCGAACCATCAGCGCCAAAAATCCACATCCAAGATCCGCAAAGTTCAATCTTAAGGTTTAATCTTTGGATAGCATCTAATGCGTCAAGAACTTCTTTAGGTAAAGCAGATTGGGACTTTGCGATTTGACTCGATTTAAACGCTTGCGAAGAGGGGTTGTTAAAAGAAGATGAGTTGTTTAAACTAGAACTAATCATTGTTCAGGCTCCAAAACAGTCTGACTATGGGAGGGGTGTATCGGTGTTAGAAGCACTGCTACATCCCGTTTTGCTTTATTCAAGCTTATTCTTAATATAAGCAAAATCACTATAAAATACAAGGGTTTTTCCAACTTTTTTCAAAAATATTTTTAACTTTTTCTACGTTTCTCGTCTTTTTAGGATTCAATCAATGATGCTCTTTTTGTCTAAAATTATCCAGTTATGTCCAATAACATCCAACACAAATACTAAGCATGGTTAACAACTAGGCTTAAGCCTTAATAACATTTTTCTGTTGCATTGCTTTAACTCTCACTTTACTCTTAGACATTTTAGGGAAGTCCCTCGCATTATGCTCACCCTTTTTGAACACTCAGGGACCAGCTGGGCCAGGATAATTTTAAATAAAACCCCCACTCAAAAATCACTAAAGTATCACCCTAATTAAACCAGCACACCTGACGCACTGTTCCATTTTCTAAAATTTTTCTGATATTTTCAGTCTTTTTTATATTTTATCCTATTTGAACTTTATACACGAAAGTGTTTGAAAATTAAAATGGTTACATTTGTCATACAAAATGGTATGGTTAAAAATCCAAAAAAGAATCGCAAATAAAATCAAAAGGTTATAACCCATTTATTTTTCATTTTTTGTATACAACCGTAATATATTTGTTTACAAATGTCATACAGCCGTATACAATTGTATTGTATTTGTTTACTTTTGTATTACACGTTTAAAACGAGTAAAATCATGTTAAAGAAACAAGTCATTAAAAAGCCTAAAACACATTTAATTTCCATGCGCATTCCCGATGCACTTTATCAAAAATTAGAAGCAAAATTGATTGAACTGGAAGCTGATAACATTAGCGAAACAGCAAGATTTTTATTAGCGTCCGTCTTAGAGCATCCCCCCATTGACAGGTCCCTTCAATACTCAATTCTGTCGCATTTTATCATACAAGAATCCATACTGAGCTTAGTAGACGATGGAGAAAAACTTCTTGCTAGAGCTGAGGACCAGGCAAAAAAAGTCATAGAAAATTTAACAAGCAAAACAGACTAAAATTGCTAATGCTTAACGTTCCCTCTGTTCCATGCTTTCTTCTAATCGGGCAGCCACAACCTTGTTAGGCTGTGTTCTAACCATATCTTTGTGGTTATTTTCTAAAAAGCGTATTTTGTTCAAATCCGTTTCTAGTGCGGCTTCATTGGTTTTTAACAAACCAGTGTCTTTAATTTCTATCTTCTCATCTAACGATTTTTGAACCGCACTAATACCACCATCCTGTAGCAAGTCATTAAAATCATACTTATCCATACCCGCTGGAATGGTTGGCGGTAGTGCAATAAAGACCTTTAGCCCTTGCGACAAAAAAGATCCGACTGCTTTAATAACATTGGCTTTAGTGTTTGAACTGGCTGGATCGTTATCCGCGCAAATAACCACGTTTCTTACCTCTGGGCTAATAGGAACATTTTTAAGTTGATTAACCGAGAGACTTGCCATCACCGTTTGATTCGGCTTTGCTTGGGCAATCGATAAAGCCGTTTCAACACCTTCCGCTACCCACACGGTGGTAGAGAGCATCCCTTTTTGAACGATCACCGCACCAGAGCCAGATATCCCTAAATTAGCTTTAGGGGTTGCCTTTTCCATTTTGCCACTTTCATCAATATAGACTTTACTATATTTACTCCCATCCCGATTTAAAAAAATTCTAACAACTCCAGTCATGTGATCGTTCTTATCTCGTATAGGCGCTAATAAAGCCGGTGGAAATTCCTGGGTGTCTAAATGCCAAGTGGCCTTAATAAACCTAAAATCTTTTGGCAACTCCCCCGTGATCCCACGATGTTCCCTCAAATATTTTTCGGCTAGTGTTCCCGTAATGGGCACTGCTTTATGATACAACTCTTTCGCTTTAGCTATTTTTTCTTGAGTGATGACTTCTTGAGATTTTTCATTTTGCTTAAGCTTTTTAAAAGCAAGGGTTTTATGTTCAGCAACAATGCCCTCACTCAGTCCAAGGCTATTGGCTAATTCTTGCAGTGCCACCTTCCACTCAACGCCATAAGCATCCATATAGAAGGAGATTAAATCCTTACCACCTTCTCCCGTAGACCAGCGTTTCCATAACCCTGCTTTAGGGCCTCTAAAATTTAAAGTCAAAGCACCCTCCCACCGTGCTTCATTGCCGCTGATTTTTTTAGGATGTCCCTGCCATCGAGTCGCATAACCTAGAATATCACGTTCTAAACAACCGTTAATGATATCCTTATCAATATAAGCAGCCGACTTCTCAGAAAAATTTCCTTTAAGTGTGTTGTTTGTTTTAGTGGAATATTCCTTCTCAAACCGTCTTTTGGTTTGAGATTTTTCATGCAAAGACTGTTGCGGATAAACTGTGATATTTTGTGGTTCAACTTTACCCTTAATATTTTCAACTAACCGATTCAAGCCTTCGTGGAGTTTTTGCCACTCTGCATCGGTATAACTTAAAGCAGAGCGTTTAAGCTGTTTATGCGCTTCTAAGGTTTTTTGTAAGTCATCCATATAAGGGGTAACTATAATCACACCATCACCACGGGTAATAGTAATCAGTAAAGCTTGCGCAGATGTGGATAGCGGCAACTCACGTGGTTTACGTTGCTCAAAGGGCGGGAAATAGGTCCACTCGCTATGACATAAAGTTTTCATAAGCAATGAATGTTTTACTTTCTTGGTTGATTTTAATTCATGCGCATGCACAGTATAAACCTTGCCTTCTCGATCTTTTAAAGTTAAAGTCACTCTATCGGTTTTAAGCGGTTTGCCATTCCACTCTATACTCGATTTAACTTTTTCAGTTTTAATTACTTGCACTATTTTTGAATGCTCTCGATTGTCTTTTTCTTGCAGTTCTTTAGGCAGCACAGCAACATCACCCGCTTTTAGCTGAGAGGCTTTAATCAAACGAGATCTAGGCCCCTCCAAATAACCAATCACCCATTTAACATCCTTGCCTTGCGCTGCGTAAATCGTTAAGGCATAACCGTGATCGAGGTGTTGGTTTTGTTTTTCGTTTAAATCAAGACTAATGGTATTGCCGTCAACCAATAAAACTTCTGCAATCCCTTTTTCTATTTTTAAAAGTGTTGCCTTATCGCCATTAAAAATTCCCTTGGCTTCGTTATTCCTCTTAAAAACAATGACATCATTTTTGGCAAACTCTCGTTTTTCTTGGCTGTAGATTTCAATATTGCTGGGCTTTTCCAAGTTTTTGGGCGACCAATAGAACTGTTGCTTGCCATCAATTTTTAAGGTTAGCCGTTCGTGCTTTAAGTCAATGTCCAAAATATGTGCATAATCGCCCGCTTTAATATTTAAACGCGGGTGATTGGTATTAAAGCGGATGACGTAAGGAGATGTTTGATGTTCTTTCGGCAAATAACCCAAGATATCGCTTTTATCAATCTCCCGTTTGTCGGTTGGTACAAATACTGGAATACTCAAGCCATTTTTAGGTAAATTGCCATTTTCCTTTAACTTCTCCCGAATGGCCTCATTGACAAACTTTCTATCTTTGTTCAAGGGCATAATCACCAAAGGGGCCTCGTTATTGGCGGCTGATAAGGCAAAATACACCGTGACGATTCTATTTAAGGCTTCTTCCTTATTCGGGATTTCTTCAATGCTGTCTTTAAGAGTTCGCAAAGTTCCAGGCATGTCCCCCGCGTAAGCTTGTTTCATGGCGGTAAAGGCTTTTGCGTCGCTTAAGCGCACATTTTCTTGCATAACGGCTTTATTAATGCCGTAAGCTAATAAATCATGAAAACTAAAGCCTGCGCCAATAGAGCCTTGCTGTTTAAAATCCCCCACCAATGCTAAACGCGCCTCACACTTTTCAATAATGATTTGCAGTCTTAACAAGTCCTTACTAGAGGCCAGTGAGCTTTCATCTAATATAAAAAGCCGATTACCGCCAAAGTTTTTTTTCGCTTTCTCTAAGTCTTTGGCGATTGCGGTTTCCATTCGCGTTAAAAACTGGGCAGTAGTTTTAGCTTCTATTCCGGAGGCGGATTTTGCTTGATTTTTAGCACTCGCCGTATTAGCCAATACCATCGTGTAATGATTGCTTTGACATAAACGCTTAATTTCTTTTAAAGCGGTGGTCTTGCCTGCTCCCGCAATTCCTTGTACCGCTACCATTCTATCTTGCGTGGTCACTATTAAATGAATCGCTTGTTTTTGTCCCTCGGTAAGTTTAGGATGATTAGCGATTTCTTGAACTTCTGGGGAGTCTTTGGCAATTATAGACGGCAATTGATTTTTACCCGCTTGCATTTTTTCAATACATTGTTGTTCAATCAATAACGTATGTTTGGTGGTGACTAACTTTTCTCCTTGTTCATTCTCCCCTGCAGAGATTAGCCAGCCGCCTTCAATCGCTAAATCAACTGCGGTTTCTAAAGACTGTACACTAGCCATCAGGCCGCCTAATTTAATAACGTCTTCTTTTAAATCTTCAAGCTTAAGTACCGCCTCACGTTCGGCATGATAAACGCAAGCTCTATCAACGATATCGCAAGCACTCTCAAGCTCTGGCGTAATGACAGTCGTGAAAGGTTGAGAACCTGTCACCAGCTCAGGATTGGATTGACTGATTTTAAGGGTTTCGCTTTGCAAACGATTAAATAACGGTTGAGTTGCTAATGTTTGATAATTTTCTAAAGCTTCCGCTCTTTGGTATTGAGCCTCACGAGGATTATCTAAGGGTTGGGCATGATACCCACCGGCTGCAATGGTTTTTTTTAATTCAGCGCTGTCGTTACAAATAATGTTAGTTTGAATGTGCTCCGATTCTGCGGTGGCTAATAATTCATGGAGTAACTGAATATTTTTGGCGTCTAACTGTTTATTTTGTAACAACACGACGATTTCTTTAGCCGATTGCAAATTAGCCTCTTTTAAATGAACACTATAGCCGTAATCCCAGTGCCATTCTCGCAACACTTCAGAATTTAAATTTATCTCATGACCATTTGCTAATTTAATTAAAATATTGCTTAGGGAGACTTCCAATACTCTGGCTGTTTGTCCTTTAATCCTGTGCAGTGCTTCGTTATGTTCATCTTTAACCGTGCGGTTCCATATTAAAATATCCCCTGACTGCACTTCACGTTGTTCCGTTTTAAAGACTTCGACGTGCTTTAGAAACAACTTATCTTTTGCGGGGTTCCAAAGTATTTGGGTTGCTGATTGACGCAGCTCAATAAAATGATTTTCTAAGTCCACCTTATAGACTTCAAAGTAACTATTCTTGGTAATTTTGGTATTAGGCAAGTCTCGATTAAAATAAAGACTGTCGCCGGGTTGATATAAATGCAATTGGCTTTTTTCTTCCCGGCTCATATTTAAAGGACGTAACACGTCAAGCGTTTGGCTGGGTCCGGTTAAACCCTCAGCCTGTTTTAAGGCTTGCCTTAGCAAAGTATTTAAAGTCATTCGCCCGGTATGGCTTAGGGTAATTAAAAGCTTTTCTTTTCCAGGGGAGTTTAAATATTGCTCTATCGCTAAGCGTTGCCGCTGTTCATAATCTCCCACTTCTTGAACACAGTGATGTTTATCCAACCGTTCAACCTGTTTTAACAGTTGCTCTTGAGTTTTTAAATGTTCAAGACTGCTTTGAGTGGCGTTAACCTTAATTTCGGTTATTCCTTGTTGCTTTAAAGGCTCTATAGCAGAGTGACTTTTTAATTGAGTTAAGACAACCCTAGCCCCTAACGTCTCTGCAAAATCCCCCAAACGATTTAATTGACGTGCAGAAATATCGCCATTGACAATCCAAATATCCTGTGCGACTTGTTTTTTAATTCTTCTATCCCAGGCTTCTAAACTATGTTTAGGCTCACCTCTTTTTTCTGCCCGCTCTTCACAAGCCAACAAAAAACCTTCAATAGTATGAACACGCTCTGTTCCTAATTGTTTCTTTAGAGATTCAACCGTTATTTTATTTTGCGTTATCACTCTAGGATAATAACCTTGCGAATGAGTCAGCTCTATATAATCTTTCAGGGTTTTCTTTAACATAATGGTAGAATTAGAACTCAGTAATACTTGACGGTCATTTGAAGTCAACAACGCAATTAAAGCTTGCCGCTCTTTGATGTCACTGGTTTTAAAAGCCGTGGTAATGTTGGCAATCCATCTTGGGGTTATTTTATAAACACTGTTTTTTGCCGATTGCATCTGTTCAATGTTTTTTTGCTCTAAGGCCTTCGCTTCAAGGGTTGTTAAAAAGGTGTTTTCTAAATAAATGAGGCTTTTATGTTTTATTTTTTGTTCAATGGCATCCAGTAAATAGCCTTCATTAACAGACAGTAAAGCAATTATTTTAGCGGTTTTAATCACTTCTTGAAATGAAAAAGCGCTCTTAAGCTCGCTTAAATGTTTAACCGCGGAATCAACGGCGTTATTAGCGATATTCATCGGTTCAGGCGGAGCTACCGGGCCGCGTTCTTTGGCTTCATCCATAATCACGGCTAACTTCTCTAAACTAGAGCCAAACGCCTTCAACTCTTCTATCCATCGCTCTTTGCGTTCTTCAGGATTAGCCGATTTTTTTGCTTCACGGGTTAAAAAATTAGCCGTAGAAGCGGCTTTACCGCCACTTTGCTGATTTTCTCTCAACCAGGCTTCAATTTCAGCACGGCGTTTGGAATAAAAATTAATCAAATCTCTATCAATTCCTTTAATCTCAAAAAGTCCATTTTCTCTGATTTCTATTTCAAAGCCGAGTGCCATGAGTTTATGGGCTAACCTTGAACGATACTCCATGCCGTTTAATAATTTATTTGTATAGAGTTCATCCGCAAAAAGCGCCCGCCATTTTCCATTGGCGTCTTGAGTTACGTTCATTAATACGCAATGGGTATGTAAATCAGGGTCCCCAGCTCTGGAATCCCCATGCTCAAAAGAGGCTATGGTAAAGTTATGGGTCTGTTCAATGCGGATAATACCCTGCTCTTTAATACGGCATGCCGCGTATTTGCTCTCCATCTTATCCATAGTCTCATGCACCGCTTCTCTATGGGCTTGCAATATCGCTTCATTACCTAAAACTAACGCTAATATCGAAACCGATTTAGGAGCAGAAAAGGTTAAGTCATAACCAGGACGATGGTACTGTTCTTTTTGCACTTGGGTCATGAGTTCACCATTTGGCAAACGTCCTCTCAATAGTGCTTCAAAGTCTTTAAAATCCACCGGTCCATTTAAATCTAATTTTTCTGCACCTTTGCCTAACCAAATACTGTGTGCTTCAGCCCCACTTTGAGTATAGTAATCTCCTTGCTGATAATAACTCATGGCTTCCGAAGCAGAAGTCAGAGTATATAAACTTAACATTTTGTCTGTTCAACCGTTAATGGCTTCTGCACAATTTTTTTATTAGGCGTCAATGGCTTTGCATTCTTAGGTTCTTGCAAGTCACCAGGAGGTAACCCCGTCTTATCGGAAAGAATCATTAGCTTTTCTGATGCCTGTTCAGATTTTTTTGCTTCTGAAACTTTCGGTTGTTTAATGTTTGATGGTTCATCCTCTAATAATAATTTGCTTAAATCCCGAGCAATAAAAGCTTGTTCTTTTATTTTGCGTTCCTGAATTCCAAACTCCAATTGCGCTATCGGCCAATTCCCCGGTAATCTTAAAAAAGCATTTAAATCTTCTAACACTAAAAATGTTGAAGGTTTCACAATAGGCTCTTGCCGGCGTTCTTCATGAATTGAAACCCCATCACGCATTTCATGCGCACCATAAGAAAAACCTTCTTTTTTCTCAATGATTTCCCGATTGCCAATTACCTTTGACATCCAATTTGCCGAATCAGGTTCTTGGGTTCTATAAAACACTTTGGTATTAAAAAGTGAGGTTAAGCTCTCGGCATGGTTCTTGCCGTAAATGGCATGTAACTGATGAACGTCTTGTATTGCCGCCACAAAACAAGCCCCATATTTACGACCTCTAGAAAGGGCATTCATTAAACTCGGTAATTTATGCAGGCTGGGCAGCTCATCTAAAAAGAACCACAACCGTCTATCGTGTGAGGCTTTTAAACTTAAAATAGATTTAGCCGCTACATCCAACCAAACCGACAACAATGGCCTTAAGGCATCAATCTTTTGGGCGTTTGAAGCAATAAAAAGCCAGCTATCGCCTGCATCTGCCTCTATCCAACGGCGAATGGAGAATAACGGCTTCTTGCCTTCCTCTTTTAAATACATTAATGATTTACAATAAGTCGAGAGCGTTGCCTTAATGGAAAGCGCCGTTTTATCAATTTGCTCTAATACCAAAGGTGCCGCAGGCGTCCCTGTCACTAAACTCCCTAAAGATTGCAAGCCCTCGGCGAATATCGGCTCTAATAACATTCGGGTCTTAGGGTGACTATTGGTCTGTAGCTTTAAAGCGGCACAAGAAAAAATGGTATGGGCAGAGCGGATCCAAAATGGATCGGTTCCGGCTAAATGCTCGGGCATTAACGATAAAGCAGCGGTGTCAAAATCGGCTAAATCCCGGCATTCCTGCCAAATGTTCCAAGCAGGGACCCGAGTATCTAAAGGATTTAACAAAATATCTTTGCCCGGACGGTAATAAGCTGGAATAAAAGCGCCGTCAATATCATACACAATGGCTCGTTGGCCTTTTTTTCGTACTTGATCCATCAGTTCCTGCATGGCTATTGACTTGCCAGTACCAGTAGTACCTGCTAATAAAACATGTTGTGTCTCAGTACGTTTTACCAAAGGTGCGCCGGCCAATTTAAAAGGCGAGGCTTTATTCGTTCTCTCTAATAACTGTCGCAGGGTTTTAGCATCGACTTGTTCTTGGCCGTCAATCTGAATACTTTGATTTTCTTGTTTTCCTTTACGTTTCAAATAAATAAAATAAATGGCTAAAACCGATAAGGAAATTAAACCCGATTGCCAGAGTGAAGAGCAAAAGGCTTTTTTACATTTATTAACGTGGAAATGAGCTTTAGGAGAATTAACAAAATCAATGGCTTTGAGTGTTATTGGTGAACCATCTGGATTAAGAATGGTGTGGGTTATTCGTTTGTCATGGACCATTAACCTCAATTCTGCTTCTAGGGTTTGCCTATAAATGTACCAATCGTAATCGGTAGTTCTTTGTTCAATAAATCCATACAAACAGACACAAAACAGGATAAAAGCGACAATCAACCCGCTCCTAAATACTTGCCAAAGCATTAAAAGGGCATGGGTAAAGATCTGGCCGCCACGAGTAAAATCTCTAAAGTGTGAACTTTCTTTTTGCATGTTAAGACCCCCCTCAGTTGTCTTAAATATCTCAAGGAATTTACAAGATCAGGCTTAATGAACACTTGTAAATAGATTGCTGAAGGATTTTGGATCCCTAAAACCCAAAATCAGTGTTGATGTAAAAAGGGAGGAGCGCGTGCATTAAAATGATCGTGAAACATCAATAAATCAAAACTTGTTTGAAAAAATAAAGTTAAGAAAAAACTCATACCCATTAAAACAACACTCTCTTTGTAGGATGTAGCTAATAACTTTTTTTCTAATAGTGGTAAATAGTACAAATAGGATGTAGCCGTGAGTTGATGAACCATTAACTTTTTATGGTTAATTACTTTTTTAAAGCTTAATTTTGGTCCACTATTCAGTTCATAAAAGGTGATCCCTAAATTGGTTTTGTCTTGTGATAAGCTGAAATTATTGGGTTTTTGGTCGTGGTTGAACACTAAAAAATTTATACAAATTGCGATTGTGTTATTTAATCCTTTGGCACAAATTAAACAGGGGTTGTTAAGAGATTTATAACCAGTTCCAAATATAAAATGGTTTTTTAAATAACTAAAACCTATTGATAAAAACATTTATTTCTTGATAGGTCTTAGTATTTTTAAGTTGATTGTAGACAAACCCCAGAATATTAGCTTACATTTAATAAAGCTAAGTGAAAATGGAAGCAACAAAGAGTAAAGTGGCATGATGGAATTTATTGTTAATAATCTAGACCTAATTTTTGTCCCAGCAGGGGTGATATTATTTTTGTCAACATGGATTTTTGTAGTAGTACGTATAATATTAAAATTTAAAAAAGGCGAATTGCAGTTTGTTCCTGCTGACAGCTCTATGTTCGACACGTCACCTTCATCCTCTTCGTGTTGGTCGCTTAATAGCGATATATATACAAACCCCGCTTATAGCTCTCTATCGGTAAATATTTACAATCAGGATCGTTGGAAGTCTTCATAATTCTTCCATGTATTTTAATCATCATCTAACTTCCCCGTAGTCTTTTCTACCCGGTTACCCCTGAATAAATTTTTAAATTTTGTACTGTAGTCATTGACTTTATTATCTTCGCTAAACTCTTCATAGCGCTTTTCCATTTTAGATTTCTTGGTATCAAATCTTTGCTGTTGCCCTTGTATTTGCTGTTCAGCCTGTTTAGACACGGTTTCTATTTTTTCTGGAATATCGCTTTCAATAGGTTTATTTAAACCTTTTTTATCAGCTTGTTCAACAATATCTACCTTATTCTTTTCATATTCATCTTGAGGATTATTTAAGGTTTTAATTTGTTCAACATCTTTTTGATGTTGTTGTACCAGTTTTTCAGAGTTATTGTAAACTTTTTGTTGTTCAAACTGTTGTTCAAGTGCTGGGGTGTGCGTTGCTATAAACTCTTTTCTTACTTCTTTTGTCCCTTCCGAGTTTGATAGTTTTTCTAACGTTTTTTCAACGCCGTCCTTTTGGACTTGCTGTTCAAATATTTGTTGGCTTAAGTTTTGCGTAGAGTCTATACTACTATTTGCTGCAAACTGTGCTGATTCTTTATAAGCCTCTTCTTTAGCAAAAGAGGCTTGTGCCATTTTTTGTTGTGAAAATCCTTCGTCTAAATGCGCTCTAATACCTGCATCATATTGATCGCCATTAGAATCCACCATGGCATAACGGCCTTCTTTGCTTTCATTTTCTGCTTTTTTAAGTAAGTTTTGAATATCATATTTTCTTTGGATATTTTCTATTACTCTTTGTTGTTCACTGTTTAAAGTTCTCTCATCATGTGCAGAACCCAAGCCAACATTAGCATTTAAATCTCCTTTTCCTATAATACCGCCGCTGCTTTTTACACCAATTTGTGCCCCAACGCTAGCACCAATGCCAGTTTTGCCATCAAGTACCAATTGGTTTGCAGCATTCAAATCTACCTGCAAAGCACTGGATAATTCTTTAGAAGCCGAGTCTAAAGTGGATAGTGCACTGTCTTTCATCACACTTTCCCCATGTATCCAGGCGTTAGTTAAGTTTTTATCGTTTCTGTAATTTTCAGCAATGGATTGGTATTGGCTTAATGCTGAAGATAAATGCTGCTGCGAAGATTGCATGTGGCTAACCCCTTCACGGTGACTTTGATCTGCCATTCTAGTTAAGCCGGTGCTAATGCCAGTACTTTCGTTAAAGCTAGCACCCAACTCAGAGATGGTCGGCCTTTTATCAAGCACCAGTTCGTTGTTAGCCATTTTATTTAAAATAGAGCCAT
>CADEGZ010000071.1 GCA_902827015.1 uncultured Pseudomonadota bacterium
TAGCCGTAGCCGTAGCCGTAGCCGTAGCCGTCGCCGTCGCCGTAGCCGTAGCCGTCGCCGTAGCCGTAGCTGTAGTTGCTGTATTTAGTTGCCGATTCTGCTATTGGTTGCACAAAATCTGCTGAGTTAGCGTTTCTGTTATACATACTACCAACTTGTTATATCGATTGTTGCTATTATTGCTTCGTTCGGAAATAATACTACCCCAACAGGGTCTAATGTATACTCGTCTTTATATTCTGCTTTGGTAAGTCCGCCGATACCACGACCATTAGACCAGCATCTAACTACATTAGCATTTAACAGTTGTATCTTATCTGTTACTTCTTTATTGCGTAAGCCTTCAAAAATCCAACCTCGCTGAGCAATTATTATAACGTGGTCTGTCTCTACTGGTGGGACAATTTCAGAGCCTTCAACATACTCTCTATACTCTACACCGTCGACTATTATTGCTTTACTATTTTTCTTCATTTATCCCCTTTTAATTGTGGTTTAGGTAGTCTCGCAAGCTACCCAAACCGTTAATAATTTCTTTTGCTATTATCCCTGCTAAGGTATTGTGTTTGCTTTAAATCGCTTAAACACTTATGTAATAATATTAGCATACGCTTACGCTAAAATCAAGCTTTTTTTAAAACAAAAAACACCCGAGTCGAGATGGGTGTTAAATGTAGCCTGCCACTACATCTTCAAAAAACAATGATTACTTAATAAGTGGCGTATAAAGTGCTTGTTTAACTTGGCTAGAGCTAAATGACTGTTAGTATTATACCATACTCGGTATGCTACAATTAAATATAAGGCTGTAGCTGGGTTTCTTGTCCACGTCTACAAGCCTTTTTTAGTTAGTAAAATATAAAAACCTCCAGGATGGCTAACTCATTGCCATGGAGGCTGGCTCTAAAATCTCGGTGTACCATTTTCTTGAGCCAAATCTATGGTTCACCATATCCAACAATTGCAAGTTAAGCTACAATGTTGGAGAGTTATATGGCTATTTGCCATACGGTTATTGTAGCATAATAAGACACCCATATTATCCTAAGAATGATATCACTCGATGGCGTGGAGCCAACTTTCAAATAACACAGGTGCATCTAATGGCTACTAGGTTATTGTAGCATATTAAAACGGTATGATTCCTTTAACAGGTATTCTATCATCTTCGTGGATATAACGATCTATAATCGGTAATACTATTGGTATCACAATATCAAAAACTGTTTTTAATTCTCCAGTAAAGTCGGCTGATTTGCTTATAAGTATAGGTACGCCTGCTAGTAATGCTAATCTGATAATAAATTTTAATGTGTTAATAATTGCTGGTTTCATTTTATATTCTCCAAAGCTTAGTTATAGCGCCCCAGATTCGCTTAACTAGGCTGTTAGTTTCGTTAATTGTATTCACGGTATCCTGGTTAATACCGCCTGAATTAGCTTGAGTTTTAAGGGCTGTGTTCTCTGCTTTAAGAGTAGCGTTATCGGTTGCTAGGTTTAGGATTTTTTTCTGGTGGTTATCATATTCTTCACCACTAAATATATCAGAAGCTGTCGCATTGAATGGACGGTTTACTTGTATTCTGAATTCATCTCGGCTTCCCCACTTCCTACCTCTAGCAGCAACCATCAACTTATTAGTAAAGTTATACCAGTCGTCTGTATCTACTACTGTGTTAGCTCTGCCGATTTCTATTCTTCTAAGTTGCTCATCAGCTTCTGGAAAGTCCTCAGCGTCTTCAACAAAGTTAATGAACTTGCGACCAACTTGCGGTGCAAATTCTTCTCGGCTCATCTCCCTGCCACGTGTGAACTTAATTGTTTTGTTACATCTGTTAAACCAGTTATCAGCGTTTAGTATTATTTGGTCTGCCACTTGTTCTTTTCCTTTATTATTTATAGGCTCCAAAAAGCCTGCTATATTATTATATCCAGGGTTGCGTAATCTAATTGCATCTACGCCAGTACCAGTTCCAGTCCCGGCACCGCCATTTTGCTCTAGTATGTTTAATACCGTCTTAGTAGCTGAGTCTACAATAGCTATATGCCCATATTTGTTACTCGATGTAGCATTGAATATAACAATTGAACCTTGTGGAGGTATATAGTCTGGTGTATTAGTTACTTTTTTAAATGCTGTTAGCACGCCTGGGTTAGTACTACGCCAGTAATCAATAGCATTTCCCCAAGCTCCAGGCTTTATAGAAAATCCACTATCTAACCACTGTTTAATGATGTCTACACATTGCCAGCCGTATAAAGAATCATAATCAATACGTTTGCCTAGCCACTGATTTTTAAACTCTGAGTAATTCATATACTTATAATAACACAAAAACCAGAACATTGGTGGAGTAGTTCTGGTTTCTGTGGGGGATGGAGATCTCCACCAATTAGTTTAGCATAGGGTTTTTATTTTAAGCAAAATAAGGTATAATGCAGTTAAGATGGTGTTTCGCAAGAATGCTATCTTAAATAAAAATCAATTTAACTATTGAGGGTAGTAGCTTCGTGTGCTATACTTATAGTATTGCGAAACACGCAAGAGAGCCAGCCCTCAAAGCTGGCTTTTTTGTACTCTTAAAAAAGGAGGGTAACGTGGAAGAAACAGAAAAACAGGAACGAGAAGATAGGTTTGTAATAATCAGGTTCGATATACTTACTAATAAAAATCTTACTCCGAGCGAGAAGCTTGTATATGCTAGAATATGTGGGTTTAAGAAATATTTTGAGAGCAAAGAAGTATGCTCTGAAATGTTAGGGGTATCTAAAGATACTGTTATTAAGGCTAAACAGAAGCTACTTAAGTTAGGTTATATTAGAGAATTAGAAAATACTGGGCGTGGTAAAATCTACCAACCTGTATATGATATTGAAACTAGAGTGGTAAAATCTACCAGTCAGAGTGGTAAAAAACTACCAGTCAGAGTGGTAAAATCTACCACTATAGAAGAAAGAGAGAGTAAAGAGAGAGTAAAGGAAAATTCTACTAACGTAGAATTGGCTAAAGCCGAAAAACTAGATATAAAAAAAGAAGAATACGGTAACAAGGAAATCAATAACCTGTTCAATAAATGGAATGAGGCCACTGGATATGCCATTACAAGCCGTATAAAAGCTAATAAGATGGCCTGCTGGAACTTATATCTAAAACACGGTCAAGATGGTTTACAAAAACTGTTAAACGGCGTAGCTATGGCTCATCAAGACCGGTACGCTCCAAGAATATCTGACTTCGTAGACTTACAGGCTAAACTAAATAAACTACTTTTATGGGGTAAAAATAAAAGTGACACCGGCTCTAATGCAAAAACAGTTAGCGATACTACAACAAAAAACCTCAATAAAATTGAATACATAAATGCTAAAGTATCAGACTACCTCAATAAGAAGTTTAAAGATAAACCAATCCCGGTAGATGAAATAGCAAAAGCGAGGGCATTATTTATATGAAACCAAATAAACCATACGTAAAACTAATAGGTAAACCAAAACAAACTATAACACTTGAACAGGCTATAAAGATTAAAGATTTATTAGATGGTAAAACAGAACCTGAGAATATAGCTCAAGAGACTTACCTACTTAACGTTCAGGACGTTTTTATACCAAATGAGGATAGTTTATCAACTGAACCAATTAGAGCCTTTATACGCCACCATATAGCCTTAGAACCAAGCAGACTAAAAGATACAGCCTATCGCAATAGGTGGATTGAGAATTATAAAAGAGAAAACAATATATAAAACTATTGTAAATTAAATAAAAGTTTGCTATAATTAAACTACCAAGCAAGAGAAAGCGGAAACCCTAGCGGGGAGAATAGCAAAAGAAATTATTAAACAAGGGGGATTAGATGATTAGGAAAACTAAAACAGGTAGAATACAAGGCAATGCCGAGTACTCTTTTGTAAAAGATAGAGTAAAACTATTTAGAGAAGATAACCCAAGAGGCGATATTATTACCGAGCCTACAATTTTAGAAGATGGCAAGGTATTATTTAAAGCCACTGCCATAAAAGACAAATCAGATGAAGCTAGCGCAAGTGCGACTGGTCACGCTCTAAGCACCAAAGCTGGCGTTAAAGACTTTGAGAAGCTAGAGACTACAGCAGTTGGTAGAGCTTTGGCATTGCTTGGATATATGGCAGATGGCGAGATTGCTTCTGCTGAGGAAATGCAAGAATATGAAGCGTTTAAAGAAGCTGAAAAAGAAGAGCGAAAACAGTCTATAGAGATTGCAGTTAGTACTATCAAAAAAGCTAAAACAATAGATGAGTTAAAAGAGTTTTTCACTTCATTAATGCCAGATATTAAAAATGAAGTTGAAGTAGCCAATGCTAAAAATAATAGATATGGGGAATTAAATAATGTTACTAAAGCTCAAACAAAATAGTCAAGAATGGCTAGAATGGCGCAAGCGTAAAATTACTGGCACGAAAGGTGATATGGCTCCATTAACTGGAACCGTACCCAAAAAGGCATTTTTTGAATACGTTGCAGAGATGACTTGCACCGAACCTGAGGCTGAAAACGACATAGCACGTGGCAATAGGTTAGAGCCTATAGCTAGAAAACTAGCAGCAGAACAACTCAATAAACAACTATCAGATGATTATGTTATAGACAACGGTAATGTAGGCTTAAGCCCAGATGGTTTAGTATTAACAAAAGCTGAACCTAAAATTGAAGACATAACAGAAGCCGCAGAGATTAAATGCTTAAATAACGCCCACCACCTGGAGGTTCTATATATAAATAGGGCTTACCAAGATGGCAAAAAACTATACCCACGCAGCGGATTTTTACGTAACTACGGCATACCTAGCCAATATGATATGCAAGTCTATTCATACTTTTGGCAGCTGCCTAGCTTAGAGACGCTGTACTTTACGTTATATAATGAGTGTGCGCCAGTTGATAGAAGGCTAGTAATACTACCTATTAAACGTTCTGATATAGCAGATGAGTTAGTAAAGCACGGCGATAGGCTAAAAGAGATGATTACAGAGGCTAAAGAGTTTATAGAATGGCTGGAGTTTTAAAATGAGATATTCTAAACCAACATCAATATCTAACGCAATCCAGAAGATATTCGGCACTACTGAAACCGACGCTAATCTATCTGAGATTTTAAAGAAAATAGTAGCCTGGCGCAACGTAGCTAAACAAGCTATAACTAAAAATGATTTAAACAAAGTGGCTGACTGCATACCAAAACTTAGCATCTTGAACTCCGAGCTAGCTGATATTATAGCCGAGTACCAAATAAGAGTTGGCAATCTTAATTCTGGTTTTGAAGCTGAAAAAGAAGCTATCTACCGGGAGCAAGTTGCAAGCGGTTCTAGTGCATCAATGGCATACCAGGTCAGCGGACGCTTAACAAAAGAGGCTGAAGCTGAATATATATTTGAACGGTCAACGCTAGAGAGTATGAAGACAATAGCCGAAGCTACTAGATACTTAATAAGCGATTTGAAGAATCTGTTAGAGTATAACAAGGGGGCAATAATGCAAAATAATAATTATAATAATACTAGAGTAAAACTAGATTATAAAGGAGATAACAATGGAAAATAAAGCTAGAAAAGGCGGTTTGAAAGACCTTAAAAACAGAAACCCAAACGGCAGACCGCAAGTTATGACTAAGGCTAAAATATCTTGGGTTAGAGAGCAAATTAGTATGGGTTATAAGCAATACATATTAGCTCAAAAACTTGGCATTAATAATACAACTCTAAGCCAATACTTGAACGGCCATAGAGTCCCGAAAGATTAAACTGTGGAAAACTCCTTAAAAAAGCTATTGTAAATTAAAGAAAAGTTTGATATAATTAAAATACAATAAGCAAAGGAGAAAGCAATGCAAATCAAAGTAACAAATCAAGACTACAAAACGGTAATGAATGAAGATGGCACGTTCAGATGTGAACATAAAAGCATCGAGATTGAACCGCCTTGTTGTGATGGTAGAGATTGTGCCTGTTACGGTCAATACGCCGTACACTGTAATGATTGCGACAACCGTGATTTAGAAGAATGGCAAGCTCAAGATATTTTAGATAAGTATAACTAAGGAGGAGATATGAAACTAGACGGGCAAACTTTTAAACGCATTCAAAGAATTATAACTGAGCTTAGCAATATAGACTATATAGAAAATAAGAGAGGAGAAAAGTAATGAAATTAACTACCCTGCAAATCAAACAACTACAACGCATAGCAAAAGACGTTAAGAACATGGCAAAAAATGAGCAAGACGCCCAAGACATAATGAGGGTTGCAATCGAGTGCGAGTATAACCGCAAAAGGGGGATAGTTTTCTCGGTGGAAGAGTTTAAGCACAAGCTAGAGAACGTTAACGAGATGTCAGTAGAAGAGTACTTTAGTGAGATTATTGATGATAACACCACAATCGGTGGGATCAGGATTTTCTTCGAAGACATACCGAAGAAACTAAAAAGGGTCATCGGGGGGCGCAATGCCAAGCGAAGAACAGATAGCAATAGCAATAACTAACCACTATCTAGTGACAGCTCCAGATATTCTAATTCACCACGACTTTGGCTCTGGAACCAAGCTAAGTATTAGCCAAGCCAAACGCCAAAAAGCACTCAATCCACGCAGAGGTCACCCAGATTTGATGATTTATGAGCCACGTGGTAAATATGTCGGGTTAGCAATAGAACTCAAGCGAGAGGGCGTTAAAATAGCTAAAAAAGACGGTTCACCAGTTAGCCAGCATATTAAAGAGCAGAATGATTACCTAGAAGCACTCCGCAAGCGTGGCTGGAGGGCCTTTTTTTGTATTGGTTATGATGATGCCGTTAAAACAATAGATGAGTACCTGGGTATCGATACCTTAAAAATTGAGTTCTAAAACCTGTGGAAAACTTTTTAATAATCTTTAAAAAAACTATTGTAAATTAAAGAAAAGTTTGATATAATAAATATGTAAGGTTGAGAAAGCCTTAGAAAATTAAAAGAAAGGTAAAACAAAAATGCAATACATAATACTAAAAGACGGTTCGATAATAAAAGTTAATAAGTAAGGAGAAAGCAATATGGAGTGTGAACACGAAGTAATAAAAGAATCATTTGATGAAAAGGTAGAAGTTTACTTTAACTACTGCGTAGAATGCTTAGAAGAGTTTAGCGGAGCTGAAGTAGCAGATTTGATAACAAAAGGTTCAGAATACACCCCACTGCCATAACCAACCTCCGAAGAGGTAAAACTACACTAAGGCGACGTGTAAACAGCTAGCGGAACTGATAACCGCTTTAACTACAGAGGCTTGGGCTAGCCATAACAGCCCACCAAAATAAACAATTAAAACAAAAAAGGAGAACAATATGTTCAAAGAAAATTTAACAACTAAAGCTAAAAAGTTCGGGAGTGATTTACTAAACCTAGTAACATTCCTAGCTAACGGTATAGCAGGGTACGTGCTACACGATAACAGCAATGTTATTGTATCGGTAGCCGGGGTAGTATTACTTATACTCTGCATTACTAGGTTAGTAGAGCTCAGTTTTAAGGAGCAATAATGTTTAAAATAATAATCAAACACGATAGAGATTTCGTCATTGAAGACCTAACCCATACATTAATCTCTGCCCAAGAGTATTTCGATGTAGATTTAATGCCAGAAGCTATGGCAATAGCAAAAAAGATTGGTGCTACTACCGAAGTTGAAGATATAATAGAGGAGGAATCAAATGAAATTTAAAGTAGAAGATTATGCTAAGCCAAAAGATGGGTATGCTAAAAAAATTCTAATAATACTAATAGCACTAGCAGTTATGTTCACGGTTAGTGCTTATAAAAAACAGACTCACAAGGTAGAGCGATTAAATAGCACTATCACCACCATCGAACAGCAAAAACAGTCCACTGAAACCGAGCTTCAGAAAACTAAAGAAACTGACAGCCAGAATCAACAGAAGATTAAGGAACTTGAAGAAAAGATTAAGCAATTAGAGGCTGATTTACAAGCAAGAGAAACTAGAAAACAGCTAGTAGCTAATGACCCTTGCCGATTAGTTTATGATTACACTGAATGGGATGCTAGAGTAATGTACGGCGTTTGTAAAGCCGAAAGTAAGGGCAAAGTTGATGCAGTTGGTGATACTACATTAACATATGTTCAGAACGGTGTTACCTATGGTATGAGCTGCGGGATGCTTCAGGTTCGGATACTGCCAGGGCGTAACATAACCTGTGAAGAAATGTATAACCCAGAAAAGAACGTTGCTAAAGCGTTTGAAATTTGGAATGCTCAGAGCTATGCAGCGTGGTCGGTGTACACTAACGGTAGATACTTAGATTATATATAGCAATATCATCGTGATATAATATAAACAATATGTTCGCACTACTCCCAACACCATCCCCCAAAAGAATGCCAAGCGGTCGTGATGGTTTAGAGGTTGAGTTAAGATCTGATGGTTCTTATATCCAGTGGCGGTATAAAGGTTACAGGCAGTGGAATAACATCGTATCCATAAAGGAACTAATCGGTCCACGTGGTCAGACAGGCCAGATCGGCCCACGTGGTGAGTTGGGGCTCAAGGGTGATCGGGGTCCACGAGGCGAGCGAGGCGAAAAAGGTGAAAGGGGTGATATAGGCCTGCAAGGTGTTCAGGGCGAGGTAGGCCCAGCAGGCCCACGTGGACTAATCGGCAAAAGCGGAACTAATGGCATAGACGGTCTTGACGGTAAGGATGGTAAAGACGGCAGGCCAATAGAATTACGTTTATCAAAAACACACGTTCAGTGGCGATATATTGGTGAAATCATATGGAAAGATCTTATAAAGATTGAATCTTTAAGAGGCCCACAAGGCCCAAAAGGTGATCATGGCGAAAAAGGTGAAAAGGGTGATCGTGGCTTGCAAGGTTATGCTGGAAGTCAGGGCCAGCGTGGCCCACAGGGATTCACTGGCGCAACAGGCCCATCTGGCCCAGGGGTCGCAAGCGGCGGTACAGCTGGGCAAGTCTTAAAAAAGGCAAGTGGAGATGACTATGACACAGAATGGGGGAACCCACCAAGTTCAACAAACGGCTTCACACTACAAGACCCTGGCTACGATAAAACATCTACCTATGTTTACGTAGGCTATGCGCATACCGACGGAAGGTGGTATATTTATAGAAGGACTATTAGCAATAACGCCAGAGAGTATGCTAGTGGCACATCAGATTATTCAACTAACTGGACAGGACGATCAGGACTGTCGTATTCATAAGGAGCAAATCTAATGGCAACCTTTACAATTACTAGCGACACTAATATTGATGCACTTGTAGGCAAGGCGGGGGATGACACCTACAATGTTAATGGCGGGAAATTGACAATAGATCAAGACTCTCTCTATGGGAATAACGGTGGGTACATACTAGGTAATATCACAGGTTCTATTTCATTGGGTGGAGATATTACGATAGATGGGCGTTATATACGCCTGATCCCATACAACACCGGTTCTGGCAACGTACCAGCCTACAATACAACTATTTCCCAAGGCTCATCCTCTGGAATACTTATAGGCGTCTACTCTGCGCTGAATGCTGCCCCGACCACACCGGGATCTGCAATGCCAGCGAGTGGATATATAAAAATTAAACAATGGAATTCAGTAGCCTATACCGCCGGTGCTCTGACTGGCATTAGCGCTAATGCCACGGCTGCTGATGTCGCTGGATGGATAGAAGTTATTGGGGCAGAAACACGAACAATAACCATTAACGGCCTTAATAACCTGACCACTCCTGTTATTAGTGGTGAATGGTACTATATAGGCACAACTCCGGGCACTCCAGCTAGGACTGATACCTATCAGATCCCCACTAACGGTAACACTTGTTTTTGCCCTGGCGTATTCGTTGAGACCAGTGCTGGGTCGGGTGTTTATAAAATCTGGCACTCAACCAGCGACACGGCAACTGTAGATAAAGTGCCAACAGACGGCAGGGGCCAGCGAGTTTGCTGGGTGTCATCTGGTGGAGTTTTAAGGTTTGGCCATGACGGCACCAACTCCACGGGTGGCGCATTACCAGGTGCAGGATGCAAAATTCGTGTAGGTAATGTTTTTCTCAACTCAGCAAAATCTGCTACGCCTACAGTAAATACTATTAACGCTACACCTGCTTCAAGATATGATGTTGGTGGGGCCTCTTTAGGGACTTGGAATATGGACAAAGCCATGTGTAACTGGTATCTTTCGATAGTTTCATATAATAAGGTGACTATTACTAATAGTGTGATAGCCGCTCCTATTGTGCTTTCTACTTTGGGTTCAGAAGTCACATGGACGGATTCGGGATATACGGCAATGTCAGCTTTAAATACTTACGCGTTAAGCCTTTCTGTTTGTACTTACGGTGGTACGTTTACAAGATTATCGACAGGTGGGACTTATCCGTCAACAAGCACAGGGCTTTTCCGTGCAAATCTTTCTAATAATGTAACTCTCACGGAATCCTTTATACGTTCGACAGGAACAAGAACAAACAACGCCGATGCAATAGCTTTAACTTCTGTAAATAACTTCGGATGTACCAATTCTGCTATCTCTGGACATATCTCCAGATCTGTTGGTGTTACTGATACTTGGTCAAATATTGAAACTTGGGCAGGTAATGAACCTGGTATGCCTAACGATACTACTAACTATTGTTTTTATACAGGGGCTAATCATAGCGATACCCTTGTAGAAGATATAACCTTCCCCTATGCCCCTAATGTACCTAATCAAATATATTCGCATGGCTCATCAGGTAAAGATATTACTTTTAGAAATATTGGTACTGAGGCTTCACCAATTGACGGTACTGGGTATACAGAAGTAGGGGCTAGTTGGACTCGTGTTACAACAACAGCGACAGTAACCACATCGTCTCCTCATGGCCTAGTAGCTGGCGATAAAATATATGTTTATTGCACTGATGGCACAATCACAATGTCGTTAGCACAAAAAACGATTTTAACTACACCTACTACAACATCATTCACATTCACATGTTCGAATGCTGGTGCTACATCGGGTATACTTTCTTTCTACCATTCAGCGTTCACTATTGCCCCTTTCACTTTTGGTTCTTCAAACGTAGAAAATGTTAAAACTCAAAACGTCTGGATTAAAGGTAATTCACAGGGCTATTCGAATAACTCATCAATGAAAAATATTCTTTTCGAAAATGTAGGAATAGATAACAGATATTCGGGTGCTCCAACCCTTGCAGGTTATGACGTAACATTTAAGGGACTAAATTTTGGTAGCGGTACACCAGCTATGGGTGCCGCTGTTTTAGGCCAACACTTTTTCGAGCATATAGTTGGGGAATATGGTAGTAAACCAGATGCTACAGGGGCTAGTTGGACTCGTTCAGCTTCAACAATCACAGTAACAAGAACAGATCACGGTTTGACCACTGGTGATTATATACAAATCAGGAATACAGGTTCACCCACTGGTGCTAAGCAATTGTGCACAACTATCACTGTTCTGAACAAGGATACAATCATATACACTGGGAACTCTGCAGGGTCTGCATCTGGCACATTGGATTACCGAACAGTTGATGGCAAACTTCTTATAGCGATGGAGGGCCCTTCTGCTACCACCGCAAGCCAAGTGACAGTGGATTCTGGCACACCTAAGTTCACAGGTAGCGGCTCGGTCATCATGTTTAATGTGGGG
>CADEGZ010000072.1 GCA_902827015.1 uncultured Pseudomonadota bacterium
GAGATTCTTCAAAAACCATAGGAATATTAGAACTCATCACTTTATTATCAATATGCCTAATTTCCTTAGCATATTCTTTCCATGGCATTTCAAAATCAGTTTTTCCAATTATTTCTTCATACACCAACACACCCGCCATCTTAAGAACAAAATCATTACAACCCAAATAAATACCATCTTTATTCTTCCAATACACGCTTCCAGGCAGTTTGTTAATAATACTCTTTAAACGAAAAATCTCTTCTTCTTGTCTACTAATAAACTGCTTTTTTTCATCAATATCTTTTTTTAGACTTTCTAATTCTAAACTTGAATTTTTAAAATTTTCCATGCTTCCTTAATCCCTATGTCTCTCAGCTATAAGTTCTTAAATACATTCTATAAACAAACCTCTTACTTATAATAGCAAGCCCCACCATCATATTAAAAGTCAAAAGTTATGTTATATAACTGAGCACTACCGACTATTAGAAGTTAACCAGTCATACTAATACTTCTTTCCCGTGCCCTTTTTAAACGCTGTCCAAGGAGTTCGCCTAATTTTTCAATAGTAGGAACAACAGCAATCTCTTGAACACTTAGTCTTATACCTAAAATTTTATGAATATCTATAATAAGCTGCACGGCAAGTAAAGATGTCCCACCTAAGTCATAGAAAGTATCACGGATCCCCACCTTGTTTATTCCAAGAATTCTTTTCCAAATCTTAGCTAACTTTTTTTCTACGCCTGTTCTTGGGCTGGCATAAGTCTCTTTTTCGAGCAAATAACCAAGCTTAGGGAGAGACTTTCTATCTATCTTACCATTAGAATTCAGCGGAAACTCTTTCAATACTATAAAATAGCTAGGAATCATGTAACTGGGAAGTCTAGTTTTTAGAAAATGCTTAATGTTTATAATACATTTTTTTTGCAAACGAGGTAAAAGAGGCAAATTAGCATAATCTTTAAATATTCTATATTCTACAGAGTCATTCTGTAAAAGCGAAAAATAATTATACATCAATGATTTCTTCTTAAAAATTACATCGAAACAATCTAAGAGATTGTCGTTTGACCACCTTATGGTAACATCATAGTTATGATTATAAGCTTGCTCAAAGAAAATTTCAGGATCTATTGATTTAGATCTTTCCTCAGCAACAACGTTTTTACAAACATCAAGCCAATTTTTGACATTAAACAGGGCTGCCATATATGTAATGGTATTAAATCCGGCCACTCGTCGATTAGGAACGTTTTTAATCGCGAGATAATCTGTTTCCTCTTTAACCAAACTGGCATGAACCTGTTCTGTGGTAAAGTTATCTAGTCTCCAATCTTTCCATTGTAATGATTTAACATGCGTATCTAACGTAGGATGGTCAATATATAAAATAACATCATAACGAAAGTTATTCATTTCGTTATTAAATTTCCCTTCCTTCAATAACACTCTCACGTAAGAAATCTTTTTATTAAGTTCTTTTAACCTATAAAATAGTTCACAATCAACAACAAGCTCATCCTCTTCTTCAATAGATCTTTCTAATAATTTAAGCCAATCTTGAAAGCTTGTGTTCTTAGGACAGTGATTTAAAAGTACAGAAGCGTGAAAAGCTTTTAAATGCGGTAAACTCCTTAAATCTCCAATAAAAATATAACCTTTAGTATTTACCTTAGAAATACATTTTTCTAAAACATCTATGAAATAATCTATACTAGGAAAATATTGAGCTACTGAATTCAATATAATTGAATCATAAGAGTAAGGAATAAGATTGACATCCTTTGCTTCATATTTAAATAACTCTACATTATTTATATTCAACTCCTTCAAGTACTTTTCCAAATATTGAAGTGATGGCTGCGAAAAATCAACCGCATGGTAGTGTATAGTTTGCTGTGCTAGTCTAAATAATAATAATCCTGTTCCACTTCCAATTTCGAGAATAGTCTTGGATTTTAATTCACTTATCCTTTTTACAGTATTATCCACCCATTCTTGCATTTGGATTTTTGGGATAGGTTTATTCAAATAACTACTTATCCACCCAACCGTGTTAAAGGTTGGATCATTATTGTTTAAAATTGTTTTAGGTTGATTCAACTCATCATAGATTTTTTGCCAATAGTCTACTTGTGTTCTTTCAAGATCTAAAAAGTAATTATTACCAGCCAAAATGGTTTTTTGATTGAGGGTTAAATAAGCCACCAACTTTTGGTGCCGTTGTTCTTGAACAGGAGTGACAATAGCTTGGTTTACGTCTGGACATTCGAGTAAATATTTTTCAATAGCACCGACTTCAATGCGATATCCTGATATTTTTACTTGAAAATCCACGCGGCCTAGAAATTCAATATTTCCATCCAGTAGATATCGACCCACATCTCCAGTTTTATATAACCTACCATAAATAGGATGAAAAATAAATTGTGCAGAAGTACGCTCACTATCGCGCCAATATCCTTTCGCTACCCCAATTCCACCAATATAAAGCTCTCCTTTTTGATCTCCTGTCACTAAACCTAAATTTTGATCTAAAATATAAAATGATTGATTTTTCATGGCCAGACCATAAGGAATACTCTTCCAATTCGGATCTATAGAGCGTATAGGGTAAAGGATAGACCAGATTGAAGCTTCAGTTGCTCCACCCAAACTAACAATTTCAATATTGCCAAAAATAGAGCGAATTTTTTGGGGTAAATTTAATGAGATCCAATCGCCACTGAGTAAAACAAGTCGAAGTGAGTGTTTTGAAATTGGAGGATGATTTTTTAAAAATTCGACAAACATATCCATTAAAACAGGTACCGAGTTCCAAACAGTAACACCCTCATTAAAAACCAAAGACTCCCAACGGGTTGGATCTTTGGTATTACAAGGGTCCATCATGACAATAGTCCCACCCGCCGCTAAAGTTCCAAAAATATCATATACAGACAAATCAAATGTTAAATCGGAAATGGCTAACACTTTATCCTTAGAACTAACAGAAAAACGCTCATTAATGTCCATAATAGTATTAACAACACTTTGATGTGTAATCATAACTCCTTTTGGAGTTCCCGTTGATCCAGAAGTGAATATGACATAAGCTAAATCTGTTTCTTTTGACTTATAATTATTTAAATCTAATATTGTTTGGGGCACTTTAAACGTTTCATCTACAGAAATAATATGTCTGCTTTTAAGCCAGGTTAAAGAACTATAAATCCTTTCTTGCGTTAATATAACGTTTACTTCTCCTGTTGAAAGTAAATATTCTAATCGCTCCTTAGATTCGTTAGGATCAATAGGAAGATAAGCGGCGCCTGCTTTCAATACACTCAACACAGCAACGACTTGCTCCCAACCTTTTTTCATAATGATTGCAACTAATTTGTTGGGTTTTAACTGCTGTCCTATTAGTTTTTCCGCATAAAAATTAGAAGTATCATTAAGCTGCTTGTAAGAAATTTTTTGGGAAGATGTGACGATAGCGACTGATTCTGGAGAACGTTTTACATTTAATTCAAAGGATTCGTGTAATAATCTATCCGTCATATAATGTCTTTAGTGTCCAAACCCTTATTTACTTACTAAACTAACAAATATTTCTTGGAAATAATCTCCTTATAGGGGAAGGCGTTCAGAACCATTTGTAGGTTCTTCTGTGACCCAACAGTATATTTTTTCAATAGTATTAAAGTCTTTCTCGTTATGGTCTTCTTTCTCTTCAGGCTCCTTTTCTGAAAGATTTGCAAGATAACAGTGGCATAGAAATGCTAAAGCTTCTTCTAAGTGTTTATAAGCACTAAAATTTCCAAAATTCCAAGGATCTGACGAAGGCAGATGTAAACGTACTTGAATTCTATATTGGCCACTTTTAACTTTAACTATTCGATACTCATACTTTCCAATTTTCATCAAGCTCTCCTTTTACACCAGGACACGAAGTTAGTGTGCAACACATTTCTCCTTTATCACTTTTTACCATCATTCCAACATTCAAGCAAGCGTTTTTACAAGGGAACTAGGCAGCATCCTATTTAACTTCTCAATAACTCTATCTCTTTATTTCTTGACTATCTATATAAGATCTAATTTGGCACGTACAAAATTCCTAAATATCTAACCCTATGAAAAATCTTAGGGAATGACTGTATCTTTAGCAAAACATCCTGACATATTCATCTTAAAATGCTTCTTTTAAATGATTCAATAATGCAACGCCATTTTCTTGGGCTGGAAAAGTAAATTCTTATGTAAGAATTTATTAATTAAGAAAGGTATCACCAAGCATGGGTTGATGAAAAAAATCATAAGTACTTATTTTTAATTTTCTTGCCCCATAGGAACTTCGTGGGAATCACTCGGATCCTTGCGCTCTTTAATTACTTTTTTGGATTATTGCTATTTTACGGAGACTTATTTAAAATTTATAGGTTATAGGGTACTTCAGGAATGAGTCAATTGGATAGTTTGGTTGGAAGGTTATCTACAGGAAAACATAAGGTTATTCTCGAACCACGTTCAAAAGATTTAAAAGAGATCAGGGAACGTTTAAAAAGTGGATTTGTTTATGTAAAGTTTGTAGAAACCCAAACTGAGCTGGGTATTGATATTGTTAAAGATCTTACGATATTTAACAACACTCAATTTGCTAAAATAGTTGGTACACATACGCTAAACGATTACAAAGTACACTGTGTGGTGGAGGTGGATCTTTTATCACGACAAGGAGAAGGGTTTTTATTGTTGTTAGATGAGACAACAAATTCTTCTCCTTATTACCCAAATGGTGGGAAACAAGCGGGAAAGCAAAACTCAAAGAACAAGGTATTTTGTATATTCAGGAAATTACTGATATACAACCAATTCGAGATAGATTAGGTATCACTCATCCACCATTCATGCAACTCTCTCTTTTAAAGCTGATATTTCCATAAGATTTAACATTTGAACTTCATTTTCACGTTGTAAAATCTCCTTTTTTATCCATCCATAAGGCGCAGACCAATTTCCAGCTTTCATTCTTTTAAGAGCAACACTTGCCGCAATATTGGCACGATCTTCACTTGATTTGTAATGAATTAATCGCGGTGACCAATGTTCGACATGAAAAATCAATTGTTCCGCTAATATTTTTAAATCCGTTTTTGAGGCTTCGCCTACTATTTCCCCATTTTTTGCTGCTTTCTTGAGCTTCATAATCAACTTATCTGCTTGAGATTGAGTAACGGAAATTGATTCATTTGAAGAATTTAAATTAATAATTATTGAATTTTTAGATTCAGATCGGTCTTCCTTTGGTTGAACGGTTACCTTGTTTGAGAACGGTTCTAAAATATCTGTCAATCTTGGAATAACCCACGTTATTGCGTCGTATAAGCTTTTTTCTTCTTTTGTCAACATTGTCTGGGCTGTTCTACTTGCTTGTAATGGGCTCATTCCTGCGATTTTAGCGTTTGCAAATTCCTGGTCATATTTAAGCTTTACTGGAATTGCAGCAGCAATACTCTCAATATTTCTCATTAGAGGTTCACATTGAACTGTATTAAAGCGTTCAATGGCTTGTTTTTCCCAATCATTGTAGGGTTCCCAAAGGCTCTTTTCGAATTCAGATTTATTTAGGCCCTGCTGGTTTAAAACATTTGCTCTTTCAACAAATTCAAAAAATAAACATTCAACATCCCGTAGTTGATTTAGTATTCTGTTTTCCAGGGTATTACCACCAACCTGATTAGAACTAACGTTGTTATTTGTTTTTTTAGTAATCGTTAGATCAGTAATGTTATTAGTATTAATGGGTGGCACTATTGCCCCACTTTCAGGCATGAATGCCCCAGTTTCGGCAAAAATGCCACCATTTTCCACAACAGCATCATTTTCATTTTTTAAAGGAGACTCTATATTGGGGATAGGGCTAACTTTAAGGTTGGGTGATTTTAATGTCATTTTTCTATCAGGCTTTCCTAGTATCAGGGATGCAGCGTCTTGAGGAAAACGAACCCATATAATAGTTTTATTATTGCCTCTTTCATCGTTCTTTAAATTAGTTTTAATATAGCCATATTCCTCTAATTCTTCTAAGGCTCTTTTGGCAGTTCTTTTATCCTTCCCTATCTTCTCTCCTAATGCCCGCAAGGACATTTGCACCTTGTACTCAGTACTAAACACTGAATAATCAGATAGAACCATCCAAGCAACCTTAGAGGTTTGAGTTAATCTCTTATCTTTACAAAGATATTCTCTAAACCAAAATGGCGTGTGACGATATTCTTTGGTTTCTCTAATAAGGTGGTAATCTTTTAGAGAACAAACACTTGAGTTTTCAATTTTCATAGACAACACCTCACCTTCCACATAATTATGTAGACAACAAACTCATCAAATGAGGCACTTGAACTTTGTATTGAAACAGGCTATCATTATGTGATGAAAGTACTGAAGGTAGCTGTTTCTATTAGAGCAGTGCCTAAGTAAATACTAAAAACCTTGATAGTTAACGCTATCAAGGTTTTTTTATGCCTTTTTAATCATAAAAACCTCCATAATTTGTTCGGGGCCCCGAACGACTATAACAGTTTATTGAATAACTAATATTAATCATTCGTAGCCTCCAGTTCAAGTTCTTCTCCTACCTCTTCGCGTACGGCTTTTAATAGCACTGTCTCTATTTTTTTAAAATTTGTAATTGGTATATAGAAACTAATGTCTATTAATTTTGAATTTTTAGTTTTTAACGAAAATAACTTTTGCTTATTTTTACCAAGTACAGTTATTAATTCGTGTTTTATTTCCTGTGGTTTAGAAAAATATGAATTTACTAATTTTTTTAAGTTATCGGAGCCAATTCCATTCCTGATATTTGGACTAATCGCAATTAACGCGGCAATATATTCACTTCCCTTATTAGCATAAGCTCGGATAATTGATGCAACGTAAGCAGAAACTTTTGACATGTCTCCAATAGCATCTACAATTGTAGATGGAATGTCAGAAAATGATAAAAGAGCACTCATTGTAGCTTTTGAGAAATTAAGTGTTTTTTGTAATTCTGTTTGTGATATTATATTTTCACTGATGAGCTTCGCATAATTCATACCTTTTGCGTAATCAGATAGATCTTTTCTTTGTAAATTTTCGGAGGCTTGAATTATCGCAGCGTCGTGATCATTAATATCCCTAACAACAGCTTCAAATGATATACCAAGCTTGACGCATGCTCTCCATCGCCTTTCCCCTACAATTATTTCATATTTTTTATTGTTATGCTTTTCTAACTTTCTTACTATGCCTGGTTGTGATTGGCCGTTTAACTTTATATCTTCTGCTAATTGATCAATATTTCCCAAATCACAGGATGTTCTATCTTTGAATTTCCAAAGAATACAATCTTGAGGACTGATTTTTATCACTTTATTAGATAATTCAGGTGAATTTGTTAAAGGTTTTATAGAAGTTTCTGGGTCGTTTAAGCTGTCTTTTTTTAAAACTCTTATTTCACTGCCTTCCTCTATAGTTTGAGAAGCACTTCTAACCTTTTTTAGCATTTCTGCAATTGCTGTTTTTGGTTTTTCCGTTGGCATAATTAACTCCCAGCTGCTACTAATTCATCGGTGTTTAGATTAAGTGTCTTGCCAAACCTGTCTTGATCGCTTTCCCAAGTTTTTCTAACAGCGCGCTCTATTTCCTTATTGACTTCGTCTGTGAAATGCATTGCGCGTAAATATGTAGATTTAGCTCCTTGATATTTTTCAATTTCATAGAGAGTAAGTAAATCACTTGACGCTTTTCTTATTGCTTCAGAGGTATACATTACATTTTGCATTACAAAACTCCCAAATAAAGTTCTAATTGTGTCAACTAAAGTGTTACTACTTTCGTGACCATCATGTTTAGTTATGAGAAGGCGAACGAAACCAAATTTTTTCTCGGGCAGCTGAGATAAGACTTCTTTCAACATAGAAAAAAATTGAATTGTTGATGCAAAATCTAACATGGAAGGTGGTACAGGAATAATAAAAGCATTTGCGGCATAGATAGCATTAATAGAAATTACACCCATAGATGGCGGGCAATCTAAAATTATTATGTCGTAATTTTCTTTTATTTTGTTTAATCCCTCTTGCAAAATTGAGTAAAAAGGATATTGTTTGCGTTCTATAATAGCTGTAGCTGCTTTTGCAGGCAATGAAAATTCCGCTCCATAAAGTGCTAGGTTGGCAGGAATAAGATCCAGCCCAGGCCAATTCGTTTTCCTGATAACTGATGATGGGGATTCTATATCTTCAAGTAAATATGGTAAAAGCGTTTCGTTTGTAGCTATATGTTCATCAGGATTATAGCCGAATATTTGTGTCGCAGATGCTTGGCTATCACAGTCAATAAACAGGGTCCTATAACCAGCCTTTGCAAAGTATTGAGATGCATGCACGCTAGATGTAGTTTTAGCGGCCCCACCTTTAAAGTTAGCAAAGGCTAGTATGCATGTTTCATCACCTGAACTGCGTCCAGGACGAGTCTCAAAATGATTTCTGAGACTATTAATTTGCTCTAGGGAATAGGTTCTCCCTTTTGTTCCTGTCTCAGCTGATGGTAAGATTCCTGCTTTCTCTTGCTGCCTAATGTGTTGAGTTGTACGACCAATCATTTCAGCAGCTTCGGTTATGCCCCATTGCCTTAATTTTTTACGATTGTGCGGAGTAAAAGCTTGTGCTCGAAGAATTTCCATTGCTTGATCGCCTTGGCTTTCCAAGTATTCAAAAATTTCGCTAGCATTTTTCATTTGTGTTCCTAATGATAGTTTGCGTCATTCGAGCTAATATAAGTCTATAGCGGAAAGTCGAGTATGTGCAAGTTTTTGTTTTTCACAATAAAGTATGTTAATTAATTAACATATTTGTTCGGGGCCCCGAACATTATTAATTGAATCTTTTTACCTGACATTTTTAAAATCAGGTTTGATTAATGGGTGTTTTTCAAATACTTTGTAGTGATATTGTAATTAACATTTTTTATTTAAAAAATTGGATTAAATGAAAAGATTGCTTTATTTACTCATGGGAAGTATTGGATATTATTTTTTTAATCTCTTGGGTTTTTTTTCTGCCGCTTACGGAGTAAAATGCATGAATAAATATGTCCATAAAAGTCATATTTTAGTTCAGGTGAGCGATTTCTAGATAGTGTGGCAATAATTAAAAGTATAACTGTCCGAGAAATATTTAAAGGTTATGTATAGAGGAAGAAAAAGCTTTGTGGAAGGGAGTTTTAGACTGATAGGTACTTTATTACTAGTATCGCTGGGAAACGCATGGGATGGAGACACAATATCAAATTGTGTAAAACAACGAGGGAAAGAATATGTGTTATAGCAACAAGCTCATCAATTAGAATTATTTTGATACTTTGTCCGCTGTCGGTGGGATTAATTTGCTAGTTTAATAACATATTTGTTCGGGGCCCCGAACAAATATTAAATAAGATGCAAATAAAATAATTTTTTAACTTAGATTGTCTATATATTTTCCTTATGAAATTAACTTGGACGTTTATTATTACTTTTAGAAGGAAACAAAAATGGTCAAGCGAAAGACGTTTCAGAAGCCAAAAAAACCTACAAAAGCTATGAGCAAATTTATGGATTGTTGCGAATGGAGTCCTGCGAAAGAGATTTTAGATCCAAGTAGCTTAGCAAAGGCAGTTGCAGAATGCCTTTTGAACAATGATCCGGAAGGTGTGGTGGAGGTAATTGAAATATATTTAGAAACAACCAACGTAGCAAATGGTTGCTAAGAGATCTTCTCTTTCAAGAGCTACCTTATATCATTCTTTAAAGGAAAAGAACCTTACTATTAAAACTCTGGTTAAACTAATTCACACCGTTGCTACCTGAATATTTCGTTTAACAATCTCCTCGTTTAACTGAGATTTATCCTATTTTTTTCTAGCTTATGGAACCCGTATTTAAAAACAATTCATTACCGAAAATGAATGATTTGTAATGATGCACATAGGCAGAAAAAGGCTAATTTTATATACAGTTAACTGGCAGTTAAATTCTAATGTTCTATAAAAAATTTGTTATGGGTGTTTAAAAAAGATATACTTAGATTTAATAGAGTTATTTTATCATATTGGATGTGCGTAAGGGTGTATGTATGGCTATTAAAACATCGACATTTTCAGGTTGGCGCCTTTCAGGTGAAGACGCACGTGCTTTTTTGGAACAAATTGAGAACCCTGAGCCGAATATCTTAGCGCAGTGTGCGGTTGAGCAGGGGAAAGAATTAATTGATGAATATATCAAGAAAGGTTACGCTTCTATAAAGCCAATTGAAAATGAAAAAAATTTAGATAAAGCTTAATTAAGGTGTCTGTTAATACTAATAACCTTATTTTACGTCCTATATGGGCAACAGATGATACAGAAAAGTTGTCTCTCGGAAACCAAGCATTTGTCCCCTTAAAAATTTTCCTCTCTAATGACGCATTTAACTTTCATCGATCAGAGATTGCTAAAACTTATGTTCTTGTTGATCCACAAGCTAAGCAACGCCCTAGAATTTGGGGTTATATTACGTTAATGTGTAGTGAGATTGAGATAAATCTCCATCAACTCACCGGAGAAAATTCGAGGTTATTACAATATAAAGTATTTCCGGCTATTAAAATTGCCCGGTTGGCAGTTGATAAAGTCTTGCAAAGACAGGGTTATGGTAAGGGACTGTTAGATTTTAGTATTGGCCTTATTCTTCAAAAGATTATGCCTCATGTAGGCTGTCGCTTTATAGTAGTGGACTCCAAGAAAGATTCTGTATCATTCTACCAACAATGTGGATTTGAACTATTAGATACCAGCTCTAATATTCATAGCGATCAACCTTTAATGTTTTTTGATTTACGACGTAATACTCAATAAATTTAATTTCGCCAAATAACCTATTTCATTTAGATTATTTTTAACGGAAGGTAATAGTAACTTATTATAAGGTCTTTTTAAGATCACGATAAAAATTTTCGTGAGTGCCTAAGCCTATCAGTACTATTTGTGTTTTATGGTGGGTATAAGCCAATAGCTTTTGTTGATTGTTCACTTTAAATTTATACACAGAGAGACCCGCTAAATCTCCTTTTTTTAATTCCCCTAGTTCTGGATTTTTGGCAATAGTTTTAATTGCCACATCAACAGCCTCTTTCTCCTCAATATGAAGTTTTTTATAATTTTTTCGAAAGGATGGTTTTTGGACAATGGTGATCATTTTTGTTCAAATGTAAAAGGTGTTGCATCGGATCTATCATTCCAATCGGTCGATAAAAGTTCCTTAACCATTTCTATGGGCAAATCAGGATTATCTAAGGCACACCTTCCTATTTTTGCCCAAAATTCAACCTGCCCTTGGATAGAACGATGTTCTAACTTTGCTGTTTTTTTTGCAGCCTTATACGCTTCGTCACTTATTCTGATAGGCATACTCATAAAAAACCTCAATTGTCGCAATGTTCTACAAATGTAGTATAGCATGTTGAAATAAGGAATGGTAGTGCCTTATGTCTTTGAAAGATTTCATAAATTTTTATTTTTTTGAACTCATTGAAACATTTGCCTTTTTCCTGTCGTTTACAAAAGTTCAGTTAATGCTGTCAACTTAAGAATCATAATTAACACACCCTTCTAAAGACATGATGAC
>CADEGZ010000073.1 GCA_902827015.1 uncultured Pseudomonadota bacterium
CTGAATATCGTCTTCCTAACGTTGGGCCTTATCAGATCGGTAAAATTGTTGGTGATGAGCTTTTTAGATCCATGCAAGTGCGTAAGAATTCTTATTCATTTATTTTATACTCTGGGGCCATGTATACAATGGGCGAGACTTTAACGCGTAATGAAGAATATCAGCTTTTAAAAAATGCGAATTGTAACCATCAGCTTTCTCAAGAAGAATATAATAATAAATGGGCTAATGCAGGGAGCCATGTTGATTCAATGGATTCATCAGGACTCATGTTTAAGAAAATATGGCATGCACTCAGTAACAATGAGCTGGTTTCTGGAAAACTCTATTACATTTATGGAAGTTCTGTTCCTAAAACACTTGGGCTTGAATTGAATATCTTAAAACTTTGGGAACCAGCGCCCTATATGTTTGCTCTTTTAGAAGATTGTTCAGAATAAGAAATTATGTCCCTATTTTTTCCGGTACTTTATTAAGGGTTTTGACTTGCGCTAAAATCGCACAATGATCACTTAGACCTTCTGTTATTTTTGTGAAATCTACTTGATATTGAGGTGTTGTAAATATGGCATCAACCACAATATTTAAGTCGCCTGCTTTGTGCAAGTTTTTATCAATAGTCGTGGTGATGTCGGAAGGAATATTATCTTTATATTTGTGAGAAATTGAATCAAAAATAGCAGCGCCACGTGCTGAATTAAAGTCGCCACATAAAATAAACTCTGGAAATTCTGATAGAATTTGAAGTAGGGCAGCTAAATCCTTATGTTGTTGTTCACTGGGTTCTCGGCCACGAGGACTCCAAGTAAAATGAGTATTTAGTAACTGATAGTGTTGGTTTTCCTTAAGGATCTCTGTTGCTAAAATGGCTCGAGACATTTTATGTGGATGCTCATTCAATTGAAGTCGGGGAATTTCAGTATCGTTACCTTTATAATAAGCACTAAAACTTTTAAGGATAGGGAATGCCGAGAGTGTAAGCAAGCCTAGTTTTACCTCTCTTTTATCATCGTATAAAAAAGTAAGTGGAGTGAAGATGCTGCGCATGCCTGTAGCCTTTTCAAAAGCAGATATGTCTTTCTCAAGAGCTTCTTGTAGTAAAATGGCATCAAAGTTTTGTTCTTTTAGGAAAGGTATAATACGATCGAGGTGTTTATCTTGTTCGACATTCAGAGAAATTATTTTTAAAGAAGTAGATTGCATGCTCATGCTATGTGTTTTCCAGTAAAGTTATTTTTTGGTAATGGTAAATTCCGTACATTCAGCCCCATTTCCATGCTCTCTCTGAATATTTCTATTGCTTTGCCTGGGTCTTCTATATCACACATACCTTTATAAACATTTTCAAATAATGCAAAAAAAAGTGCATTATACTCTTTCATTGTGTTACTGTCTCCTTTCACTACTATACTAAGTTTTTGAAAAAAATCTGATACTATCACAATAGTCAGTCTATGGATATGATGTTATTCTTCAAAAACTTTATGTAAAGGTAATAATTGTATTGAAGTTGGGTCTACAAGTTGAGGCATGATCATTTCAATACCCTTATGTTCATTAGAATTTCCATGGACCAGAATAATACTTCCTTCTTTGGCTTGCTGTTCCTTTGCTAACCATGCATCGCTAGCTATGGGGATTAACCCAAATCGACGTAATTGTATAATTAAGTTTTCATCGGAAACTAGACCAGGGAATCGAAAGAATACAGAAGGGACTTGCCCTTTACTTAAAAGGATCCTCTCAAGCGATAAAATTTCTTCTGAAAAATTAGTCTGAGGTGTTAACAGAAAATTTTCTGGGAAGGGCACATCCGTGTAATAGACGTGGCTTAAAGAATGATTGATCCAAGTAATATTTAAACGCTGTTTTTTATGCTGTTCAATTAACCAATCAAATTCTTTTGAGTGTTGTAATGCCCATAGACCGGATAATGATATAGCAAGAGGAACAGCCTTTTTCATTTTTCTTTGTAAATTAACCAGCGTATTGAAGAACTTTTCTTCAAACGGTTTAGTAGAGGGGCACATATCTACCGTTAAAAAAACTCCTCTAACTAAGGAGGAAGCACTTTTTATGCCATAGTTTTCAATTGGGTAGGGAGGAGATGTGTATTTTTTTAATACTTTCATATAGGGAGTTTGTTCTAATTCGCTGATGGTGAAGTAACCATTAGGGTTTGTAAGAGGGGGATGTGGGTTACGAGAAGCAAATTCTGAAGCTTCGGCGATCCGAGTTTCGAAAGTGTAAGGATTAACCACTAAAAATTTAAAAATTGAACCAACGGTGTATGCGCGAATGGCAATTTGTAGTTTTCCTTGTTTATCGTAGGCAGGGATAAAAGTTTCCCGATAATTTGTAATTGAGGGAGGATAGGTGATCCAGAAATAACTGCATAAAGATATAATGAGGGATAGTATTAGAAAAATGCAAATAATAAAAACCTTCGAAGAATTTAGGGATAGTTTTGCAAGAAGATTTTCGTTGGTTTCCATAAAAAGCCCTTTTTATGTATTTTTTATTTTAAACATTTTTTTTGTTATATTGTCAATAAGAATTACGGTTGAGTATGAAAAGGTAAAAGGTTCTAACATATCAAATTAAATTTATTTGATTAGGATCTGTAGACATGCTTTTTGAGGATTTTATTGTTATGTTCTCATTCCTTTATTTGTGCTTTTAATTGCAATTAATACGTGAATTTTCCCTTAGTCTTTTGGTTTATTTATTATAAAGCATTCGTGAGCCAATCAACTAAATTTGTGAAGTTGCACGGAAATACAACAGTTTGACATCGAACCAGGTTTCAGGCAGAATGGCGCTCAAGCAGTAGGGCCATCCAGGCCTTTAGTAGGGTGGGCTTAGCCTATATGAAACCTATGCAACCTAAACCGTTTGGTAAGCTTCGGAATTTTCTGTGGCCTATACACGGATACGAACATAAAAAACTACTGCCTATGCTCGCGCTTTTTTTCCTCATTTCGTTTGTTTATAACTTATTAAGATGCATGAAAGTAACTCTGGTTGTTAGCCCAGAGGGATCTGGAGCAGAAGTTATTCCCTTTTTAAAAGTTTGGGCGGTTTTACCAGGAGCCGTGCTATTAACTTATATCTATACCCGCTTATCTAACGTATTTAATCGAGAACAAGTTTTTTATGGCATGCTTGGTTTGTTTTTGGGGTTTTTTGCTTTATTTTCACTTGTCTTATATCCAAATCGTGCAGCATTAGAGTTTACAACACTGGCTGAATTTTTACAGGTTGAATTACCCGAAGGCTTTAAAGGTCTAATCGCTATGATTAGGCATTGGCCACTATCTTTATTTTATGTTCTATCGGAATTATGGAGTGCGGTTGTACTTTCAATGTTATTTTGGGGCTTTGCCAACGAAGTGACAAAAGTGGATGAAGCAAAACGTTTTTATGCCATTTTTGCACTCGGGGCTAATTTTTCTGGTATGTTTTCCGGGCAGTCAGCGCAATTTTTAACTTTGCATCAATATAATCCGAATTTACCTTTTGGCACAGATGCTTGGGAACAGTCTTTAGTTTTACAATTGGGGATGGTGTTATTATTAGGCATATTAATAGCCTTATTATTTCGCTGGGTAAGCCATATAACCTTGCCGGAGCAAAAGGAACCATCGCTTTTTGAGGTAGACTCTAATCTTATAAAACAGGATAAAGATCCGAAGAAAAAGATCTCTTTGATGGAATGTTTTTCATACTTAGCAAAATCTCGATATATGCTGTACATTGCAGTTTTAGTGGTTGCCTATAACATTGTTTATAATTTTGCTGATGTTTTGTGGACAGATCAGATTAAGCAACGTTATCCCGATCCTAGTGATTTTAATGGTTACATTAATAAGATAGCTTCTATTACCAGCGTATTTGCAACTTTATCTGGCCTAATATTATCAGGCAACGTGATTCGACGTTATGGTTGGACAGTAACCGCTATGATTACTCCACTTATTTGGCTTGTAACCAGTGTAGGATTTTTCTCTTGCATGCTTTTTGAAGATAACATTTTCTTTTCTGATTTACTTTATGCAATGTTTAGCTTACCGATATCAAGTTTAGTTTTAATGTTTGGTTCTGCGCAGATTTGTTTGGGTAGAGCTGCCAAGTACACTTTGTTTGATGAAACAAAAGAGATTGCTTTTATTCCACTACCGAAAGAAGAACAACGCAAGGGTAAAGTGGTTGTAGATGGCATTGCATCTCGTTTTGGAAAATCGGGAGGTTCGTTTGCCATTCAAGTTTTGCTTATTGTATGTGGCGACTTGGTATATACTATCCCTTACATTGCAGGTATTTTCTTAATCGTAATTACACTTTGGATTGCAGCAGTTAAAGGGTTAGGAAAATTAGTAGCTAATTCCATTGATAAAGAAGATCTTAGCGATTCATCTTCTTATCCCCGATCTGAGAAAGCTGTTATCTTGTCTTAAAATCCTTTGGTTATTTCTTTTAAATAATACGGAACTTTAGTGCCTGATATTGTCCAACCGACTATCTTAGGCTTAAAGGAAACGACCTATGTCAATGGAAGGAGAACGAAAAAGGTATTTGTTGGCGTTGGCAAGGCACCAAAGAAAAACAGCGGAAGAAGAACAAAATAGAATCAAGGAAGCAACCAATTTAACGAAAAATTTAATTTTTTCAAATACTATTCCATCATGCCTGCCGTTTTTTCAATCATGGCATTATGATCTTTATAAAAAACGTAAGTTAATGAGGACATTACATCAGCAGAAAAAGAATGTTAAAAAGCGCTTATTAAATAAAGTTGAAGCACAAAATCGATATTGTAATAAAGAGAGTAAGAATCAAACGGCTTATTTATTATATTTTAAGCGTTTATATCAACCTGGTTATTTGAATTTTTATCAAGAACCAAAATTTCTTATAAAAACTTCTTATGAAAAGAGCGTTGATATACCCACAATTAAGAATGAACTTACCACTTTAAGTTGTAATCTAAAAAGAATATATCACTAATAAATAAAGGAGAAAGCCAATGCCAAAAGATAAAAACAAACTAACCCCTAAACCTAGTGGGCCAAAGAAGAAAGATGAACAACAGCTTGCTCCTAGACCTGCGCCAAAGAAGAAAGACGAGGAAACAGATACTATACGTTTGCAGCCAATGGGAGGAAGCGCGCTGCGACAAGAACAGTTTCAACAAAGCTTTAGTCAGTTTATGGGTTCGAGGCACAATAGATCACTAACAGGCTTTTGTAAACCTGAAAGTTTTCAGAATACGCAAGGTATGGGTAAAGGCATGCAAAGTATGCCAGGGCAAGGCGCACAAGGTGGTATGGGTGGTATGCAAGGCCCTGCGATGAAAGCCGCAGCAGTGACGCCACAAGGTAGGGCGGCGATGGTGGCTTCTTCTCTTGCGCAAAATAAAGGTGGTATGCAAGGCATGCAAAATTCACAAGGCATGCAAGGCGGCATGGGTGGTATGCAAGGTCCTGCAATGAGAATTGCAGCAATGACACCACAAGGTAGAGCAGCGATGGTAGCATCATCTTTTTTACAACAGAATAAGGGGCAGGGTGGACAATTTTCTCTAGATATTGGGAAAAATAACCTGAAATCGACACTTGAAGTCTTTTCCAATAAAGGAGTGTTGGGCCAAATAGGAAAGTTAAGCTATGAACAGGGCGGAAAGAAAGCCACTTTAGAAGGTGGACAGATAGCAGAAAAAGCGGCTGAATTGGTTGGAAAAGCAGTGGAAACCGCAGTAAATGCGGTGAAGGCCTTAACAGGGCAAAGTAATGAGAATAGTCCAAGCAAGAAGAGTAGTCCCTTTGAACAAGGCATGAAGGTTCCCAAGAAACCAACTTTAAGACCAGACGAGTAAGGTCTAAACAGGAATTTTCGAACCTAGTAAGTACTTTACTAAGACTGTGGTACTTTTTGTTGTTTACGTGCTTCGGCTTTTAGCAGTGGTTCAAGCGCATTGGCAATTTGCATTGCGTCTTGTTGGCTTTTGTCTGTAGTGGATTTTAATTTTTCAGACATGTTGATTGGTTGTTCATTTATTCCTTTATTAAAATCGAGTTTTCTGACCATGTGCAGATCTTGGCTAAGTCGTCTTAATGCATTATAGTGGCCTGAATTCATAGAACCTGTTTCAAAGGCATAAGTTTGTGGGATAAAGTAGGCAATTTCTGCATACGAAATAGATTCACCACTATAGCATGCAATTGATTTATCCTTACAATTATAAAGAGCGGCAATCACCGCTTCATAGGCAGATCTTTTAGGCTGTTTATATTTAGATGATGGTGCTTTAAAATCAAAAATGTGATATCGATTTTTATCTAGTCCACTTTGTTCTATCCCTTCAATAAAAGCCTTTGTTTCTGGGTCAAGCGGTGTGGCGTGTGCATGAGCAAGCGTCTCACTAATTTCTTCTTTTTGTGCTGCTGATAATTTGGCAAGAGAATTAACCGTTATTTTTTTTTGCTCTGTGGTTAAGTCTTCAAATGCAATCCATCCTTTTTCTGCATTAAATTGCCTAATAATTGGATCCTTGGAATCAGGGGATTCAATGTAAAATTTGCCTGTGCGAGGGCCATTCACAATGAAGAGGGGTTTATCCTCTTTTATTGCCATTTGCCCAAATAAAAAACCGCGTTCTTGGATAGCTTTTAATGTTTCGTATAAGTAGGAGCCATCGGGTTTAGGTGCAGGGCCTCCTAAGAATATTCCAATCCCACCATCTTTAGAGTCTGGTATTGCTTTATTAGTAGGATAATCTTCATCTTTGCCTTCATTATTGGTCTCATGATCTTTATTCCATTGTTCGAGCGCTGGCTGTAAATCTTTTTCTTGCAAAGTGTTGGGTACAGCCTTCATTGCCACTAAGCGGGTTTTAAAAGTTTCTGTCAGTATGGGTTTATCTTCTATAATATGAATTGGTAAAGCCACAATGTCGAATAAACCTTTATTTTTGGTTAAACCAGCGGGATCTTGATGTCCCACCCAAACACTGATAACTTTTTTTTCTTTGATCAATTTTTGTATTGGATCTTTCATTAGCAGTTCATAACCGTGACTCCCGCTGGTAATAAGGACCGAAATACCTGTTCTTGATTTTGAAAGATTTTTTAAGAATGTTGTGGATGCTAAAGGGTCATTATCTTGATATGAATATATTTCAACATTATAAGAAGGATATCGTTTAGCAATTTGTGCTTGAATAGCTTCTATTTGTTTTGTGTCTCCTAAAAATTGCTGATTAAGCATTAAATGAAAGTATAAAGTTAGAGTGGAAAGCATAAGAGATCCTCCTTTAATGTGAAGGGTATAAAATAGGTTTTAAAAATTGTCCCGTATAAGATCGTTTAACTTTAGCAATCATTTCTGGTGTGCCTGTGGCAATAATTTCGCCACCACCATCCCCACCTTCAGGCCCCAAATCGATGATCCAATCTGCCGTTTTAATAACATCTAAGTTGTGCTCAATAATAATAATTGTGTTTCCCCTATCGCAGAGTCTTTGTAACACTTCCAGCAGGTGTTTTACATCGTGAAAATGTAAACCAGTAGTAGGCTCATCTAAGATGTAAAGGGTTTGGCCAGTGTCGCGACGGGATAATTCTTTGGCTAATTTAATACGTTGTGCTTCTCCACCAGAGAGTGTTGTCGCACTTTGACCAATTTTAATGTAGGCAAGGCCTACATCGAGTAGGGTTTCTAGTTTTCGAGCAATGGCCGGTATGGCTTTAAAAAATAATAACGCTTCTTCAACGGTCATTTCTAATATTTCATGGATATTTTTACCTTTATAAAGCACTTCTAATGTTTCACGATTATAACGTTTACCGTGACAAACATCGCAAGGTACATAAATATCTGGTAAAAAGTGCATTTCTACTTTAATTAAGCCATCTCCTTGGCAGGCTTCACATCTGCCACCTTTAACATTAAAGCTAAAACGACCTACTTTATAGCCACGACTCCGTGCTTCTTCTGTGTTTGCGAAAAGATCACGTATATCTGTAAATACACCGGTATAAGTAGCAGAGTTAGAGCGAGGAGTGCGGCCAATAGGGCTTTGATCAATATCAATAACTTTGTCAAGGTGTTCAAGACCTGTGATATGTGTATAAGATCTAGATTCGATTTGTTTGATGCCATTTAAAAGCTTGGCTGAAACAGGATATAAGGTGTCGTTTATTAAAGTAGATTTTCCAGAGCCAGAAACACCTGTAACACAGGTGATCAACCCCAGTGGAAAGGTTACATTTAAATTTTTTAAATTATTTCCAGAGGCACCCTGCAACTCAATAACACGATTTTTATCAAAAACTTTTCTTGATTTAGGAATGTCAATCATTTTTTTGTGTGCTAAATACTGCCCTGTAAGCGATAGAGGGTTTTTCATAATTTGCTTAGGGGTACCATAAGCGACAATATTTCCACCATGTACGCCTGCGCCAGGTCCAATATCTACTACATGATCAGCACTTAAAATTGCTTCTTCATCATGTTCAACAACAATAACTGTATTGCCAAGATCACGAAGATGGTTCAAAGTTTTAATAAGACGGCCGTTATCGCGTTGATGTAATCCAATAGAAGGTTCGTCTAATACATACATCACGCCAACAAGGCCAGCACCTATCTGGCTTGCAAGACGGATCCTTTGTGTTTCTCCCCCAGAAAGGGTGTCAGCGCTTCTGTTTAATGAGAGATATTCTAAGCCCACATTTACCAAAAATTCTAATCGGCTTAGAATTTCCTTTAAAATTCTATCGGCAATTTGTCCCTTAGCGCCTGGTAATTTTAGTTTATTAAAGAAATGTAAAGCATCTGAGATAGCAAATGAAGTAATATTTGGTAATGCATGGTTTTGAATGAACACGTTTCTGGCTGCTTCTTTAAGACGTGTACCAAGGCAAGCTGTACAAGATTTTTGAGTTAAATATTTAGCAAGTTCTTCTCGTACATAGTTTGATTCCGTTTCGTGATAACGTCGTTCCATATTTGGAATAATGCCTTCAAAGGCATGCTTTCGCGTAACAGTATGACCATTCTCTTGCATATAACGAAACTGAATTTCTTCCTTGTTACCATAAAGTAATATTTCTTGATTTTTTTTAGAAAGCTTTTTAAAAGGTGTTTCTAGATCAAATCGATAGTGTTTGGCTAAAGAGCTTAACATACTATAGTAGTAAAAGTTATGACGATCCCAATGACGAATAGCGCCGCTTGCAAGAGAGAGCGTATCGTCGGTAATAACTTTATTAGGATCAATAAATTGTTTTACGCCTAAGCCATCGCAAGTAGGGCAAGCCCCAGAGGGATTGTTAAAAGAGAATAAGCGCGGTTCTAATTCTGCCAAACTATATCCACAGTGAGGACAGGCAAATTTAGAAGAAAAAATGATCTCTTTAACAATTTTATTGTTGTCGTCTACAACATGAATATTAACCAGGCCATGAGATAAATTTAAGGCGGTTTCTAAGGAGTCCGCAAGGCGGCTTTGGATGTCTGGCTTTATCTTTAGACGATCTATCACAACTTCTATAGTATGTTTTTTTCGTAAATCTAATTTTGGTGCTTCTTCTAACTCGACCAATATGCCATCAATGCGAGCACGCACAAAACCTTGTGTCCGTAATGTTTCCAGTTGTTGCAGGTGTTCTCCTTTGCGTGATTGTATTACTGGAGAGAGCAACATAATCTTAGTATTGGGAGGAAGCGTTAAAAGGTTATCTACCATTTGACTAATTGTTTGAGCAGTAAGAGGGATTTGATGAGTTGGACAGTGCGGTGTTCCGACGCGCGCAAACAACAAGCGTAAATAGTCGTAGATCTCTGTAATGGTGCCAACGGTGGAGCGTGGATTGTGTGAAACAGATTTTTGTTCGATTGAAATAGCAGGCGATAATCCTTCGATATGATCGACATCGGGTTTTTCCATTAACGAGAGAAATTGTCTTGCATAAGCCGATAAAGATTCAACATAACGTCGTTGACCTTCAGCGTATAAGGTATCGAATGCTAAAGAAGATTTACCTGAACCTGAGAGCCCTGTAATAACAATCAATTTATCTCGTGGGAGTTCTAAGTCGATATTTTTAAGATTATGGGTGCGGGCCCCGCGAATCGTAATTGTGTGCATAATTGCGTAAACTTTAAGTTTTTATACGAGCCATAAAGTGGTATTATATGGGAATTCATAATATTTGTGAAGGTTTTTTAAGTAAAATTAAATGGTAGCGATTACTTCAATTGAACGACGTGCCATGGTATCCCTGGCCACTATTTTTTTGTTGCGAATGCTTGGATTATTTATGATACTACCAGTATTTGCAGTATATGCTAAACAACTAAATTATGTCACTCCCACTTTGGTTGGCATTGCTTTAGGTGTTTATGGACTAACACAAGCACTGTTTCAAATTCCTTTTGGATTTGCTTCCGATTATTTTGGTAGAAAGCCACTCATTCTATTTGGACTTATTTTGTTTGCAGTTGGCAGTATGGTTGCAGCGATGTCGGATTCTATTTATGGAATCATTGTAGGACGTAGTTTGCAAGGTGCAAGTGCGATTGGTTGTGTTATTATGGCACTTATTGCGGATCTAACGCGCGAGGAAGTGCGTGTAAGAGTAATGGCAGTCGTTGGGATTACCATTGGTATTTCTTTTGCTTTAGCCATGGTACTAGGACCTCTCTTAAGTGAGTTTGGTGGTATCAAAGGGCTTTTTTGGATAACAGCAGCTTTTTCTTTGTTGGCTATTATAACATTAATTATTTTTGTACCAACGCCTGTTGATGCTTTAAAAAATAACGAATTGATCCCAATTTTTCATTTGTTTCCAAAAGTATTGATTCATCCCGAATTAAAGATTTTAAATTTTGGTGTGTTTGTGTTGCACGCCAGTTTAGTAGCACTGTTTTTAAAAATACCGATCGCCCTCCAGGGAATTGGTTTTGAAAAAAATACGGCTTGGCAATTTTACATGCCGGTATTCTTCAGTGCCTTGTTAGCGACAATTCCAGGTATTTTGATCTTTGAACAGAAGAAATGGGTTAAATATGGGATAGCGATAGTGGTATTAATGCTTGCAATTTCAGAAGTAGGTATTTTATATTTTTTTAAAGACCCCATCGGATTAGCGTTTAGCATATGGTTGTTTTTTACAGCCTTTAATACGTTAGAAGCAGGCTTACCTTCATTAGTTTCTAAGGCGGCTCCGGTGGGCTGTAAAGGAACGGCATTGGGAATTTATTCTTCTGCCCAATTTTTAGGGTTGTTTGTAGGGGGAATTGTTGGTGGTTGGTTGGATAGCTACTATGGCGTGATAGCAGTGCTATTATTCTGCGTTACACTAGCAGTTGTTTGGTTTTTATGGATTTTACAGCGAGTAAGAGAGGTTTAATATGGCACGAGGGCTTAACAAAGTTATTATTATGGGACACTTAGGTGCAGATCCGGAAGTTCGGTATATGCCAAGTGGGGCAGCAGTTACGAATATTCGCGTTGCAACCGGTGAGGTATGGAAAGATCGTCAAACTGGAGAACGGCAAGAACGAACGGAATGGCATCGTATTGTTTTGTTTAATCGTATTGGGGAAATTGCGGCTCAATATCTTCGTAAGGGTTCCCGGGTTTTA
>CADEGZ010000074.1 GCA_902827015.1 uncultured Pseudomonadota bacterium
AGGCCATCTTTTCTTTTACTAAGCTCAAGAAATCAACGGCATCTATAGGAGGTTTTCCTTGCACCTTTCGGGTTGTATTAAATACAGATTTTAAAAACTGGGCATTAGTAACCCCAGGGATAGAAACTGGATATTGAAAGCCTAAAAATAGACCTTTCCAGGCACATTCTTCTGGGGAAAGTGCTAAGAGATCTTCATTTAGAAAATGGATAGTTCCTTGTTTGATTGTATAACCTTCTTTTCTAGCAAGTAAATTAGCGAGTGTTGTTTTTCCAGAACCGTTAGGACCCATTAAAACGTGTGTTTCGCCAGCTTGAATCGTTAGATTTAGATTTTCTAAAATAAGTTTATCATGAATAGAAGCATACAGATCCCGAACTTCTAAGAGGATATTGCTGCAAGATGTCATTTAAATCTTTCTCCTTTAAAAGGTTACCCGATAGCGTTTTCTAAACTTAAGCTCAAAAGCTTTTGAGCTTCCACCGCGAATTCCATGGGTAATTCTTTGAAGACTTGTTTGCAAAAGCCGTTGACTATCATTGAGATAGCATCTTCTGAACTTAACCCACGCTGCCGACAATAAAACAACTGATCCTCACTGATTTTTCCGGTGGTGGCTTCATGTTCAATTTTAGCGGTATTATTTTTAATCTCAATATAAGGAAAAGTGTGAGCACCGCACTGATCCCCTAGTAGCAAGGAGTCACATTGTGTGTAGTTTTGAGCGTAATATGCTTTTTTGTTGACTTGTACGAGGCCCCGATAATTGTTTTGTCCGCAACCTGCAGCAATTCCTTTAGAAAGAATAGTACTGCGGGTGTAAGGACCAATGTGGATCATTTTGGTGCCAGTATCTGCTTGTTGATGATGATTAGTGAGCGCAACTGAATAAAACTCTCCAATGCTGTGTTCACCTTGCAAGATAACACTGGGGTATTTCCAAGTAATTGCCGAGCCCGTTTCGACTTGGGTCCAGGAAATCCTTGAGGATTTTCCTTTGCATAGACCACGCTTGGTAACAAAATTATAAATACCGCCTTTTCCTTCCTTGTCGCCAGGGTACCAGTTTTGTACAGTGGAATATTTAATGTGGGCATGGTCAAGTGCAATAAGCTCTACTACAGCAGCGTGTAATTGATTTTCATCGCGCCGGGGTGCTGTGCAGCCTTCTAAGTAACTGACACTGCTACCCTCTTCAGCAATAATAAGAGTTCGTTCAAATTGTCCAGTGGCAACAGCGTTAATACGAAAATAGGTAGAAAGTTCCATAGGGCAACGCACACCTTTTGGAATATAACAAAAAGAGCCGTCTGTAAAAACGGCAGCGTTTAAGCAAGCAAAAAAATTGTCGGTGTAAGGAACAACAGTGCCTAAGTATTTTTTAATCAAATCAGGATGTTGCTGTACAGCTTCTGAAAAAGAACAAAAAATGATTCCAACTTCAGCCAGTTTTTCTTTAAAAGTAGTCGCAACAGAAACGCTATCAAAAACTGCGTCGATTGCGACATTGTTTAATCGTTCTTGTTCTTTAAGAGGGATCCCTAATTTTTCATAAGTTTTAAGTAAAGCAGGATCAAGTTCGCTTAAGTTTTTAATAGATGGTTTGGTTTTTGGGGCAGAGTAATAAATGATTTTTTGATAATTAATAGGTTCATAATGTAGATGGGCCCAATGCGGTTCTTTTAATGTTAACCAATGAGCAAAGGCTTTAAGGCGATATGCAAGCATAAAATCAGGCTCATTTTTTTTAGCGGAAATTAAACGAATAACATCTTCATTTAATCCAGGTGGCACACTATCCGATTCTATATCCGTTATAAAGCCTGCGGTATATTCGCGATCAAAAAATTCTTTAAAGTCTTTAGAATTTGCCATGCCCATTTCCCATTTTACGCGATGACTCGTGTAATCTTAAACCAAGTTCTGCGGGTGTACCTTGCGGTACGTCGGAAACGGCTTTCCTGCCATTTTTTATAAGCTCGGATAAGGTAACGGATTGTAGAGCATTGGTAATGATTTGATTAATTTGTAGCCAGGGGGTCTTAACCGCACACAAAGTTGCTGTGGCACAGTAATCATGGCCCATATTACATTCAGTAATCGCAATGGGGCCTTCTAGGGCACTGATTAAATCAGCAATAGTGATTTTTTCTGGGGAATGGGCCAAGTGGTAACCACCATTTGCACCACGATGGGAGATGAGCAGCTTATTTTGCGTTAATTTTTTAAGTAATTTAGCAACGGTGGGCAGGGCTACTGCAACATGCTCTGCAATTTCACGAGACTGAAATAAACGAGAAGGGGCGCTCGCCATGAAAGCCATAATGACTACCCCATAATCTGTTAATTTGGCAATTCGCACCATTTTTATGTCCGCATTATCTAAATTAAGACTAATTTAGTCCAGTTTAAACTAAAACAAACATAAGTATAATCCATTTTGGTTTTGTGTGTAACCCAAAAATTAAGTATGATTAGGGGCAATACTACATCTACTCATCGCAAATAAGGGCGTGCCAGTCTTTTTGTTAGTTAGAAAGTATGATTAATTTTGGGTTTTAATATGTCTTATTCCTCTATTTATACATTTCTTTGGTCTGTGATTAGACCCTATAAGTGGCATTATGTAGTAATGCTAATGGCACCTATTTTGAGTGCCTTTTATGATTTTGCAAATAATTATGCCATAAAGTTGGTGGTAGACATTTTTTCTCAAGAAGGTATTGTAACCTATCAAGCACTTTTTTGGCCCATCGCAATGTTTATTGGTGCTCAAATATCGTTAGATGTGATATGGCGGGTTGCAGACATTGCAGAGTGGCGCTCCGAACCTTATGTAAGACAATCTATTTTATTAAAAGTGTACGACTATGTACAACATAGTCCTTATCAGTTTTTTCAGAATACACAGTCTGGCTCTATTACAAGTAAGATTAAAGGTATCTTAGATGGGTATGATAATTTTTGGGCAGCCATGCACCATGATTTTACACCTAAGTTTGTTAATACCTTAGTGTTAACTGCTGTATTGGCTATTGTTAACTTAAAAGTATGCTTCTTTATGACAATTTGGATCGCGTGTTTTTTTACGGTCATGTATCGTTTTTCGATGGTTTTGGATAAACTTTCTTTTATTAATTCAAACCATCGGCATAATATTTTTGGTCTTATTGCCGATAACGTTGCTAATATATTTACTGTGTTTTCATTTGCTACTCGAAAAGCAGAATTAAAACGATTAGATCGCGTTATTCAGAAAGATTTTATTCCCTCCAACATTAGGTTTTATAAGTTTAATTTTTTGTCTAATATTGTTGCTGCCCTTTTATATTGGGTAATGTTGATTTCTTTGTTTTTATTTATGATCCATCTTCGTAAGACCGGCCAAGCGTCTAGTGGTGATTTAGTGTTTGTAATGGGTGTTACCATTAAGATGGGCTGGGATCTTTGGCAAATGATACAGAAAATGCAGGAATTTATGAAAAACATAGGAGATTTTAAAAGTGCCTTTGATCTTTTAAAAACACCTCAAAAAGAAGCAGATGCATATTCTATCCAAGAGATAAAAGTAGTTAGGCCAAGTATTGTGTTTGAAAACGTATGTTTTTCATATGAACCTGCCAAACCTATTTTTTCGAATCTATCTTTAAGAATTAAGCCTGGAGAAAAAGTGGGATTGGTTGGTACTTCGGGTGCTGGAAAATCTACTTTAGTTTCATTGTTATTGAAATATTTTAGCCTTAATCAAGGACGTATCTTGATAGACAATCAGGATATCTCTAAGTTTTCGGAAGATTCTATTCGAGAGCATGTGGCAGTAATTCCTCAGGATATTTTGTTATTTCACCGGAATATTTTAGACAATATTTTGTATGGTAATAAAGAGGCGAGAGAAGAGGAAGTCATTAAAGCCACACGTGTAGCTAATATCCATGATTTTATCATGAGTTTAAAGGAGCAATATCATACAGAAGTAGGAGAGCGTGGGATTAAGTTAAGTGGAGGGCAACGCCAGAGAATTGCCATTGCGCGTGCCATTTTAAAAAATGCACCCATTCTAGTGTTGGACGAAGCTACTTCCAGCTTGGATGCAGAAACTGAGCAATTAATTCAAGCCAGCTTAAATATCATTTTAAATAATGCTAATGTAACTGTATTAGCCATTGCACATCGTTTGTCTACCTTAAAACATATGGATAGAATTATTGTGCTTGAACAAGGGAAAATCGTTGAAGAAGGTACGCATAATATTCTAATAACGCATGATAGTGTTTATAAAAAACTGTGGGAAATGCAGAAAATATAGCAATAGCGCGCGCAATGCCTCAAGCTTTTTCTGAATGTTGAATGGCTACTGAAATTGCAAGGAATAATCTTAAAAGCCCCATGGTTCCCTTTAAAGGATCAGGTTTTCATCGGGCATCCTATAAAATAGCTGCACTTTTTACAAGGGCAGCGTTTCTAATTTTCCCCGATGGGTTTTAGGCGTATGCCCCCGCTCCTTTATGAGCTTTTTCAACGTTTTTGATGCCAGCTTGTAAAGGGGCTGCTAGCACTCGTTGCACCAGATCCACTTCTGGCATCCGGATCTCCTGATCAATTTTACTCTTGTAATTTTCCCAAGCGGTAAACATCAGTTCTCTTTCCTCATAGAGGTCGAGGTTTTCTGGCGTATTTTCTACCTTTAAATGTAAAGTCATGGTCGTGACTCCTTTTAATTAACAGGTAAGTCTTTGTACAATGTCTTTCTTACCCTCAATGTCCTATTTCCCTGACTGTATATACTACCTTGATTCTGAGACCCCCTCTTTTTGTCGATAAGGTATCGTAGTACCTATCTTATCTGGTTAGAATGTGGTTGGTTATCAGCTTTTGACTATGAGTGGCCTAAGCTTTTGGCTCCTTTTGATATACCCCTCATACTGAGATGGTGTGCATTGTTGCCAAAGCCCTCTTACTACTCTGAGAAGGAAGGGTGTATAGACATGAGTTTAGTGATGAGTGCGTTTTTTAAGCTTTTTTTGGAGTAACTTCACCATTTGTTGTGCTTCGTCGTCACCTTGTTTAGCAGCTTTCTCGTACCACTTCAGTGCTTCTTTATTATCTTTTGGGATCCCTTGGCCTTCATAGTACATAAATCCTAAGATAACTTGTGCGCCTGCATCTCCCTGAAGGGCCGCTCTTTCACACCATTTGAATGCCTCCTGGTAGTCTTGAGCAACTCCTTGGCCTTCATAATACATCAAACCCAGGTTAAACTGAGCTTGAACATTCTCTTGTTCCGCCGCTTTCTCGTACCACTTCAGTGCTTCTTGATAATTGGGTGAAACTCCTTGGCCTTCATAATACATGGAGCCTAAATTAAATTGGGCTTGCGCATTGTTTTGCTCTGCGGCTTTTAAATACCACTTAAAAGCCTCTTGAAGATCTTGCTTAATTCCTTGTCCTTGATAATACATAAATCCCAAGGCGGATTGTGCACCAGCATCTCCTTGTTTGGCAGCCTTTTCACACCATTTGAATGCCTCTTGGTAATCTTGGGTAACGCCTTGTCCTTCGTGGTACATTAAGCCTAAGTTAAATTGGGCTTGAACGTTTCCTTGCTCTGCAGCCTTTTTATACCATTTAAGAGCTTCTTCATAATTCTGTGCTAGGCCGTGGCCTTCATAATACAAAAACCCTAAGGTAAACTGAGCACCGCTGTCGCCTTGTTCTGCAGCTTTGCTGCACCATTCTGCAGCATGTTTATAATTTTGATGTACTCCTTGTCCTTCATAATACATAAGTCCAAGGTTAAATTGGGCTTGTGCATCTCCTTGTAAGGCAGCCTTTTCAAACCAAACTGCCGCTATTTTATAATCTTGAGGAACCTCTTCTCCTTGTCCTTGGTAATACATAAGTCCAAGGTTAAATTGAGCCTGGACATTGTTTTGTAAGGCGGCTTTTTCAAACCACTCTGCTGCTGTTTTGAAATTTTGTGTAACGCCTTGGCCTTCATTGTACATAAAACCAAGGATAAATTGAGCCTGCTCATTGTCTTGCCATGCGGCTTTTTCAAACCATTCTGCTGCCATTTTTAGGTCTTGGTTGACTCCTTGGCCTTTATAGTACATGACACCCAGATTCCATTGTGCCTGAGCATTACCTTGAAGAGCGGCTTTGCGATACCAATTTGCAGCCGCTGTATAGTCTTGAACAACACCTTGGCCTTCAGCGTAGATAACCCCTAAATTGCATTGGGCTGAAGCATCCCCCGCGCTTGCAGCTTTTTCAAACCATTCTATTGCTGTTTTATAATCTTGAAGGACTCCTTGTCCTTCATAATACATAAGTCCAAGGTTAAATTGTGCTTGGGTATTATTTTGTTTTGCAGCCCTTTCGAACCATTCTGCGGCGATTGTATAATCTTGAGCAACGCCTTCCCCGTCGTAATACATTAATCCGAGGTTAAATTGTGCTTGAGCGTCTCCTTCTTCGGCTTTTTTGTGCCACTGAGAAGCCCAATAAGAATCCCAATTAGCAAAAAGACAGCCTGGAGCAGTCGCTCCCCCCATCAGTAAAAATACGGTGAACCATATTCTTATGGCAAAGCGGTTTAGCATTAAAACGCCCCATTGTTCTGGTTAAAAAAACAGCTTTTATAGGGTTTTAGGGTGTTTTTCCTTACTTACGGTACCCTTTTTTTAAGCCCCTCATGAGAATGCTATCGAAATTTTAAAGAAAGAGATACACTTTTTTTATTTAAGAGGGAGGAACGAGTGTGCGAGTAATCCCTAATTGTTTAACAGAAATGCCAATAGCGGAGACCTCTTCAGGGTTTGTGGTAACGTTAAATCAGATGGGCTATATGGTGGGTCACCTCGATAAATACTCAGAAAAATTCTGTGAATTTTCTGCCAGCGCAGATCACCCTGTATTAGAGGTAGGGGCCGCTTATGGCATTGCAACATTAAAAGCCTTAGAAAAGGGAACAAAGAAGATCTATGCAAATGATTTAGATAAAAGACATCTCGCAATTTTAGAGCGTAATTGTAAAAACAACTTTAAGAGTAGCTTAGTATTGGTACCTGGTGCTTTTCCAGAGGAAGTTCAACTTCCTAGCAATACATTTTCAGCCATTTTAATCAGTAGGGTATTACATTTTTTTGCAGGAGAAAAAATTCAAGAAATTTTGAAAAAATGTTATAAATTGTTAAGGGAAAACGGAAAAATTTTTGTTGTTTGCGATACCGTCTTTATGAAGAATTGGCGTTCATTCGTTCCTGAATATGAAGCACGAGTTTTAAAGGGGGAAGAATGGCCGGGATTAATGGAAGATTCTGAAAAGTATGCAGAAGATAAACACAGAGCTCAAGATAGACAAAAATTAGTTAATCTTTTTGATAAAGCAGTTATGGAAAATGTACTTAAAAAAGCAGGATTTATCATTGAGGAAATTGATTATATTGATCAAAAATATTATCCTATTGAGATGATCGGCAATGGCAAAGAAAGTGTTGGTGCTATTGGGATAAAGCAAGCCTAGATCTAATCAGTAGTGCTTAAATGGGAAACCATAAATCTTTTAGAAAATATTATTTCCAGTTAGCAATTAAATTAAATTTCGCACCACAAAAACCAGTTAAATGTTTTTTTGATAATGATTTCTAGTATGACTTGAGAATACAATACCCAAAAGACTTGCAATCAATAAATAAAACCCAAGCGCATGGAATCCGTAATAGTTGACTAAAGCGGTTGCTATCATGGGAGTTGTTCCACCAAAAATGCAAGTACTTATATTAAAAGTAAGTGATACCCCTGTATATCTTGAATTAATTAAAAAACTTTCAACTAAGATAGCAAATAGGGGTGCAGAGATAAGTGACGTTACGAACCCCAATAGAAATTGAGCGCTGATTAGCACATTAATATTTTTATCATTTGAAACATTTAAAATTAGCAACCCATAAATGAGTAAAGTGATGCAGCCCCATAAGAACATTTTTTCCGGTTTAATTTTGTCTGAAAAGTAACCGAGGATCGGCACTAATAAAGCCAGGAATATCATATTCAGGGTTGTAATGATCATGGTGTTACTTGATGAAAGCAAATTTGAAAAATAATTTGGAAAAAAAACAACATACAAGTAAATACAAACGGTCTGAGGAACGATAAGAAGGATAGTTTTGATTAATAGTTTTGGATTATTTTTAATAAGATGTTTTAGGGGATTTTTTAAGATTAATTTATCTTTGCGTATTTGCATGAATTCTGTAGATTCTAAGATATTCAACCTGGAAATGAGAGAAATAGTACCTAAGAAGATTGAGAAAAAGAATGGAAGTCTCCATGCCCATTCGGCAATTTCTTGTTCTGAAAACACAAGGTTTAGAGTTAAACAAGAAGCCGCTCCTATGGAAACACCCACATATACACTACTTAGCATTAGAGCGCCTAAAAATCCTTTACCCAATTTTAGAGTTTCTGAAAGAAAGACAATTACTCCCCCTTGTTCTCCACTAACGGCAAACCCTTGAAGTAAACGGAGCAAAATAAGTAGGACTGGAGAGAGGTAACCAATGGTATTAAAAGTGGGTAATAAGCCAATAAACATTGTCGCGATACTCATGAGCAAAATAGAGTAAAGAAGAGCGGTCTTTCTTCCGTATCGGTCACCGATAAATCCAAAAAATATTGAGCCGAACGGACGTGAAATATAACCCATGGCAAAAGTGCTAAGGGTTAATAATAAACCAGTATTTTTATCATGGAGGGGGAAAAACAAAGAGGTTATTTGTTTTGCTAAAAAAGCAAAAATCATGAAGTCGTAAAACTCCATTACATTACCAATGAGTGATCCCAAGAGGATAGCTCTTATACCTTTAGTGTTCGTTTTATTTTGACTTTGGTAACCTTGATAAAGAGGAACGGTGCCTAACATCGCCCTTTCTCCATTTTTTTGTTTTTTAAGGTGAATTTACACTTTGCCATTTTAAAATGATATCATCTTAAAACTGGTGATTCAATCCCCCTGCTTTAGATGTTTTTTTAACACATAAAGCTGTCCTTGAATAGCGACTCCTTCATGTTCGCGAGGCACAATACTTTCTTCTAGTTCAATGGTAAAATGATTTTCTTCTGCTAATTGGCGTATATATTGGCTGGAATGTGCAAAACGGCCTGTTGGTTGTAAATAATAAGTACCTGTTTCTAAATGTTCAGTTGTAAACCCAAACTTACCTTGTGGAGCAAGTGCTTGTGCAACGTTCTTGAAAATTTGGTGTAAGGCGCCACTATACACTAAGACATCCCCTGCAATAATGAGATTAAAAGGCTCTAACTGTTCTTGAGATAAATATTCGTTTAAATCGGATCTGAATAGTTTCTCATAGGCGCCTAGTGCTTTTGCTTTTTTAAGCATTTTGGGGGATAGATCGATTCCGATCAGTTCCAATGCGAGATCCCTAAAAAAGATGCCGCATAAACCTGTCCCACACCCGAGATCTAACACACGGCCTGCTGTAGGATTGTTGCCAAGGCCTTGCCCGATGGCATTTCTTAAGAGGTGAGGGACTTGATATCTCAATTTGTTCTTGAGATGTTCATCATAATAATCTGCATATTGATCAAATAATTGTGTAATGTATGGTAAAGGGGCAGCTGTTGTTTGGGTGTGGCTTAATGCCATGATCATATGCTTTGCAGTATCATTGGTAGGATCTAAACTCAGAGCTTCTTTAAAATGAAAGAATGCTTTTGTTCTATCTTCATTACGCAAGTATAAAATAGCAAGATTGTGGTGAATATCTGCGGCTGTAGGGGATAAACTTAAAGCTTTTTCATAAGTCTGTAATGCTTCATTTATGCGCCCTAACATTACATAGACTTGACCAAGTTGCTTTAAAGCTTCAAAATTATCCTCTTTTAATGTTAATGCGGTGCTTAGATGTTTTTCCGCTTCAATGTAGTTTTCTTCATCTAAGTAAGCAAGCCCTAGATTAAAGTGTGCTACTGGATGAAGAGGGAAAAGCCGAATCACCTCTTGGTAATGGGTGGCTGCTCGATTTATTTGATTTTGCAGGGCAAAACTATGAGCAAGATTGTAATGTGCTTCCCAATAATCGGGATCAATTCGTAGCGCTTTTTCAAAATTTAGAATGGCCTCTTCAATGCGTCTTTGTTTGTAGAGTAATCTTCCAATGTTATTATAAGCTTCGGCATGTAAGGGCTGGATCCGTAAGGCTTGATGAAGATGCATCAGCGCCTCGATGTTCTGCCCTAGAGCCAAGTAGACGTTACTTAAATTGATATGGCAAGAAACTTCAGTTGGTTTTTGTAGAACAGCACGTTTAAAATAATCGAGGGCTTTTTGTAAGTTATTTTTTTTTACTGAAATCATCCCACAAAATTGTAAGGCATCCAAAGAATGGGGGGAGGATTTAACCCATTCTTCGGCGTAACTACTTACTTTTTCTAAAGGTTCTTCTTTGAGAAGTGCTTGTGCGTGCGTAAGATTGTAATTATCAGCGACCATAAATCCGATTACGAGGGGTATATTTAGCCGTCGTCTTCAATTTCATCGTTAAAACCATCTTGATCTTCATCTAAGGCGGGCTTAACAGAGATCAATTCAATATCAAAAATAAGCGTAGCATTAGGACCAATCAATCGACCTGCGCCTTGGGAGCCATAGGCAAGCTTGGGTGGGATATAGATTGTCCATTTGGCGCCTGGTTTCATCAGTTGGAGTGCTTCTGACCACCCAGGGATAACTGCATTCACCGCAAAAGTGGTAGGTGCATTGTGCGTATAAGAGCTGTCAAATTCGGTTCCGTCTGTTAGCGTTCCTCGGTAATTTACCGTGACGAAATCGGTGGGTCCTGGCGAAATACCAGTGCCTTCTTTAATGATTTTATACTGAAGACCACTGGGCAAACTATGGATTTCGGGGTTATTTTGGTTTTCCTGTAGAAATGCATTCCCCTGAATTAGGTTTTTTTCAGCTAAAGACGTAGTTGTAGTCACTTTAGGATACTCCGATGTAGAAACTTTAGGATTGGCAATAGCAGATGTATGCAATACAAAAAAAAGAACCAAACTACCCACAATGTAACGTAACATACCTAATGTTCCTTAAAAGCTTACCTGGGTTGTGTAGGACATCCTTATTATATTTTGCACATTAAAAGGGATCTGGCAAGTTAAAATTGCAGGTAGGCAGCCAACATTGCACCGTCGGATCGAGGTTGTAAACCTACTTGA
>CADEGZ010000075.1 GCA_902827015.1 uncultured Pseudomonadota bacterium
ATCCTTTCAAACGATTGTCTACCATTTACGTGTAAATGATGCATTAAACCCCAGACACAAAACAATCTCACTTTTAACTCTATCAAATAATGACGGATACTGTTCTCCAATAAAACCAAAAGGAGGAGTAGGACATAATACATCTGAAACGATTGGCGTGATGTTTATATTTTTTCTTTTAGCTGAATGATACAATTGTTCCATACATTCTTGGCTTTGATCTACAGAAATTACTTTCATTCCCAATTCAGCGCAAATCAACGAAAAAATCCCTGTATTTGAACCCAAATCTAGGAGAGTTTTACATTTTAAATTTTCGACAAGTGATTTAATTCTTACGAGTTTAGCTTGCTTATTAACATGTCTTGGTATAGTATTGTAATACTCTTTCCAGAGATCGCCAGCTTGATTAAAACTCAGTGCGGAGATGTTATTTATTAATGTGGTATAAAACCTATTACGTAATTCTTTGGAAATTTCCCTGGAGTTTTTCTGAATATAGGACTTCAGTGATTTTTTTAAATTATGATTCTTCTGAATATAGGTATCAAGTTTGGCAATTAATAATTGCAGGGGATGAGTAACCTTAAATCCTACGCTTGCATTTAATAAAAATGTATGTAAATCAATCCCTGATATGTTGTTAAGTAATAATTTCCTTGCAATTTCTCCTTTACCCATGGCCGATAGTAAAAGAGGCCTTAGGAAAAATGCTAGAAATTGTTCATAGGCTGGCCATATTAATTCCTTGGAAAGAGGAACAATAGAGGTGAAGTCAACATAAATTGGTTCAGGTCCACGAAATAAAATGTTCCAGGGATAGGCATCTTGCAACATGCAATTATGGTGTAATAAAACTTTCGAAAGATTCAATGCAGTTAGGGCAGCGTCTTGTAACATTGATGGGCACCATTCAACACAATAGGTATTTGGAGAGAGAGTCTCGTGTTTTAAAATGAGTCCGGTTTGCTTTAAATTGAATTTTGGATCAGATATTGGTTCTGATTTTACCAAATGATTTTCTGCCATTAACTTGGCAATTGTTCCATCTTCAAATAAGGACAGATAAAAAGGAGCCGCTTCTTCATAAATTAGTCGATAAGCTTCATCTTTATGCCAAAAAAGAAAACCATTGGGATCAACATAGGAGGAAGAATCTATTTTAATATTTGCCAACGAACGCGAATCCTTTTGTTATTTGCAATTAGACCTTTATTTTGATTCAGAATCAGAATCATCCTCATCTTTTGAAAATAATTTCTTAAATATTGACTTTAAATAGTTATATGGTTTCATTATTGTGAATGAAATTAACGCAAATAGAAGGATATAAAGCACTTGATAGAGTGCGCCTACTGTACCAGGATCTACATATGCCTGGGCTGCAATAGGTATAGTTAAGCCCAAAGATAAGGCCATTAAATGAAACTTATGCACTTGTCCTTCCCTATAAGAACTCGAACCACTAATTAACTTGATCTTCTAACACACGGTAGCGTTTAAACCAATTTTGGTATATATTTCGATCTTAAAAAAGTAAATACATTTAAACATAAAATAGGGCAATATGGCTATGATAATTTCTTTATAGATAGAATTACCACTTGTTATCTCATATGTAGCACCGCTACTAAGTTCCTTAAAAAACATATTCCGTGCTATAGTTCAACCTATTTCTTAAGATTTTTAAAACTAATTTGGTTTCCCTGAAGATTATGTATAAGAAATACCTTATTAACTAACTTATAATATTATTGCTCTCAAAGACTAAGTGAAAAAAGCTATTTTTGAAAAGTATATTAGATAATATAAAACTGCTATTGCCACATTCATATTGGTAGTTTAAATTTAGTAGTTTAAATTGGAAGTAAGAAAGTAGATAAAGGGTTCTGTGCATTCCCTCATTTTCTAAGGCCTCTATTTTTGCAGAGGTCTCTTGGAGTGACAATTAAAATTGGTTAGAGTCATTATACTAAATACTATAAGTGTAGGGGGTTTTAACATAGAACCTTGAGAAATATCCAACACCGCTCCTAACAATAAGCTTACTAGACTTAGAGTTTAATTTTGATTAGCTGAAGATTATGAGAAAATGTTAGGCGAGAGGCTCTAAAGGAAAGATTTGGCATTGGTAAAACAGACGCATAGCCTTGAATGCAATTTTGGCAGCAAGTAATGGATTAGCGACGTAATCGGAGTTAAAAAAGCATGAAAAAAAATATTCTGTTATCCTTTTTAATATTTTGGATCTGCAATTGTTCTGTTGGATACACACAACATTATAATACGAGCACGTTCGAGAGCTATAACACGAATAAGTTTTATTATAATACAATCGTAGAATCCACAATAGTCAAAAAAAAAATTCAAGAATTTTATAATATTAATGGAGACTTACAATTTGAGCCAATTTTTCATGGCGTGGCTAATATGGTCTTCCTAGTAAAACACAATAATAAAATTATTTGCGCATTAAAATACTACCCTAGAAAAGAACTAAAAGAAGTAAAACTTATTGTTGAAATTACTGAAAATCTGAGGGAAAAACTGTTTCCTATTCCAAAAGTTGATTTCATTTTGAAAACTCCTGATAAGCATGTTATTTCTGCCATGCAATACTGTGCAGGAGAACATCGGTATTTTCATTCTCAAAAACGCAGAAACGTTGCAGCTCTAATGGCAAAGATCCATTTGATGAAGGTGCCAGGTAACATACCAACTAGACTTATAGACATAAGTAAATTTAATTTTCTTTTTGAGCAATGTAAAAATTGGAAACACATAAAACAAATAAAAGAAATTTATGACCAAATAGATAAATCATATTTTAATAAGTTACCTCGCGGCTTAATTCATGGAGATTTCTCATTTTCGAATATACTGTTTGGCGCTAATCATGAAATTAGCGGTATTTTAGATTTTGACCATGTAAGCAATTCTTATCTGTTAACAGATCTTGCTCGTGCCCAGATATTTTATGGGTTTGAAAAAGATGGCAAATTAAACGAAAGAAAAATAACAGAATTTGTTAAGGAATATAATTCACATCGATGTTTGGCAGGAGAAGAACTTGTAAATTTTTATAATCATGTAAAGTTAATGTTGATTTATGTAGCCTTAGATGTTTATTACCACGCTTATGTCTTGCAGGATTTAGATCATACTCGGTTTAGTTATTCTAAATCGAACAATGATGTTAACCCAGAGATGCTATTTAGAAAATTATTGCACGTTCAAAATAAATCTTATATAGACATTAGCGACAATAAAATATATTCGAAGTTAAACCTTTATCAGAACCCTCCTGTGTTTTTTTTAGGTGAAAGCGGGGTAGGTAAAAGCACCTTAATTAAGAAAATATGTGCATTATCAGATATATATTATATTCCTAAATTCACAGTTACTCGAACTCCTAGAGAAGATGATGATCCCAAACACTTTGAATATATCACTGAGCTTGAATATTTAAGATTGAGAAAGCAAGGAAAGCTAATTGTAGATATGTCGGATCGAAAGACTTTTTATGGATATAGAGCGAACAGCCTTAATCAAACTAAAAAAATTCCCTTGATGAATGCCTCTGCAAGCGGCTTAAAAAACGCAAAATTGTTGCCAGGTCTTTATATCCTAGTCGAAGGTGATAGCAACTTTGGTCTAGATTTAAGGGGTGATACTACCTTAGCAAAATCTAGAAAAGAGCATAATAAAATTGTTTCAAAAGAATATTTTAAAAGAGCTGATTTTAGGAAAGACATAAATATTATTTTCTTCAATTCATTCAAAGATCCTGATAGATTGGCCCAAGATTTAGAAAACAAAATCGAAAAGGAAGTCTTAAAGAGGAGGAACACTTTATCTTACGAGATGGCAATCAATCTGGGCGAATAATCTTTAACCTAGACATTTATTTTTGATTTTTTGATAGTTCTTCTGGTAAATAATATTGTTGAAAGTCATAAGAATTATAAAAACACTTGTCTTCTAACAGGGGCATATTTTTTGAAAAATATAGATTGAATACTAGCCTAAAATTATTTACTGAACTAAAAAATTTTGGAAACACTACTTTTTTGTTAGGCAAATATAAGGCGTTAAGGTTTGAAAACCGCCAAGACATTTTATCTATAGGAAAATCATTTTTACCTTTTCCTGAATAACCGATTGGAAACCTTCCATGGTCAGATTGTAAAATAATAACTGGCGACTCTTTAGAATTCTTAAGAATATGTTCAATTGTGCCAGCAATTGCTTGACTTATAAATATAGCTTGTTCAACATACATTTCGTGCTTAGGATCTTTCTCGGAGACCTTTATCTCATTTTGATTGAGAGATGTTCCATCTCGACGAAAAACAATAGGTCGATGAGGGCATAAAATATGGCTATAAATAAAATATGGACCTTTAAAATTAACACTTTTTTTCAAGAAATCTAATTGTTCTAAGGCATAGTTTCTATGCTGCACTCTTTGATACCCTCTTACGAGGTAATTTAAAGGTGTTAACTGAAAATAACTTTGAAAGAGTCCATATGAATAGGAGCGCTTGATAAAGTCTTTTAGCATTCCCTGGCTTTCTCGCCCCAACCAATATACGGATGGTTGCATGTATGTTTTATATCCATAGAATTCTAAATAATGTTTAACTCTATTGTTTATTATCATATAATGGGCTAGCGCTGGAAATTCATTTTTTACGCCCATTTGCTCGTGATACTCCATATTAAGCGAAGAAGAAATAGAGGGAATAGTCCAAGGATAATTAGAGTAACTGTTTTTTATTACATTAAAATTGTTTTTACGCAGTAAATTAAATAATTCCATATCATGAATATGGTATTGTTCAGAAAACGCACGTTCCGAAGCGAATTCATCTAGGATGATATAATAAATGTTGGGCATTTGTTCGGAAACTTTAAGATTTGGGTCGATTTTCATGTCTAAATCATCTAATTTAGCCTTAGTGGCATATTTTGCAATGTTTTTTTCAATTCTTACTTTAGCAAGGTAAATTTTTGAAAAATAAAATAGAGATATGAAAACCAACAGAATAAAAAGAATAGTTAAGTGTTTTTTTTGGCAGAATTTATACTTTTTGTTAAAATATAGGGCTAATAAAGATATTATGAAAGTGCTAGCCCAAATCATATTAACATTGTCAAAAGAGAATTTATTGTTTATCACACATATACTTAAAAATAAAATTGATAGAAATAACGAAGTTTGGGTTGTATTCTTTAATATAAGGTTGAGCATTACAAACATAACTAAACTGAATGTAAATATTATACTTGATAGTAATATCAAATCCGTAAAAAAACATTCGCCAGGATTTTCAACGGACATTAATAGCATTGGAAGATTAAGGATAAAGTAAGGGAGAAGCATTAAATGAATGTTTGAGAAATAATTTCTTTGACGCCTGAAGATTCTATAAGTCATAAGAAAGTCCTATAGGAAAGTTCTGGGACAATTATTTTTACAAAAGGTGTACAATTTGTGGTCGGAATAAATAATATATCAAACCAACATGAACCGTTTGAATCTTAACCATCTGGTCTTGTTCTAATATTTCCAACAGCTTGCACCAGATAAATAAGAGCTGTACGCCTGAATTGTGTTTTATCATACTTGAATATATTTACCAAATATTCCACTTGCTTACTTTTTTGAACATAAAGGCCGGTTTCTTCTAATATTTCTCTATATAGCGTCTCTTCCGGTAGTTCGTTAAATTCGGGCCTTCCTCCTGGTAGATCGAGCATACCTTTATAGGGGCCTTTAGACTTCTCAATCAACAACACATGGTTGCCTTTAGAGTTAAAAATAACGCCGTAAACGCCAAAGTGATCTACTTGTTTTATTCCATTTAATTTTTCATTCATGAAAGTGTTTAAAAATCTCTCAATCACAAAGTGCTTTATTGAGGCTAACTGAAAATCAATTTTAGCGTAGGAAACACTAAAGCTTAAGTTACCATTCCTAACAAAGACGAAGCAAGATCGAAACCAGCAAAAAAGCCAATGGCTAAGCCACCTTAATTAAAACATTTTTAATTACCAAGATTATTTAAAGCAAATTAATTTGTTAGTCAAATAAGTATTTTTATGTGATTAATTTAACCTAAATAAAATTCAGTTTATCAACTAATTAAATGAGGGGATTGTTGGCTATGCTAATCAAAAACTAGTAGCAGTTCTACTTCAACAAACAACATGAATCCTTTACAAGACAAGCCGAAAAAAGATGAAGTCGGGCAAAAGCGTCGCCCATATAAGTAGCCACATTTATGGGTCCAACTGCTGGTAACAAAAAAAGTTGACAAAAATAAAATATAAATGGTAAGTTATTACTTACGGTAAGTTAATAATTACCATTCTTGTAGGGGTGAGTAACTTACCCGGGAAGCCAGTTTTGACTGGTAGAACTGTTTGAATTATTGATTCAGCGGAGGAAAGTAGAATTGCCTTCTAAACCAGACGATGGACTAGCAGTTTTACGGCGAGATCCGTGTCAATGATTAGAAATTGCAACACTGACTTTTAAATCTGATGAATCATAACTTAATTAAGCGAGGAGAAATGTTATGAGAATAGTCATTACTACGCCATCAGGAAAATTAGGTCAATTTGTAGTTGAACAATTGTTGAAGGAAAAAGTAGAAGTAGCCATGATTAGTCGACACCCTGAAAAAGTAAAAAATTTTGTTCAAGCTGGAGCTCAATTGATAGAAGGATCTATCAACAATCCCGATGTATTAAATCAAGCTTTCAAAGGTGCTGATACACTTTACTGGGTTACCCCTATTGATCTTACTTATAATGGTCATACAAACTACAATGATTGGATGCTGCAAACAGCCACTATGGGAGCTCAATTAGCCAAAGAAAATGGTATTCAGCGCGTTGTATTGATATCCGTATCTGCTCCTGTTGTTGAGCAAGAGCTTCGGGGCATGTTTAAGGTTCTTCATATGATAGAAGGTATTTTTAAAGAAGCGGTGTATAATGTGACTGTTCTAAGACCTAGCCAGCTAATGGAAGGCTTTTTAGGTCACATCAAAACTATCGCTGAGTTTGGAACAATTAATCGACCTCAAAACAAGCAAGTAGGAATGGTAGCTGCTCGTGATGTTCAGGAAAAAGCGTTTCAAGCTTTGCTAGATCTTAGTTGGAAAGGGTTTTGTGTATTTGATGTTGTGGGGCCACAAGATTTCAATATCACTGAAGCAACACAAGTCATTAGCCAAGGGATCGGGCGTCCAATTGAACATGTTGTGCTAACGGTCGCCCAAAACAGAGAATGTATGGCAAAAGCTGGTATTCCAGTGCCCATCGTAGAATGCTTAGCCGATCTCCATGCAAACGTCCATGATAGCCGAGAACCTTGGGTTCAACCACGTAGTATAGAGGGCACATGCAAGACATCTTTGCTGGAATTTTCACGTCAAGTGCTTAAGCCTGCTGTTGAGCAATATTTGGCAAAGCTTAAATCTGCATCAACACCGTTGACGTTCTCTCAAGGGGCGACTGCCGCGGCTACGGCAAAGGTAATTTTTGGAAATCATTCATCGGTCATAGTTCCAAAACAAGATCGTGAGAGCATTCGTAAATTTTATTGTGATATCCTCGGTGGCAAAATTACGAAAGAGGAGAACGAAAGAGACTTCCTTCGTTTGGGAGAAAACTTCTATATCGGATTTCTCTATGGGGATGTTCCTGATGCGAGTGAGTTCTTACGGACTGCAAGATCGGTCTGGCTGGAAATCAAGTCCGATAATGTAGAGGAAATGAGTCGAAAAATCGTCGAGTCTGGTCTCGTCAGGAAGCTTGATGTACCAGATCCTCATCTTTATTTTCAGGCACCAGGGGGACAATGTTTGCGGTTGGTTGGAATTGACGAGGACCTCTCATTTTATGAGGGAGCCTTCGATGGCCCGAACGTGGCAAAGGTAAAAGAAGGAGCAAAAGCAGGTTTCTCTGTCACTCTTCCTGACAGTGCTCAAAGTACAGCAAAAGTTGCGAGTTTCAAACAATAACAAAATAAGTCTCTAAAAATGCACTCGAACGATTAATATTGTATTGATGTGGGCGAGTGCATTCTTAGGCCATAAACAGTTTATAAAACTACAATGAAAAAATCACTTCCCTTTGACCGAGAGAAGTATTTGCTAAATTAATCACTTTTTATTAAGCCCGTAACAGCTTATGATTAAGTAAGCGTAAATCTATAAGTACTGATTTTTACATAGGCGATAAAGTTTCTTCAGATGACACTATAAAACACTGACCGAGCCTAAGAGGCTTGCTCAATGGTGGGACGGATACGAGAGATAGCGGCATGAAGGTTGAGGGCACTTTTGAGTTTTGATTTGGTGACCACTGCCAGAAATTCGATGTCAAAGATCTTAAACCAGACAAGTAGGTTATTTGGAAAGATCCGAAAGGTCAATGACACGGATTCTCTAAAATTGTTCGTTGATAAATTTTCAGTGCCTCACCTTGAAGTTTTCCGACACTGGCAAGCTTGGCATAAAGATCAAGAATCAAGCTCCAACCTTCGTTCATGCCATCTATTACTTTACCGAGTTTTTCAATATTTCGATGTTCAAACGTTACAAGAGTTCGCTCTGGATTTTTAACAGTGAAATTAATGTCTACTTCTGTATGTAACGCAGAATCGTACTGAAATTCTCCATTCAGTTGCCATATGAGGAGTAGGTGTGAGTTTGGTTTAAAATCTTGAACATATCCAATCGCAGATTCTTCACTGTTTTGATGGATGGAGTACCAACGTCCTTGCGCTTTGGGCTCAAGAACCATTTTTACTAATGGTGTCTTTCCAACATGGTGGGAACGGGGCCACCATAAATCCATCTTTTCACTGAACACGCGGAATGCAGTTTCCTGTGATACATCTACCGTCAATTCTTTTTTTATCGACATCATTTTCGTCTCTCCTTTTCATCCTCAGCTGCGAGTTTAAATGCATGAAGCGCAGAGTCCCACATGCGATCCAAATAATTACGCATCACTAAAACCCCTTTCGGATCTATCTGATATATATTTCTCGTACCATTCTGTCGAACTGTAACAAGACCAGCATCCATCAAGACTTTTAGGTGCTGTGAAACTGCTGGCCTTGTTATAGGTAATTTTTTTGCAATATCAACGACAGCAAACGGACCCTTTGAGAGCTTCTCAAAGATCTTACGGCGAGTTGGATCCCCTAGGGCATTAAAAATATTTTCACAGTTAGTCATAGCTAACGGTAAACATATGCTAACTATTCATAGATGTCAATAACATAAATGGGTAAATGGATACACGCACATGGATAGAGGGTCTTAAAAATTTAAGTAATTTGAATAAAGTAGTAAACCGGTAGTCAGAAATGGTAAAGCGCATTCAACTATTAGGATTCGTGACATTTTGTGCCCTACAGAGCTACACTATTCACCAAATGCAAAGCTAAACGAAGCGCTCTCAACAAGACATTCTATAAAGAAATTTTTGCAAATGGTAACAGCTCTGTTAAAATCGAAACCCGAACAGTGATAATGATATACAAGAAATTTAACATCCTCGACATCATTCGGATTCTTCATTTTCTGCGCATGGTTATGACTGAAGGTGCCGCCATTCTTTAATCTAAAGAAATGGCTAAAAAGCAGAATATAACTATTAGGTGGTTGGGATATACAGAATGCGGACGATGGAAATTGTTTTTACTTAGCAGCTATGGTGCAATTCAAACTTATTAACCACGATTTTATCCATACGCAATTCAATGACATTTCTAAAGCTACGGAACTATCAAAATCACCTATGCTTTTGACAAACCCGAGCCCAGTCAGCACAAAAAATCAGTCGAGCAAGGCTTTGAAAAATAAAATTATTCAAGCAACTCTGCAGCAACTTTTTCGGCATGTTTATTTGCTGCTTCTATTATATCTTCTCCATTGTCAACGCCCTCAGTCACAAACTTCTCTAACAAAAAATAACTTAGTAAGTTATACGTTGCTATTTTCTTTTGCCAAGAATTTTTGGAAAATGCCTGCGACTCGTCGTAATGTTCAACGGCAAAATTTAATAACTTACGCACCAGTTCACTTTGATTATTTATTCCTAGTTCCTTACCTTTAGACAATAGTTTACGATTTAACTTATCAGGGATTTTGACTGAAAGTAGAGGCATTTATTTTTTACTCCTTAAACAATTTTTATGCCCATTATAAACAACTAAGATAATAATATTCAATTATCATACATCGTATGACGAATTTCATACAAATTCATACCATTTTCATAAAAAGTAATACGATAATTTATCTGTATCTTTTTGATTTATAAGAATATTTATAAAGGTATGACGATCGTATGAAAAACGTATGACAAAGTATGAAAAAATAATTTAAGCGGTATGACAACGTATGACGCATAAAAGCACCACCCTATAAAAAATCTGAAAATATCAATAAAAATCTCGAAAATGGAGTGGTGCGTCAGGTGTGCTGGTTTAATTAGGGTGATACTTTAGTGATTTTTGAGTGGGGGTTTTATTTAAAATTATCCTGGCCCAGCTGGTCCCTGAGTGTTCAAAAAGGGTGAGCATAATGCGAGGGAATTCCCTAAAATGTCTAAGAGTAAAGTGAGAGTTAAAGCGATGCAACAGAAAAATGTTATTTAAGAACTTAAGCCTAGTGTTAACTATGCTTAGTATTTGTGTTGGATGTTATTAGACATATCAGGATAATTTTAGGCAGAAAGGATATCATTGATTGAGTCTTAAAAATATGAGAAAAGTAAAAAAAGTTAAAAATATTTTTGTAAAAAGTTGCAAAATACCTTGTATTTTATAGTGATTTTGCTTATATTAAGAATAAGCTTGAATAAAGCGAAACGGGATGTAGCAGTGCTTCTAACACCGATACACCCCTCCCATCGTCAGACTATCTTGGAGCCTGAACAAATGATTAATTCTAGTGTAAACAACTCACCTTCTTTTAACAACCCCCCTTCGCAAGCGTTTAAATCGAGTCAAATCGCAAAGCCTCAATCTGCTTTACCTAAAGAAGTTCTTGACGCATTAGATGCTATCCAAAGCTTAAACCTTAAGATTGAACTTTGCGGATCTTGGATGTGGATTTTTGGCGTTGATAGTTCGCATGAAGCCAAACTAAGAGCAGCTGGTTTTAAGTGGTCTTATAAACGCGG
>CADEGZ010000076.1 GCA_902827015.1 uncultured Pseudomonadota bacterium
GGAACGATAGTGAGGCAATTTGCGAAGCCGCTTCTCGACCTGCAATGTGTTTTGTTTCTGCAAAAACTGTTGAACAAGAAGATCTGCAAGCTATTCATCGAATTCGTAGTCGTTTGGTTCAAGAAAGAACTGCTTTAACTAACCAAATCAGGGGATTGTTAATGGAATATGGAATTACGGTATCCCAAGGGGTCCCCAAATTGAAGAAGTCCCTACCTGAGATTTTAGAAGACGCAGAGAATGAGCTTACCTATACAGGACGCCAATTCTTCTATGACTTATATGAGGAGCTATTAGAGAAAGAAGAAAAAATAAAAAAATATGACGATAAAATTGAACAAATTTTTAAGACAAATGAAGCGTGTCAAAAAATTTCAAAAATAGAAGGAATTGGCCCCATTGGATCAACTGCTATAGTATCAGCGATAGGAGATCCGACATTATTTAAAAACGGTCGGCAATTTTCAGCTTTTTTAGGATTGGTTCCAAGACAACGTTCAAGTGGTAATAAACAAAATCTTCTCGGAATAAGTAAGCGTGGCGATAAGTATATACGCAGCCTATTAATTCATGGCGCAAGGATAGTAGTTAGATATGCTAAAAATAAGGATGATAGTCGCAGCCAATGGATAAACAAGATAAAAGAACGAAGAGGGTCAAATAAGGCAGCTGTTGCATTAGCCAATAAAAACGCACGTATTATTTGGGCAATGTTGGTGCATGATACAAGCTATGAGAAGGCAGCATAGGCATGAGGTTTTTGTATTGTAGGTAAGCTTATTAATATTTTCAGAAATTTGGGTATAGGAAACAACTGAGTTGCGTGAGGTTAATTTTGTAATGACAAGATAGGTAAGACCGACACCTTCAAACCCTGAGAGACATAATGGCCTTTTCCAGGGAAGATGGCCGAGTAACCGATTAGGAGAAGGTGGGCGAATTCCATTATGGTCCAGAATCTAATGATTTGGAGACCGGATATACTACTGCGACTTAATCTAATTGTCCTACAAAGTTTCCTTGACAATAGGATGGGTTCATATACCATGTCTCAGAACGCACAAAATGAAGTATGTAACTATTAGGAATTTAGATCAATTTTCAATCTGAAGCGTTAGAGCCTCGTTTTTAAAGTTTTCTGACAAAAGAGAAAATTAAAAAATGATGAGTAAAAGTCTTGAAGTATTGCTAAGGGCGCACTATTATAGTAAAGAATTAAATTTAGTGAGAAATTGAAATTTCATTGGTATTATATGAAGGCCCATTTACTTATATAAGGGATTAGGAGGTACAAAAAGTATTTGCAATCTAAAAATATTATTAGAATTTAAAGCAACTTCTATCGTAATTTTATCTGAACTTGCCAAAAATACTGGTTCTTCCATTATAAATTGCTATGAATACATAGCAACTCAAATTTACCGACAATTTTTATCCGATATACCAATTTACAAAATTATATGGGTAGAACATTACGGCAAAAACAGTTACACTGGCAAAAATTATAGTAAAAAAAGTTATGATCAAGTGCTATTAAAGTGGGATGAAAAGGAAAATAGTTTTAGCTCTCCTCAATGGATACATATAGGCGCAAATTGGAATGTAGCAATCCAAAAGCTGCAAACTACCGTCATTAATTTAAAAACGACGATATGCTAACCTGAAGAGTACGAAACTCTAGAAGATGAATATCAACTCGCTAGTCATTGAAGTTCATCAATATCAAGGAAAGAAAAAGTGAACAAAAAAGAATTTTTGGTAATATTTGTTCATGAAACCGACGGTTCCTACACAGGAAGCATTCCTTCATTAAACAAAGAAGGTATTCGAGCAACATCTCTAGAAGAACTCGACATGCTTGTTAGAACAGTTATTAACCATCAATTGCAGAATAAAATTAATTGTGATGATGTCAATATCAAATATTTTGGCGTAAATATTAATGAAGGATCACGTGAGAAGTTTGCAAACTTGAGTAGTCATGAGAGAGAAAAAATTATTGCAAATTTTGTTGGTCTTAAACAAAGCGATTTCCGTCATTTTAAACACATTAAAGAAAATGGTGTCCCAGAATTAATCAATGCTATTGATTATAAAAATATGCCGATCAATTTGGCTTATCACATTTCAAAGCTATCTAAGACACAACAACGAAAACAGCTTAAAAAATGGCTGCAATCGACTGAGCCCTAAATCGGCGGTTAGATTAAACAAGCTTTATGAGACTAGAAAAAATACAGTGATCGAGATATGCAAGATTTTTAACATCAGTAGATCAACGTATTATAATTATCTAAAGGCTAAAAATGTAAATAAAAACGCAAAAACTAAAAAGAAAATGCCTAAAGCCATTAAGAAATCTAAAAGACTATAAGCTGGTTAGATAGCACCTTAATACATTTTTAGCCCATTTTTGTAATTGGACCGAAAAAAGCCTAAAACACCAATGAAATTATACTAACTTGATTTTAGGCTATATGCAACTGCCTAATTCACCAAACAAAGCGACTTTCTCTCCCATTTCATAGTACAGTTCTAGAAAGAGTCACATCAAGTAAGCTGCGTTGACTTTTTCGAGAATAATGGTAGTATCGTTTTACAAGTTTGAGAAGTAAAAAATTGCAAGTCTTACAGATAAACTATTTGAATTTTCTGTGAAGTAAAATGTAAAAATTTTAGATTAGGAGCATTAAAAAATGTTGAGAATGTTGAGAACGACGAAAGGTGCTATACTAAGTAGGAGATTACTATCAACATCCCGAGTTGATGGAAATAATAACTTGCAAGAAGAGCTTTTTAGAGCAATAGAAACGCAACCGTTGACTGAAGTACAAAAGATTTATGCTCGTCTTAGTGGTGCTAAAGATTTTTTAGTACGTTCGACAGGTAATAGGTATGATAGAAATCGCGGTAATAATGCGCTTCATTCGGCTATCGAGTTTGGAAGATATGATACTGCTAAATGGTTAATTGAAGAACATTCTGATTTACTTGTTAAAGAAAATGCTATTGGAGTACCTCCTTGGGTAAATTTGCTTATATATTTTCACAAATCTTTTAATGGACCTAAATATGTGGACTTGATCAAAACAGTATTGTGCTCAACGTCAATTGAAAAATCATTTTATAAAACTTCCGACAAAGCTGTAGCTAAAAAACATCATGAATTTGTTTGTGCACTACATTTAGAAGGTAATAACAATAAAGCCTTTAAGATTCTAGAAGAAAACAAAGGTTCACTTTATTGGCAAGATCCGTTTCGTTTTACTCCATTGCACTATATTGCAGCGAGGGGCAAGCCAGAGGATCTTGCGCGATACTCTGATTTATTATCAGTTGAAAAGACTTCAAGAGAAATAGTAACCTTGTTTAATATGAGGGATATTAATGGTAACAATCCTTTGCACATTGCAGTTCCTAATGCTAGCACAAAAACAATTGAAGAATTGATTATTATGTTCCGAAAAACCGCTAAAAATAGAACTGTTGATGTTCTAAATTATATAGAACAACCTAATAACTATGGATATGACCCTTTTAAGATCGCCATATCGATTGGTCATCGTGAAACGTTAGCAACATTGTTTAAATATGGTTATAATGTTAAAAAACCTACCTATGTTGTAGTTTCGGAAGATACTCAAAACGGACACACGAAAGTAAGACGTGAACCAGCATTGTTGACTACTTTGCTTTGGCTGCATGAAGATAATGTTGCTTATAGAAATATTGAATGGTTGTTTCGTCATGGAGTCAGCATATATGATTGCTTTTCAAGGGAGGAAGTACACGATTTAGATAGAGGAAAGACTATAAAAGACATTGACTCCCTTTTTGGTGACGAACTTACCGTTAATCTTGAGCAAATTGCAGCACATTTGGGTTTTAAGAAATCAGCAAAATTTCTCAGCGCAAATGGAGTGATAAGTAAAGAAATACCATTATCTACAGATAAGCTAACGCCATTTGTGTTTAATTATTGCTTAAATAGCGCAAAAAGCACATCTTCTTCCTCTAAGTCTGATTCAAGAGTCCCTTTTTTACCTCGGGATCTAAATGATTTTCTTGAAAATCACAGTGTCGATCCTAATCATTCGAACTTTTGTACAGATTTTTATAAGGCGCTTTCAGCAACCATTTTTAGAGGGAATTTTGAGATATTCAGAACTCTTGTGGACTTTTATCCCAATTTAGTATTTGATCCAAACCGACTGATAATGATTCCTTATGAAAACAGAAGCACACCAATTTATGTAACTGCTTTACATCTGGCAGTTATGTATGGAAATAATAGCTATTCAAATGAGTCTATTAGACAAAGATTCGATAGAAACAAAATTATTAATTATCTACTCACCCCTAATTGCTTTGATGTTCCAGTTAGCTTTGTAGACGCCAAAGATCATTCTAGCCGCACTGCTTTTTATATGGCAGCAAAACATGGATATTTAGACGCTATAAAACTAATTGCTCAATTTTACGATAAACCCAGTTTATCTGGGACTAAAAAAATGGAATGGTCTGATGAATTGAAAAAAGCAAGAAAAATAGCAGAAGACTTTAATCGTTTGGATGTTGTTAGATATATTGATAGTAAGTTAAAAGAAAACGCTAGTAAAGAACCTCTCTTTAGAAGAACTTCATTGGTGTTTCAAGGTGGTGGGGTACGTGGTGTAGCATATCCTGGGGCCTTACTGGAGCTTTATGGGAATGGTTATATTCATCAAGTAATAACTGATCAAGAGTTAGAGTATGAAAAATTACAGCGTGGCTATTATGTGAAGGCAAAAGGTTCGGAAAAGATAGAAGTTATCGTAATACACAAAAAGGGCCATGTAGATTCTCGCGAAACAATAGAATTAAATCTAAGTGATGAGGTTCTGGGGAAGAGCACTCAAAAGGGAATTACCATAAGGGAGGAGATAAAAAATCTTTTATCAGAAATTAGATCAAATGAAATAGGTAAATTTAGTCATGAATTTTCAAGTATGATTTCATCTCTTTGTAAGCATAATTTATACCATGTTGGTACAGTAGGAGGAGCATCAGCAGGTGCTATAACTGCATTATTGGTTGCTTTTGGATATTCTCCACTTGAAATAGAGAAGATTGTGCGAGAGCAAAATTTTGTACGTTTGTTAGATGAGGTGAGAAAAGATGGAACGATCTTCTATGGAGGGAAAGCAACTGGACACAGAGCACGTAATGAACTTCAAGAATTTTTTAAAGAAAGGAGTTGGTTTAGTTATCTTAGGCATGGGTTTAGCCGGAGCACTGTGCCCACCTTATTCAGGGTTGGGTATTTTCTTAAAAAAGACAAAGGACTATTTAAGGGTGACGAGTTGCGAGAAGAGCTAGATAATTACATTGATAAAAAAGTAGGAATAAAGAATTGTACATTCAGAGAACTTCACTTGTTGGCCAGAGATAATCCTAGATTTAAAGAGCTTTATGTTGTTGCGTTAGATCTAAAAAATAGAAAAACCCAAGTGTTTTCTCATGAGTATACTCCTGATGTAATTATATCTGATGCAGTCAGGTGCTCTATGTCTATACCTGGTGTTTTTGTACCACATTCATTATATGTGAAAACTAATGATGCTAGGCGCTTAGATGTTTCTCAAGGAGAAAGTTTATTTGTTGATGGTGGGGTTTTTGATAATTATCCTGTGTTTTTATTTCGTCTTGACAGCACTCTTGGGTTTAGGTTGCTTGAACCAAAATTATGGGAGAAGTATATGCCTGGAAGAAGTAAAGACGCGAAATCAACAAACATTGTAACACTAACAGATCATGTGAAGCCATTAATATTAGGAATTTTTTCAAAGCAAGAAAGTGATTTTGAAAACAGATCGGAGGATGGTGACACTGTTTTGATTAATACGAAAGATATTGATTCGGTAGATTTTAATATTACAGAGGAAAATAAACAAAAACTAATTGATTCTGGACGACATGCTGCTAGTCATTACATAACATCAAGCATTCGTCCTCTTTTGTTTATGAGCCGTGAAATTTGTAGGGCAGATGATACGACAGGTAGCCCGGTAGGGAGGAGTGAAAATAGAGAAGATGCAGGAGGTGGGGAGAAGTTGTCAACATCAGCAAATAGACCTAAAAAACCGTGACCTCATAGTTGATAGGTCACTTTTACACTCTTGAGAAATTGTGAATATTAAAATAAAGTGAAGAATCTTAACATACTAAAAACTAGCAAAAATATCTTTTTTTTCATATGCTATCTTTAGAATTTTCATGAGGATTGTATAATAATTATAGGTCAAATGCCTCCTAATTTAGCTCTAATGAAATGTTTAAGTTGAATTACTCAATATGGGAAACGTGGTCTTATTATAGGTGAGTCTAAACAATAGTTGAAATATAATGACAATATTTACTAAAGTAACAACATAATATATCGACGTTGCGGGTACAAGTGATGTTTGGTATTTTAATAAAGTGAGAATGGTATACAATGCAGATGCTAAATATCACTTATTGGGAGCATATTGCAAAAAAGCAGGATTTCCGTTCATCTCTGATTTTGGATGATACTTATTAATGCTTGGATAAAAATTGTTTGGCATTAAAAGCTATAAAATAGCTTGGCTTATTTCCCTAATATTCGAGATGCTATGCTGCAAGGGATACTGCCTATCCTCTTGCAAGTACTATAGAAGTTGATGAGAGTTATTACAGTAAAAATGGTAGTAGAAAGGGCGTGGAACTCACAAAACATCTGTATTTATCGCTAGTGAAATTAAAGAGAGTAAATCCGAGCTTGCAGCAATGAGGGTTTTAGGAGACATAGGACAGGAATCTATCAATAAGACAATCAAGAAAATTATAAATAAAGGAGGTTGTTTGCAATCGGACGGCTTTTCGAATTATAACACAGTCGGGAATATGGTTATTTTCGACAAGCAACCGCAGTTTGGGAAGAGCCAGCGCAAAAAACAGTGGGGTGTTGTGATGGGCTCAGTTTTAGCTTCAAATTCTAAAAGGTTTACTTATTGTGACTACAATTATAATCTCTAGCACTTTTATCAGTGAACCACTAGGACAAACTTTATTTTTTTGGGTACAACAATTTCAAGAAAAGTGTGAAATCAAATTTACACCTTATAATCAGGTATTCCAACAACTTACTGATCCTACGAGTTTGTCTTGTCAAAATAAGCAAGGAATTAATGTTTTTTTGATACGATTTGAAGATTGGGGTGTTTGGTATGCTGATGAAAAGCAGTATAAAAATTTTAAAGAAAATTTAGATCTATTTGTTTCAGCAATGGAATCAGCAGCGAGATTTACCCAAGTACCATTTATTGTATGTATATGCCCGCCTGCTAATTATCTTAACAATACCGCCTTGGAAGTTTTTAGAAATCAAGAAAAACAACTAGTAACTAAATTGGAAACAATAACAAACGTTCATGTGTTAACTAGTGAAATGTTGATGGATAAGTACTATGTTAATGATTATTACAATATATATAGTAATGAATTAGGTCATGTCCCTTACACTTCTTCTTTATATACTGGATTGGGAACGCTTATAGCAAGAAAAATATATACAATACAGTATACCTTGCCCAAAGTTATAGTTGTTGATTGCGATGATACTTTGTGGAAAGGGGTATGTGCGGAAGTAGGTTCCGATGGTATTGAGGTTTCTTCTTCTTATCAATATTTTCATAGATTCTTACTTGAAAAACGTAAATCTGGATTTTTAATTTGTCTCTGTAGTAAAAACAATGAAGAAGATGTGTTGAAAGCTTTAAACAGTGAAAAAATGCTTCTAAAATTAAATCATATTACTTCTTATAAAATAAATTGGCAACCAAAGTCTAAAAATATAATTGATATGGCAAAAGATTTAAATCTAGGACTAGACAGTTTTGTTTTTATTGATAATAATCCTGTAGAATGTGCTGAGGTGAACTGTTCACTTCCTGAAGTTATTACTTTATTGTTCCCAGAGGATGAATTAAAAATTCCTCAATTTTTAAAAAATTTGTGGCTCTTTGATCAAAAAAAAATAACTAAGGAAGACAAGGCGCGCTCTGTTTTATACTTACAAGAAAGAGAACGCGAAAATTACCGTAAAAGTCATGCGTTTGGTTTAAAAGAGTTCATAAAAAACCTTAATTTGGAAATACAAATATTAAAAATAGAGGATGAAGATCAAGTTGTTCGTGCAGCACAGTTAACTCAACGAACAAATCAATTTAATTTAACTACTATTCGTCGTACTGAAGCAGATATATATCAAATTTTGAAACAGAAAGAATTTAATTGTTATGTGGTTAATGCTAAAGATCGTTTTGGAGATTATGGATTAATTGGCGTACTTATCTTTAAAATTCAACAAAAAGAACTTACGATAGATACTTTGCTCTTGAGCTGCCGTGTTTTAGGAAGAGGCGTAGAATATAGTATAATAACTTGGTTAGGAAAATTTGCAGTACAACAGAATATTTCTATTATAAAGTTTGAATATATACGTACAAGTAGGAATCAACCTGCGCTAGATTTTTTAAGAGTTCTTGGTACAACTGAATTAGATTCAAATCATGTATCATTTATTTTAGAAGCACATCAAGCAATAGAGTTAAAATTTGAACCAGATAAAATGTCATTGATTGAACCTATAGTAAAAGACATTAATTTATCATCTGATAATCGGGAAAAGAGTACTCAAATTTTATTAAAATATAAAAGCCAGAATGACTTTAACAAAACGACCACTGAACTCTATAGTGCTGAACTAATTCAAATAGCTGTAAAAAATTATTTTTGTAAGACAAGAAAAGAAATTGGACTTGATACAAAGTATATTTCACCTAGGAATGATTATGAATATAAGCTTTCAAGAATTTTTGAAGATGTTTTGGAAATAACATTTATTAGCTTATATGATAACTTTCTTAATTTAGGAATGAATTCATTAGATGGTGTACAAATTTGTTCTAGAGTTTATGAAGAGTTTGGAGTTAAACTGGGAGTTCAAGATTTGTTCATCTATACAACAATTTTTCAATTGGCTCCCATTGTTCATAACCGTCAAAAAGAATACTATGAAGATATTAAATCAACCTCTTTATCAGCTTATCCATTATCATTTTCTCAACTTCGTATATGGTTTATTCATCAGTTGTTGTCTAATAAATCAGTATATAATGTATCAACGGCAATGTATATCAAAGGAAAATTAGATATTCCTAAATTAGAAAGATCGATTAATACAATTATGATTAGTCATCAGATTTTGAGCAATGTGATAACTATTGTACATGGAGAAGTAGAGCCTAGGCAAACGGTTAAAAACTTTTATTTCTCACTTATTAAAAGTGATCTTAGATCAAAAATAGCAAAAGAAAAGGAGATTGATAAACTTATCTTTAAAGAATCTACCAGCCCATTTAATTTGCGTAAGGGCCCATTAATCCGTGGGCGGATACTCCATATTAATGAACAAGAATATTTACTATTGATTACTATGCATCATATAATATCGGATGAATGTTCTTGGAATATTTTTTATAGCGAACTTTCAAGGTTATATAATTCCTCAAAATTAGATGATCTAACCCAACAATTATCTTCTTTACCTATTCAATATGTAGACTTTGCTGTTTGGCAACGTCATTTATTATCCGAAAAGTTCTTAGAAAAACAACTTATTTATTGGAGTAAACAATTATCAGGTGCGCAAGAACTTTTAAATTTACCAATCATTAAATCTCGTTCCACTCAATCGAATAATCAAGGTACAACCTATGCCATAGAAGTAGATAAATTATTGATTGAAAGAATTTCTCTCGTAGGTAGACAACAAAATGCATCCTTATTTATGGTGCTTTTAAGCGTGTTTAATATATTACTTTATCGGTATACAAACCAAGAAGATATTGTCATCGGGACTCCTATTGCTAATCGACACTATCCAGGCGTTCAAAATTTAATTGGAATTTTTATCAATACGTTAGCTTTACGAAATCAAGTGAGTGGTGAACTAACATTTAATGAATTATTAAATCAAGTCAGAGAAGTAGCATTGTCAGCATATACCCACCAGGATTTGCCATTTGAATATATAATAAAACATTTAAAACTTAAACGGGATTTAAGCTATCATCCCCTATTTCAAGTTATGTTTGTATTAAAAGAGAAAAATAAGACCCCATTAAAATTCAATGGGTTAGAAGTAGAATTTAAAGAGATCAAATATAAAGCTTCCATATTTGATTTAACATTACAAGCAGAAATACTTGATGACTGTTTGAAGTTGGAATTTGTTTACAATACTGACTTGTTTGAAAAAAAAATAATAAAACAAATGGCTTGGCATTTTAAAAATTTATTACAAAGTATTATTGAATATCCAGACTATAAAATAAGTAAACTTCCAATGCTTAGCTTTGAAGAAAAATATAAATTAATTGAGGAATGGAATAAGAAACACATATTCTACCATCAAAATTTTGAAAAAATGGTAATACATAAATTATTTGAAAAAAAAGCATCTAGTGTCCCAAATTCTATAGCTCTGATCCATGAACAAAAGCAATTAACATATCAAGAGCTCAATCGAATGGCAAATAGATTAGGGCATTTGTTGATAAATCAATACAATTTAACAGCAACTAAAATAGTTGCTATCAGCATGGACCCTTGCTTCGAAGTAATTATAAGCTTCCTTGCTGTTTTAAAAGCAGGTGCAGCTTTTTTACCTATAGATCCGTTATATCCAGATGAACGTATAAAATTTATGTTGGAAGATAGTAAAACTTCTATTTTTATTGTTCAATCAAGGCTCTTTGAGAAATTTAAAAATTATCAAAACGATAATTTAAAACTGATAATTATTGATGACATAGGTTTTGGCTTACCAGATAACCATATGTTGGACAATGATCCCATCACTTTTGTAGAACCTACTGATCTTGCTTATGTCATTTATACATCAGGATCTACAGGAAAACCTAAGGGTGTCCTTATTGAACATCAAGGAGTGTGTAATTTAGCACAGGTTCAGGCTAAAATATTTAATATATGTTCTGAAGATCGGGTGCTACAATTTTCTTCTATAAGTTTTGACGCAGCTATCTGGTAATGGACATCAGCTCTGCTTTGTGTGGCTACACTTTGTTTATTACCTT